>JAVCCZ010000003.1 GCA_030765265.1 Candidatus Erginobacter occultus
GAAGGATCAAAATCCGTTCGCCCAGGTAAACAAACCTGATTGTTTTTCTCTCAAGAGAGTATAGCCCCGGATGATTAAACTTCCGCCATCCGGAAATATCAAGATACCACCGAATTTCTTCAGCCATTCGGTTGATCAATCAACTAAGCTTTAGAAGGATATCCTACCCGCGCCGGGCAATCTAGTGCAGTACATCCCCCATTGCCTAAATCTGGCATTCCGGACAGAAGTGGGCCGTTCTCCCGGCGATCTTCGCGGTGGCGATGGGGGCTCCGCAGCGGGGGCAGGGCTGAGCGGGACGCTGGTAAACGTCGAGGCGTTCCTGGAAGCTGCCCAGGGTGCCGGCGGTGGTGACGTACTGGCGGTCGGCGGCGCTGGTCCCCCGGCAGCGGATCGCTTCCCTTAAGACCTCCCGAATACTCTTCGCCAGCCGTTCCGCTTCCTCTCCGGTGATGGAAGAGGCCGGACGCAACGGGTGGATCCCGGAGCGGTAGAGGGCCTCGTCGGTGTAGATATTACCCAGTCCCGCCACCACCTTCTGGTCGAGGAGGACCGCCTTGATCGGGCCCTTCCGTCCGCTCAGGCTCTCCCGGAGCCGGGCCGGGGTGTAGCCGCGATCGAGGGGCTCGGGGCCGAGGGCGAAGGGATTGACCAGCGTATCGCCCTCCGCTTCCGAGAAAAGGTAGGCCTCGCCGAACTTCCGGGGATCGACGAAACAGAGTTCACTCCCGTCGGCCAGGTGGATGACCAGGCGGGTATGGGAATACGGGGGGGCGCCGGAGGGGCGGAAGAGGAGCTGGCCGGACATCCCCCAGGTGGAGGATCAGGACCCGGCCGTCTTCGAGGTTGAGGAGAAGATATTTGGCCCGCCGCCCGATCGAGACGATCTTCCGGCCCGCCAGCCGGCGGAGAAATTTCGGACGGGAAGGGCAGCGGCGGATCACCCGGCAGCCCCGGGGGTCGGGGGGGATGACCACCCGCTCGATCTTCTTCCCCTCGATCCGGGAGGCCAGCTCCCGCCTGATCGTCTCCACTTCCGGCAGCTCGGGCATATGAACCGGGCGCTATGCTCTATGCGCTATCTTGGTTTTGCTATTCCCCATTCCCTATTCCCCATTCCCCGAATCAGGCAAGCAGAGAGGCTTCGATGGCGTCGGCCTGGCGGAGGCTGGCCCGGGCTCCTTCCCAGTCGCCCAGCTTCCGGTAGGCGCGGGCAAGGAGGCGGTAGCCGGCGACCTTGTCCCGGACGAATTTCTCCGGGGTCTTCTCCAGCTGCCGGTTGAGCAGTTCGATCGCCCTCGCGGGGTAGCCGTTGAAGACCTCGACCTCGGCCCGGTTCAGCGCCACCCGGGTGTTGTTCGGGAACATCTTCTCCAGAACCTTGAGCACCTTCGAGGCGGCGGCCATCTCCCGGCCTTCGATCTTCTCCTCGGCCAGGGCGATAAAAGCCAGGTAGGCGTCGGGGGCGGAGTGGAGGGCGGCGGCCAGCAGCCAACAGAATTCCGCTTCCTCCCCCTTCCCCGTTTGCTCGAGAGCTTCGCCCAACAGGCGATAACCCCGTTCCAGCTCCCAGCGGTAGTAATAGGCCGTCCCCCGGATGCCGGTCCTCAGGGCTTCTTCCGCCGCCTCCGGGTCTCCCCGCGACAGCCTGATCTCGCCCCGGGCCAGGGCGGCCCGGGAGTTATGGGAGTAGAGCTTCTCGATCTTCTCCAGGATCGCTTCAGCCCGGGCGAGGTCGCCCTCCTCGATCGTGAACTCGCAGAGGTTGATCAGGGCGGCGTAGGAGTCGGGCCGCTCGGCCAGGATCAGGTCGATCTGTTCCCGGGCGGCGGTAAATTTTTTCTGCCGGGCGTAGGCCAGGGCCAGCGTGAGCCGCAGTTCCCGGTCGCCCTCCCCGAGAGAGAAGGCCTTCTCCAGCCAGCGGGAGGCTTCCCGGAACTGGTCGGCCTTGAAGTGAAACCGGCCCAGGTCCCGGGCCCGGCGGTAGTCGAGGCCGTACTTTTTCACCAGCTTCTTCAGGGCCTTCAGGGTGCCGGGGATATCCATCGCTTCCTTGCAGACAAAGACCGTCCGTTCCAGGCTCTGCTCCAGCAGGGGGTGATCCTCCTCGACCCGGTGGTACATCCGGACCGCCCGTCCGGGCTGCCCGGAGCGGACGTAATGCCGCTCCAGTTTCTCGTAGGCAAGAAAACTCTCCGGGAAGAGCGAGATCACCTGCCTCCAGGTCCTCGCGGCGGCGGCGTGGAATCCCCCCGCCTGCTGGATCCGGGCCAGGTTCTCGAGCAACCCCTGGTCGCCGGGCAGTTCCTTGAGGCCGGCCCGGATGATCCGGGTGGCAATCCGGGGCGAACCGTTCCCGCTCAACAGCCGGGCCATCTCCTTGTAGGTGGAGGCCCGGGCGGGAGCGGAGTCGAGATCGGAGCGGAGTTTTTCCAGTTTCGGGGTCAGAACTTTCTCGGGTAAACGGATCGTGGTCATAACTGATTTCCTGGTTAAGCTGTTTATTTCTCCGGCGGGCGGGCGGCAAGCTCCCCGGCCCGGCGGCGGCACTGTTCGGCTTTCTCCTTATCCCCTTTCTCCCCGTAAAGCTCGGCCAGCAGTTCCAGCGCCCGGATCTTGTCTTTCAGGTAACGGGGGTTGTCTTCTTTCGCCGCCTCGGCGGCCAGGGCGAGGGCCTGGTCGAGATCTCCCCTCATCCGGGCGATCTCGGCTTTCTTGATCCGGGCCAGCGAGTTGACCGGGTAGCGTTCCAGAAGTCCGTCGGTGACCTTCTCAGCCAGGTCGAGATTCCCCGATTCGATCAACTCGTCGGCCGTCTCGATGGTGGTCGAAAAATAATCGGCACTGCCTTTCAGCCGGCGGGCCATCAGGGAATGGTACTCCGCTTCTTCCTCCCGATCGAGGGCGGCGTGGGCCTCGGCCTGGACCTGGTGGCCGAGGCTGAGTTCATCGGTATAATAAAAGGGGGTCTGAACCGCCGCCGGGCCGGACAGGTCGAGGGCCTCTTGGGGTTGGCCTTCCGCGAGGAGGATCCGGGCCCGGTTGATCGCCACCCGGGAGTTGCCGGGGAAACGGCGGTCGATCGCTTTCATATGTTCCTCGGCCGACTGGTGGCGGCCTTCCTCGATATCCATCTCCGCTAAATGGATGTGGGAGCCGTACCAGCCCGGGGTATGGTTGAGGATCTCCCGGAAGGCAGCCCGGGCCTGCTTCCGCTGGCCGGTCTTCCGCTTGGAGACCCCGATCATCAGCTCGAGGTCGGGGTTGCGGGGCTTGAGCTTCAGGGCTTTCTTGTAGGAGACAATCGCCGATTTCAGGTTCCCGGTCTTCTCGTAGAGCCGGCCCAGGTCCTTGAGGCGCATATAGTCGGGCCCGAACTCCTTGAGCAATTTTCTCAGGTCGGAGCGGGCGGATGGAAAATTCCCTAAATCGGTCTCCAACCGGACCAGCCGTTTCAGGATTCTTTCCCGCTGCGGGTTTCCCTTCTTCACCGCCCGGTAAATCTTTACCATCTCGGCTTTCCGGTCCTGGCGCGCGTAGACCCGCTCCAGCCGTTCGTAGGGAACCCACTCCCGGGGGTACTCCCGGATCAGTTTCCGGTAGGCCCGGACCGCCGACCGGTCATCCCCGTCCGCCTCGTAAAGCCGGACGATCTGCTTCTTGATATCCAGCGCTTCCCGGGGCCGCTCGGCGGGGACCTTCTTCAAGGCGCGCTTCAAAACCATCACCGCTTCCCGGGGGCGGTTTCTCCGCTCCAGCAGGCGGGCCAGCTTGCGGTAAAGGGATAAGCGGTCGGGACGATCGGAGATCTCCTGCCAGAGATTCTTTTCTTCTCCCGGCTGGAGGTTGAGACCGGCGGGTATTTTAATCATTCAGGCTGCCTCGCGGATTGACGATTGAGGGTAGATATAAGAAAAAGGGGGACATTGTAGCCGATCCGGCCAGCCTGTCAACATTTTATCCACAGCAATTAACCGGTTTTCCACAGGTTATGCACAATTTTTCCGGTCCGTAACGGATATCCTGTTGTCCCAAAGTTCGGACCCGTCAGACCGGTTAAACTCGTCCGCTTGGCGGAAAAACAGTGCTGAAGCGGCCTCGTGGGGCAAGGGAGGCGGGACTAAAGGGAGCAATCGGCAATATTTGCCTGTGGATGAGGGTGGATAAGCGGTGGATAACTCCAACCGCCGGCTCAGCCGCCGCCGATCGGCTGGAAGAGGTGGACCTGGTCGCCGGGCTTCAGGACGGCGGACTCGGGGACCCGGATGTTGTTGACCAGGGCCATCCGGTAGACCGGGTCGGGGAGTTTCAGCAGGTCCATCAGCTCGCCGACGGTGGTCCCCTCCTCCACCCGGTAGTCAAAGGTCGGACTTTCGGCCAGTTTCTTGAAGGCGCCGTAGAGAAAGACCTTAATCTCCATCGCCGCCGCCTTTCAGCCCGATCCGGGAGAACTCCGCCGACTCCAGGTCGAGGTAGAGAAGTTCGTTCTCCAGGGGGGTTCCCCGCCCGAGGAGGATCTTCACCGCCTCCATCGCCTCCAGGGAAGCGACCACGGCCGGGGTGATCGTGGGGGTGCCGAGGACGGCCTCGATCCCCCGGGAAGCCTGGTCCCCCTCCCCTCGGTAGATCGAGGAGGAGAGAGTCTCCTCCCCGGGGAAGACAACCGCTACCTGGCCCATAAACCCCCCGATCGCGCCGTGAACCAGTGGTATGGAGAGCCGGTTCGCCGCCTCTTCCAGGAGAATCCGGACCCCGATCCGGTCGAGGGCGTCGATCACCACCCCGGCGCCGGCCAGGAGTTCGGCGGCGTTCTCCGCCGTGAGGAAGACGGGGCGGGCTGTCACCTCGACCGCCGAGTTGACCTCGGCCACCCGCTCGACAGCCCGCTCGATCTTCTTGCGGCCGATGTCCCCCTCCCGGCAGAGGAGCTGGCGGTTGAGGTTGTCCTCGGTGAAACTGTCCCCGTCGATCAGGATCAGCCGCCCGACCCCGATCCGGG
This sequence comes from Candidatus Erginobacter occultus, assembly GCA_030765265.1. GTDB lineage: Bacteria > Auribacterota > Erginobacteria > Erginobacterales > Erginobacteraceae > Erginobacter > Erginobacter occultus. The sequence continues at coordinate 5,000 of JAVCCZ010000003.1, forward strand.
CCAACAGTTCGATGATCAGCCCGCCCAGGCCGCCGGCCCCGACCACCGCCGCCGTGGAGGAGAGGAGCCGGGCCTGTCCGTCGAGACCGAGGGAGGCGATGTTCCGGTAGTAGCGGAGAGGGATGATCCCCTGCCGGAGGGCGGCGATCTCGACCTCCCGTGGCGTCTTTCCGGATTCGCCGGCGATCCGGCGGACTCCCCGGAGATCGATCCCGGTATATTCCCCGCCCCCGGAGACGGATACCGGTTTTCCGGCGGCGGCAATCATTTCTGCCAGGGTAAGATCCATCTCCATAAAATTTCCTTCAGGGAAATTTTATTCCACGGTGACCGACTTGGCCAGGTTCCGGGGTTTGTCGATGTCGCAGCCCCGCTCCCGGGCGATGTAGTAGGCGAAGAGCTGCAGCGGAATGGTGTTGAGCAGCGGCTGGAGGATGTCGATCGAGCGGGGGACGGAGATGACGTCGTCGACGTGACCGGCGATCTCGGAGTCTCCCTCGGCCGCCACCGCCACCACCTTACCGTCCCGGGCCTTGATCTCCTGGATATTGTTGATCATCTTCTCGTAGGTCGAGTCCCGGGGGACGATGGCCACGGTCGGGAAGTCGGGGTCGATCAGGGAGATCGGACCGTGCTTCATCTCCCCGGCGGCGTAACCCTCGGCGTGGAGATAAGAGATCTCTTTCAGCTTCAGCGCCCCCTCCATCGCGATCGGGAAGTTGTAGAGCCGGCCGATATAGAGAAAATTGTGGTATTGAGCGTACCGGCGGGCGATCTCCTCGATCCGGGGGGCCTGGTCGAGGATCCGCCGGAGCTGGCCGGGGAGCTTCCGCAGGGCCCGGGTGATGAAGAGACCTTCGGTCAGGGAGAGGCGCTGGTAGCGGCCGACCAGGAGGGCCATCAGGGTCAGGATCACGCACTGGGAGAGGAAGACCTTGGTCGAGGCGACCCCGATCTCGGGGCCGGCGTGGTTATAGACCCCGGCCTCGGTCTCCTTGGCGATGGTCGAGCCGACCACGTTAACCAGGCCGAGGCAGAGGGCGCCCTTCCGCTTCGCCTCCCGGATGGCGGCCAGGGTGTCGGCGGTCTCCCCCGACTGGGAGATGGCCAGCACCGCCGTCTTCTCGTCGAGCCGCAGGTTGCGGTAGCGGAACTCCGAGGCGTACTCGACCTCGACGCTGAAGTCGGTCACCTTCTCGAAGATGTAGCGGGCCAGGAGCCCGGCGTAGTAGGAGGTGCCGCAGGAGACGAAGTGGATCCGCTCCATCGCCTTCAGCCGGTCGAGGACCCCTTCCAGCCCCCCCAGGTGGGAGACCCCCTCCCCTTCGAGGAGCCTCCCCCTCAGGGCGTTCTCCACCGCGTCGGGCTGCTCGAAGATCTCCTTGAGCATATAATGATCGAAACCCTTCTTGTCGGCGGCATCCTGTCCCCACTCGATCGTCTCCGCTTCCCGGATCACCCGGCGGTCCTGGAAATCGCTGATCGAGAAGTCGTCCCGGTTGAGGATCGCCAGTTCGTTGTCCTTGAGGTGGATAACCTGGTTGGTATGGCGGAGCAGGGCGTTGACGTCGGAAGCGGCCAGGTACTCATTTTCTCCGATCCCCAGGATCAAGGGCGAGCCGCGGCGGGCGAGGACGATCTGATCCGGCGAATCGCGGTGGAAGAGGGCGATCCCGAAGGTCCCCTGGACCAGCCGCAAGACCTTCTTCACCGCCGCCGCCAGGTCGCCCTCGTAGTATTCCTCGATCAGGTGAACCAGGACCTCGGTATCGGTCTCGGAATTAAAGGTATGTCCCTTCTTCAGCAGCTCTTCCTTCAGGGAGAGGTAATTCTCGATGATCCCGTTGTGGACCAAAAAGACCTTGTCCTCCTCCCCGGTCTGGGGATGGGCGTTGGGGACGGAAGGGCGGCCGTGGGTCGCCCAGCGGGTGTGGGCGATGCCCATCGTCCCCCGGCAGGAGTCTTCCTTGATCTTTTCCTCCAGGCGGCTGACCTTCCCCACCTCCTTGACCAGGCAGGTCTCCTTCCCGTCGGTGACCGCCAGGCCGGCCGAGTCGTAACCCCGGTATTCCAGGCGTTTGAGACCCTCGATCAGGATCGGGGTCGCTTCCTTGGAACCGATATAGCAGACTATTCCACACATAAGTGTATTCCTTGCGCTAGATTGTTGCGGTATCTTTATTCCGGATGCCTTACTATAACAGAGAATCGGGCGGGCGGATCAACTTTTTTCCCGGGGGGAACGGGGGCTCGATCCCGATAGCGATCCCGATAGCGATTGCGATTGAATACGAAACCTGGGAACGGACAAGCTGAGATGACGAGGGAAGAAGGATATGACGTGATTGTGGTCGGGGGTGGGCACGGGGGGATCGAGGCGGCGCTGGCGGCGGCCCGGATGGGGGCTTCGGTCCTGATGGTCACCATCAACGCCGACCGGATCGGTGCCCTCTCCTGCAACCCGGCGATCGGGGGTTTGGGCAAGGGCCAGCTGGTGCGGGAGATTGACGCCCTCGGCGGGGAGATGGCCAAGGCGGCCGACGAGTGCGCGATGCAGTACCGGCAACTCAACACCCGCAAGGGACCGGCGGTCCGGGCGACCCGGGTCCAGGTCGACCGCCATCGCTACTCCCTGGCGATGAAGCGGCGGGTGGAAGCGGAGGCAAAGTTGCGGGTTTACCAGGCGACCGTGGAAGAGGTTATCCTTGAGGGGGGACGGGCGGTGGGGGTCCGGACCGCCCTGGGCGAGGAATTTTCCGGCCGGCGGGTGATCCTCGCCCCCGGGACTTTTTTGCGGGGGCTGATCCATATCGGGCCGGAGAACTTTGCCGGCGGGCGGATCGGGGACCCCCCGTCCGCCGGGCTGGCCGATTGGCTTAACGGCGCCGGTTTCCGGTTGGGGAGGTTCAAGACCGGGACCTGTCCCCGGCTCGACGGGAGGACGATCGACTTCGAGCGGCTGGAGGTCCAGGAAGGCGACCCCGAACCCCGGCCCTTCTCCCTCTCCTCACCCCGGCCGGAGATCGCGCAGGTCCCCTGCCACGTCACCTGGACCAACCCGGAGACCCACCGGATTATTGCCGGCGGGCTCGACCGCTCCCCGCTCTTCTCCGGGACCATCAAGGGCCGGGGGGTCCGCTACTGTCCCTCGATCGAGGACAAGGTGGTCCGCTTCCCCGACCGGGAACGGCACCACATCTTCCTGGAGCCGGAGGGACGCGACACCGTCGAGTACTACCCAAACGGGATCTCGACCAGCCTCCCGATCGATCTCCAGCGGGAGATGATCCGGAGTATCGCCGGGCTGGAGACGGCTGAGATAATCCGGCCGGGTTACGGGATCGAGCACGACTACATCGACCCCACCGATCTCTTCCCCACCCTGGAGAGCAAGCCGGTTCCCGGGCTCTACCTGGCCGGCCAGGTCAACGGGACCACCGGCTACGAGGAGGCGGCGGCCCAGGGGTTGATCGCCGGGATCAACGCCGTTCTCTCCCTGGGGGGGGGGGAACCCCTGGTCCTCTCCCGACGGCAGGCCTATATCGGGGTGATGATCGATGACCTGGTCACCCGGGGCACCGACGAACCCTACCGGATCTTCACCTCCCGGGCCGAGTACCGCCTCTCCCTGCGGGAGGACAACGCCGACCTGCGGCTCCGGGAGGAGGGCTGCCGGCTGGGTCTGGTCGACCCGGAGGAGGGAGCAAAGGTCAGGGATAAAAGAACGGCGATCGGGGAGACCCTCCGGCTGCTGGCCGAACGGAGGATCGCCCCCGGGGAGGAGATCAACCGCCTCCTGAACGAATCCGGCAGCCCGCCGATCCGGGAAAACTCCAGTCTCCGCGATCTCCTCCGCCGTCCCGGGGTCCGACTCCTCGACCTGGCCCGATTCGATCCCGCCCTGGCCGGCCTGGACCCGGCGGTCGGCGAACAGGCCGAGATCGAAGTCAAGTACGAGGGGTTCCTGAACCGGCAGGAGACCGAGGCCGCCCGCTTGAGAAGCCTGGAGGAGATCGCCCTCCCCTCGAGTTTCGACTATTCGGCCATCCCGGGTCTGAAAGCGGAGGTCCGGGAAAAACTCGCTCGCCTGAAACCCCTCGACCTCGGCCAGGCCTCCCGGATCCCCGGGGTCACCCCGGCGGCCATCTCGATCCTGCTGGTCTGGCTGAGGAAAAACAAGACTGGATCAACCGGGTAGTTTTTTGACAGGATAACGGGATCGGCAGGATTGAATACCGGGAGAACCAACTTGGCCGGTCGCATCAGATATCAGGAATATGGCTAACCAAAAAATAGAAAACCATCGCCAGGTCGAGCAGGGGGCCCGCGAGCTGGGTTTCGATCTCTTCGGGACGGCCGCCCTGCCGGATCTCGAGACGCTGGCGCTCGACCTTTCCCCGGAGACGACCGGGAAACTCCAAACCGGGATCGCCCTCGGGGTCTTCCTCTCCGGCGGGGTCCTGGAAGATATCGACGGCCGCCCGACCCGGCTCTACCTCCACCATTACCGGCAGGCCAACTACTTTCTCGACCGGAACGCCTTCGAGCTGGCCCGCCGGATCGAACTGATGGGGGCGGCGGCGATCGCGGTCGGCGCCTCCCAGACGGTCGACTGGACGGTTCAGCGGGGACATCTCAGCCACAAGGAAGTCGCCCGCCGGGCCGGGCTGGGCTGGATCGGAAGAAACAACCTCCTGGTCACCCCTGAGCGGGGTTCCCGGGTCCGGCTGGTCACGGTCCTGACCGACCTCCCGCTGACCACCGGGCAACCGCTGGAGCGGGATTGCGGAGAATGCCGGGACTGCCTCGAGGCCTGCCCGGCGGGAGCGATCCGGGAGGACCAGGCGGAGTTCGACCACCTCCGCTGTTACGAACAGCTCAAGGTCTTCAAGAACACCCTCAACCTCGGGCATTATATCTGCGGTGTCTGCGTGAAGGCCTGCCGGGGAGGGAGGGTGATCGGTAATCGGTAATCGGTAATCGGTGATTCGTAATTGTTGAAGATTGGTGGTTAAAAATCAGGGCGAGGCGGGGAACAACAACCCTCGATAGCGATCCCGATAGCGATCCCGATAGCGATTATCTTCTCCATTCGTGAAGATTTGTGAGGATTCGTGGTTACATAAAGGGGGCGAGGCGGGGGGATTCAAAAATCAATTAGTGGTAATTCGTGGAATTAGTGGATTATCAATAGGAAGGGGAGGATTGTAAGCAATTCAGGTGAGCCGGTTTTTATCAACCTTGGAACCGAGCGAATCGCCGCAGACCGAACAGGTATAGTCGTACTTGTCCCCGCCCGGGAGGACCAGGAGTAATCTCTTCCTGACCTCAACCGCCCGCCGGCAGCGGGGACAGTAAAGCGTCACCGCGTCGAATTCGTTGAAATAGTCCTCTCTCATATTCATTGCCTTTCGCGGACGGGAGGATCATAGTTCCCGCTGGTCACTTTTCCTCGATCTCTATACAATAACCGCCGCTGAACCGGAATTCCAAGCGAAAATATCCGCGGAGCGAAGATTTTAAATTGATCGGAATCATAGATTACGGGATGGGAAACCTCCGGTCGGTGGAGAAGGCGATCGAGCACCTGGGCGGTCGGTGCCGGATCCTCGGCCGGCCGGAGGAGGCCGGGGGCTGCTCCGGGATCATCCTCCCCGGCGTGGGAGCCTTTGCCGAAGCAATGAACAACCTCCGGGCCGGGGGCTGGGTGGAGGCAATCCGGGAGATAACCGACGCCGGCCGGCCGTTTCTCGGGATCTGCCTCGGCCTCCAGCTCCTCTTCAGCCGGAGCGAGGAGGGCAGGGGCGACACCGGCCTCGATCTACTTCCCGGCCGGGTGGTCCGGCTGCCGGAAACGGCGGGGATCATCCCCCATATGGGCTGGAACCAACTCCGCCTCCGGGAGCCCGGTCCCCTTTTCGCGGGGATCGCTGAGGGAAGCTACGTATACTTCGTCCACTCCTACGTCGCCGTCCCCGCCGACCCGGCGGTGATCGCCGCCGTCACCGATTACGGGGGCGAGTTCGTCTCCGCGGTCTCCCGGGGTAATATCCACGGCCTCCAGTTCCACCCGGAGAAGAGCCAGGCGGTGGGGTTGAAGATTTTGGAGAATTTTCTCCTGATCGTGGGGGATGGGGTGGGAACTTGTCGGCCGGGGCGTCAAGATGATTTCGATCCCGGTAGCGATAGCGACTTCGGTACCGATGCCGAACCGGAAAGATAAACCAAAATTATCCGGAGAATAATTTTGTTAGCGAAAAGAATCATACCCTGCCTGGACGTCAAGGACGGCCGAGTGGTCAAGGGGGTTAACTTCCTCGAACTCCGCGACGCCGGGGACCCGGTCGAGCAGGCCCGGTTCTACGAAAACGAGGGGGCCGACGAACTGGTCTTTCTCGACATCACCGCTTCCTCGGACAACCGGAAGACGATCGTCGAGCTGGCCGCCCGGACCGCCGAGGAGGTTTTCATCCCCTTCACGATCGGGGGCGGGATCAGGAAGCTGGAAGATATCCGGAAGATCCTCAAGGCGGGGGCGGACAAGGTCTCGCTCAACACCGCCGCCGTCCGCGACCCCTCCCTGATCGGCCGGGCGGCGGAGCGGTTCGGATCCCAGTGCGTGGTAGTCGCCATCGACGCCTGCCGGAAGCCGGGTGGCTGGGAGGTTTTTACCCACGGCGGGCGGACCCCGGCCGGGATCGACGCCGTCGCGTGGGCCCGGGAGGCGCAGAACCGGGGGGCGGGGGAGATCCTCCTCACCAGTATGGACGGCGACGGGACCCTGGCCGGTTACGACCTGGAACTGACCCGGGCGATCACGGGGGCGGTCGGAATCCCGGTGATCGCCTCCGGGGGGGTGGGGACGCTGGAAGACCTTTACCGGGGGATCGTGGAAGGCGGGGCCCAGGCGGTCCTGGCGGCTTCGATCTTCCACTACCGGACCTACTCGGTCAGGGAAGCCAAACAATTCCTGAGAGAGAGGGGAATCCCGGTCCGGTTAACGTGGCGGTAGCACAGGCCGCCGGCCTGTGCGTTCCAGCCCCGCAAACACAGCCTACCCACCGCGGAAAAATGCGTAGCACAGGCCGCCGGCCTGTGCGTTCCAGCCCTGCAGGCACAGGCCAGCGGCCTGTGCTACCGCGGGGCAGGGGGGATGTGCGCGTTCCAGGGGGCGGGAGGACGTATGAGGTCCAGCCAAGCGGGTTACCGCACGTGGGGATACCAGTAGTTGTATTCGTCGTTGGTGATCCGGATCACCTCGTTCTCGATCGGGCGTCCGGACCGGCTGACCAGGTAGAGCTGCCAGTTTTCCCCGTCGCGTTGAGAGGAGAAGATCACCACGCTCCCATCCGGAGAGAGGGCGGGGGAGTGGTCGGCGGCGGGGTCCCGGGTGATATTTAAAAATCTCCCGTCCGCGATGTAGCTCATCCAGATATCGTCCTGCCCGGCTTTCCCGGAAACATAGTACAGAACCAACCCGTCCGGGTCGGTCCAGGATGTCATCCGGCTGTTGCGCAGGGCGTGAGTAATAATCTCTTTCGGCTCCCCGTCGGCCGGGTCGAGCTGGTAGATCTTGTAACGACCCACCCGGTCGTAACCGAAAAATATCTTGCTCACGTCGGGAGAAAAAGCGATCGTCCCGCCGGTTCCCTCGGGAAACTCGGTGAGGGCCCGTTGGCTGCCTTCGACCGTGTCATACGCCCAGAGATTATCCACCCC
>JAVCCZ010000063.1 GCA_030765265.1 Candidatus Erginobacter occultus
GACCAGAGGCCGGTCGAGGGGCGGAAGATCGCCCCCTTCCAGGGCTCGGTCGAAGAAGTGGAGTAGGCCCCCGGGACCGGGATGTCCCCGGAACTCCCGAAGTAGAACCGGGTCACCCCCTGAATCGACCAAAGTCCGTTGGAGGGACGGAAGATGCCGGGATAAACTAGTCCCCACTTCCCGCTGCGGGTCTTCCAGGGGCCGGGAACCGGAATGTCCCCGGATTTTCCGAAGTAGAGCCGACCACCATTCCGGAAGGACCAGAGGCCGGTGGAGGGACGGAAGATTCCGGCGACCACATAACCCGCCCGATAATTCATCGGAATGGGGTAATCCCCGGATTTGCCGAAGTAGAACCGGGTCACCCCTCGGACCGACCAGAGTCCGTTGGAGGGGCGGAAGATAGCGATGTCGGCCCGGCCGTCCCCGTTGTAGTCGGCCGGAACCGGAATGTCCCCGGACCGACCGAAGTAATAGCGCCCCACCCCCCGGATCGACCACAGCCCCGTCGAAGGGCGGAAGATCGCGATGTCCGAGATCGAATCCCCGTTGAAGTCCCCGGCATAGAGCTGGAGCGGGGCGCGGGTGGTGGTGGTGGGGACGGGCGGGGGGACGTAGGGGCAGGTGGACACCCCCATCCTCCGGCCAAAGTTCTGTGTCCAGTAATAGTGGTATTGATACGTGCCGGGGTCGTTTTGCAGGTAGTAGTACCCCACTCCGAGGTCGCAGCGGACCTGGTTGAGTATATTATTTCGGTGGCCGGTGCTGTCCATCCACTGCTGCATCGTCGCCGCAGCCGTGGAGTTGCCGGCGGCGATATTCTCGGCGCAGGAGTTCCAGTTGTAACCCGCCGCGGTCATCCGGGAGCCCGGGGTAGAGCCGGTATTAGGGTTGTCGTGATCAAAAAAATCTTGCTGCCCCATTGCCTGGGAATGACCCCGGGCCGAGTTGCGCAGGAGATCGTTCCAGGCCAGGCAGTAAATCCCCCGGGAAGCCCGCTCCTGGTTAGTCCGGTTGTAGACATCCATCTCCACCGCCGTGCCGCCGGAACGGAGAAGGTCAGCCTCAACGGTCTCCAGTTCGCGGACCAAGTGGACCGGGCCGCCGTCGTGGCGAACCTGGATCACCCGCCCATCCGCCTCCACTTCGGCGGCCAGGGTGCGGTCGGTGAAAGCGATCACCGCCGTGCCGGAATGGGGGGACTGCAGTTTCCCCTCCCAGACCCAGCCCTCCCCGATCGAGGGATAACATTTCTCCAGGACAGCCTGGAAGGTGGTATCCGCAAAGAGGTTCAGGGTCACTTCAGGAGCAGCCTCCAACTCGCCATCAGGGGAGATCTCTCCCAGACGGCTCGGCTCGACGAAGACCGCACGGTACCTGACCGCCCCGATGACCCCGATCTGTTCAGCTTCGGTCAGAAAATCATCCGCCTCGTAAAAAAGCGCACCCTCTCCGGCGGCCGTAGCGGGCGGGAGCAGCAGGAGGCCGAGCAGGATTAAAACCGTGATTGCGGCGTAATTATACTGGCTCTTCATATTCTCCTCCTCCCCGCGCATTTGCGGGATTGGCACTTTGGCAACAACAGCGTAGCACGGACATTCTTGTCTGTGTTCCCGCAAACCGCACAGTCAAAAATGCCTGTGCTACCGGGTCGCCGGGAGGTCGCCGGAACGGCCGTAGTAATAACGGTTCCCGCCCCGGATCGACCATAGCCCCGTCGAGGGGCGGAAGATCGCGATCTCGTCGCCCCAGGTGCCGGCGTAGTCGGCCGGGACCGGGGTGTCCCCGGAACGGCCGTAGTAGGCCCGGGTAATGCCCCGCACCGACCAGAGGCCGGTCGAGGGGCGGAAGATCGCCCCCTTCCAGGGCTCGGTCGAAGAAGTGGAGTAGGCCCCCGGGACCGGGATGTCCCCGGACCTTCCGAAGTAGAAGCGCGACCCGCCCTCAATAGCCCAGAGGCCGGTCGAGGGGCGGAAGATCCCGCACCAGACCATCCCCCACGTTCCGCTGCGGGTTTTCCAGGGCCCGGGAACCGGGATATCGCCCGGCTGGCCTAAATATATCCGGCCGGCATTTCTAAAGGCCCAGAGGCCGGTCGAGGGGCGGAAGATCCCGGCCGTGGCAGAGCCCACGTGATAATTCATCGGGATGGGGTAATCACCCGAGCGTCCAAAGTAAAACCGGGTCAGACCCCGGATCGACCAGAGTCCGCTCGAAGGCCGGAAGATGGCTATGTCGGAGCGGCCATTCCCGTTGAAGTCGGCGGGGACCGGGATGTCGCCGGAACGGCCGAAGTAGGCCCGGGTTATTCCCCTTACCGACCAGAGCCCCGAAGAGGGCCGGAAGATCGCGATGTCGGCTTTGCCGTTGCCGTTGAAATCCCCGGCGTAGAGCTGGAGGGGGGCGGTGGATGAAGTCTGGCCGCCAGGGGCATTGCGAGCGGCGGTTCCGGACAGCAGGCTGTAGTTGAGGTACTGGGCCGTCTGGTTGGGGTTTTGGGCGGTGGCCCGGGCCTTGGCGTGGGTGAACAGTTCATAAAACTCATAATCCCCGTTCCCGTTGGTATCGGCCGCCTGGCCAAGGGCTCCGTTAATCAGGTGCCCGGCAAAGAGGCTATAAGGATTGCCTGCCCAGCAGGTCTGGTAATAATCACAAGCAGTCATAAAAGCTATATTGTTCCCGAATTTTTCGGGCGCCGGGATCCCCCGGGCCCGGTAATCGGCCGCCTTGGCCTCCCGGAAGGCCTCCATCGCCCGCTCGGCGAACGGCCAGCCCTCCTCCTTGAACATACCCCCAGAATGGCAGGCATCAATGATTACGATCACGTTGACCTGGGAGCTGAAAAGGGCCAGGTCCTGGCCGAGTTCGGTATCGGTGTAGTCGGCGTTATAGGAACAGAGATAGGTGCTGGTCCCCGAGTACTGCCCGCCGTGGCTGGAGTGGAAGTAAACCACCAGGTCCCCGGAGGAGCTGGTCGAGGCCAGGGTCTGGAGCCTGGACCGGATGTTGCTTTGGGTGGCATTGCTGTCCGTCAGGACCTGGAGATTTGCCGACGGCCAGCGGTTGAGGGAGTCACCAATCATTATGTGCTGGCGGGTCCCGTTGGCGTCGTTGATACAGCTGCCAAGGTCGCCGGGCCCGTAATACGGATCATAGTGGTCAATCCCCACCAAAAGGGCGCGCCGGGTCGCTGCGGCCGCGGGGGAAACGACTAGCAGGAGTAAGATGAGAATCACGGTCAGACAGGAAAACATCTTCATCTCCTTCCTCCTTTGTTGCCGCTCTCCCCGTCGGGCAAGAGGGAAACGGTGGTTAAAAAGATCAATCTCCGCCGATCCGGTATACTTACATCGGTCCCAATGCCTCAATCGCTTGTGTTGAGCTAAAAAATGACGCTGCGGGGAGAAAATAGCAAAGAAATAATATGAAAAAAATGTGGGAATATTGAAAACATTAGGAAAAAGGAAAAAATATGCATTAAGAATCGCCTGACTCTTGCCCAGGATGGACGGGCGAAGATAGGTCAACTGCTGATCCCGAGCAGCACCATTGATGTCGCCCACCGAACAAAAAACAAGCGGGGGAAAGACCGGGATACCGGTCCCCGCACAGCTGAGGAATTTTCTCCGCCATTAATTGTCCAGGCAAAAATCCTTGTGCTACCGGGTCGCCGGGGAATCGCCGGAACTGCCGTAGTAATAACGGTTCCCGCCCCGGATCGACCATAGCCCCGTCGAGGGGCGGAAGATCGCGATCTCGTCGCCCCAGGTGCTGTTGTAGTCCC
>JAVCCZ010000056.1 GCA_030765265.1 Candidatus Erginobacter occultus
CGAAGACGTAACCTTCCATCGTCCAGTAGTCGGCCTGGAAGTTCATATTCAGACCGAAAAGGTCCTCGTCGTCGCCCCCCTTCTCGATGCCTCCATCGCCCCACCGATCGGACTCGACCAGGCGGGAGTAAAAGAGATCGATCGTCCAGGGGTAGAAATCGAGGATATTGCGCCAGGTGTCGAACTTGTATTCCCACTCCCGGCTCGAGATCAGGAAACCGCGGCCGTAGTTGAGATACTGGCGGCCGATCTTGGTCGTCCAGGGGCTGTAGAACATCTCGCTGAGCTGGATGTAGGCCTCAGCGATGTTGACGTCCCAGTCGTTGTCAACTTTCTCGTAAGTAGTTACTGTCTCGGTTTCGGTAGTTCCATCCGGATTCGTTACCTCAACCACCTCGGTCTTTTGCTCGACTCTCTGGCGTCCCCAGAGGCCGTCGGCTTCCACCGTAGCCACCGCCCAGACGTTGTCGGTCAGGTCGGCCTCAGCCGAGACCCGGGTCCGCTGGCGGAGGTAAAAATCATCATGATCGGTCGTCGAATCAACCGAATATAGGTTCTTGGTGTAGTAAGCCCGGGTCCGGATATCTCCCCCCAGGCGCACGTTCTGCACCGCCGCCAGGGCGGTGGACGAAATCACGACGATCATCGCCGCCGCCAACAGGACTGCCGTCAGTCTCTTCATAATTAATCCTCCTTCTTCCCAGTTTTGTTTATCTCTCTATCAATAACACCGGCAACCGGCCGCAACGGACCGAAAACCGCCGATGATAACTTTGTCAAGGAAACTTACCAAGAAAACGCGACCGCAGTCAAGAATAAAATCGCCCCATCGTATGGCCCGGCGTTCATCGCGAATATCCCAGGGCGACCCATTCATCCCGAGCCAGAAAGGCGTAGGGGCTCTGGGGGAACCGTTCAAAGACCATCTTGAACTCCCTCCGGGCCTCTTCCGGCCGGCCCGCCTCCCGGAGGCAGCGGCCCCGGTTGAAGGCGGCCTGGGGGACCAGGGCCGAATCGGGGTAAACCGCGGCCAGGCGATCGTAAGCGGCCAGGGCCTCGTCCCAGCGGCCCTCGGCTTCCAGGCTGGCGGCGACCCCCATCTGGGCGAAGCCGGTCAGGATATTGCCCGGGGAGTATTCCCGGAAAAGGAGACAGTAATTTCGGGCCGGGCCGTACTCCCCTTCGGTAAAGGCAAAGGCTCCGGCCTGGACCAGGGCCAGGGGGGCTGAAGGGGTCTGGGGATAGTTTTCGTAAACGGCGGCCAATTCCCCGACGGTCCGGGCGTCGCTGAGCTCCCGGACCGCCGCCGCCGTCCGGCCGGTGGACCGGTAAGCGAAGAGGGCGATAACGATTGCCGCGACCACCACCGCCGCTCCCAGGATCATCAACGGAAGACGGTGGCGCTCGAAGAACGAGGCCGAGGCGGCGACCGCGTCCACCAGCCCATCGTGCTTCATCTCCTTAACGGTAACTTTCTTCCCGGTCATTGGGGTACCAGTAATCGGTAATCGGTGGTCGGTAATCGGTGATCGGTGACTGAGAAACAGGATATAGGAAACCGGCCGCCGGGTTCAAGGGGAATTATTTCCGGGCCGGACCTCAAAGAGAATGGTGGTTTCGTTGACGGCCGGGTCCCGCTCGAGATGGAGAGGACGGAAATGCTTTAGCTCCCGGGTCCGGTAGAGCATCTTGAAGAGGGCGGTCTCCTGGAGCCGGTCCATCGTGTTGATCCCCGCCTGCTGGGGCTGATAGATGATGTCGGGAGAGAAGCTGTACTGGAATTCCCCGCTCTGCTCGCTGTAACGCAAAAGCTTGAAGTATTTCGAGGAGACCACGATGTAATCGATCGAGCGCGACCGCAGGGCCAGGGCGGCGGCCTCTTCAGACATCCAGTAGAGACGGGGAAGCTGAAAGTCGATTTTCTCCGGGGAGAGCTCCGACTTGACCCCGGAGATCGCCTCGGCCATATAGCCGTCGCTCCAGGGGACGAAGACCCTCCCCTCCCCCCCGGAATGTTGCCCCAGCCAGCTGTAGAGCCGGTACTCCCCCTCGGTACTTTTGGCGGTCTGGTTCATCGAGGGGATGATGGCGGCAAAGAGCCAGCAGATTAGCACCGCCCCGGCGGGGTAACCGCGGTGGACCTGCGCAGCCTGTGGCCGGTAGAAAATATAGAGCAGGATCGCGAAGAGAGGGGGGGCGATAAAATGGATATTCTTCCAGAACGCCTCCGTCCCCAGGGCCAAAAGGAGAAATCCGAGGAGAAAGCAGGCGGCCGGGACGGTTATCTTCAGCCAGGCGTTGCACCGCTGGCGTTCCTTGCCCTCGCCCCGGGGCCGGGTGGCAGCCAGCAAGACCATCAGCAGCCCGGCGGCCAGGAGGCAGACCTGGACCGACCAGTACCGCTGGAGGAAACCCATCAGCCCGTTGATCCGGGCCAGGACCGAGTTGACGGCCGTCACCTGCTCCGGCTGGGCCAGGCCGGTGAGCCCTTCCAGGGCCCGCAGCTGCTCGGGCTTCCCCAGTTCCTTGGCCCGGAAGACCGCACCGCCGAGGACGGCGCCGAGAAAAAGCCAGACCAGGGTCAGGGCAACCATCGCCCGGATCCAGCCCGGACGACGGGAACGGGTAATCCCTTGATGGAGGGTATAAACGATCAGGGCCGCCGTCGCCGCGCCCAGAAGAATAAAGAGGTAGGTAAACCCGGGGGCGGTCTTCAGGAGACCCCCGGGGAGATAGGGGACGGTGAACAACCCCCAGCTCTCCCGGAGCGAGGCGCTGGAGAGAAAGACAAACCCGAAGAGGATCGCGAAGAGGCTGAGGCTGTAGACCAGGAGACTGGTTCCCGATCTCCGTTCTTCCCCCGGCCACTGGATGAAGTAATAGATGAAGAGGGCGCAGACCGGAAAGAAGACCGCGTACTCGGTCGAGTACCTCCCCCCGAACTCGCCGATGATATAGGTCATCCAGGCGGCCAGGATCCAGCCGTAGGCCGGTTTCCAGTTGATGAAGGCCAGCGCCCCCATCAGGGCAAAACCGAAGGAGAGCGGCCGGGTCCCCCGGTCGGCGGTCCGGGAGGCGAGGTAGCCGGTCATCAGAAAGAGAAGGCCGAGCATATCCTTCTTCTTCACCGCCACGTAGATACCCACCGGGAGGAAGAAGAAGAGAAAATTGAAACGGAGCCAGTAATCGCCCAGCGAGCTGCCCAAAAGATCCCCCGACCCCGCCCGGATCTGGGCCCGGACATCGATCCCCCGGCTCTCCTGAGCGAGATCGAAGATCTTCTCCATCAGCGGCGGCATCAGGAGATATCCCGCCAGGAGGAGAACCCCGATAATCACCGCCAGGGAGATGAGAAAGAAAGGGTACCCCCCACCGAACCGGGGACCGGCCAGGGCTTTCACTCCCCGCCAGACGAGATAGAGCAGGACCGTCCCGGCGGAGACCATAATCGTCCGGCCGACGTGGACGCCGAGCCAGAGCGAAACCAGGGCCAGGGCGGCAAAGGGAAGCCGGATCCAGCCCTTTCTCCGGAAGGCCGCCAGCATCCCGTAAAGGGCAAGGACCAGCCAGGCGTAGGCATAGATATCGTGGGTAGTCGTCCCGGCGCTGTTGAACATCGGCAGGACCATCGTCCCGTAGATCAGCCCGGCCATCACACCGGTCTTCCGGTCGTGGAGCTCGGAGACGAAGAGGCAGAAGACGGCGGCGTTGAGGGAGGAGACGATCGAGGAGGTCAGGTAGGTGGCGTAGAGAAGGGCCTCCCCGCTGAAGACGGCACCGATCAGCGAGAGGACCCACCAGGTCGGGTCCCAGATCGAGTAAAGGTCGAAGGTCCCCTTGGCCACCCCGTAATAAAACCAGAGCTCGATCCCGCTGACGGTATGCCACCCCCATCGGAGAAAGAAGATTAAAGTGACCACCAGCCGCGCCGAGAGGGCGAAGAGAAAGACTCCGGCCAGCAGCCGCCAGAGCGGATACTCCTCCACCCGATCCCAGAATGTAGCTTTGTTGTCCATAGATCAAGCCGGTTCGAGGCAATAACGAATTATACGAATCCCCGTCCGGAAAGCAAAGGAAACCATCGGGTGGTCAGCCGGAGAGGCGGGCGATCACGCCCCGGGCCTTCTCGGCCTGTCTCCCGTCCGGCCGGAGCCGGAGAAAGGCCTGGAGATGCTCCCGGGCTTCCCGGTTTTTCCCCTGCCGGCGGCTGACCATCCCCAGCCCGTAGAGGGCGGGGGCATAGTCCGGGTCGTCTTCTTGCGCCCCGGCGAAAGCGGTCAGGGCCTGTTCCGGTTCACCGAGCCAGTTATGGGCCCAGCCCCGCCGGACCAGCGCCCGGCACCGGATCCGGGGAGAGAGCCGGGCTTCCTCCAGGATCCGATACTGTTCCACCGCCTCCCGGTAGCGGCGGAGGAAATACAGGGCCTCGGCCAGGGCCAGCCGGGCGTCCAGATTCTCCGGGGCGGTTCTCAGAATCCCTTCCAGGAGAACGGCCGCCGCGAAATGATCCCCGGCCGCCATCTTCCCCCGGGCCTCCCCGAAAGCGGAGAGCCGGGCCACCCGGACCCGCAAATCCGGGACCCGGTCGAAGAGAGAGGCGGCCGGACGGAGGGGAACCCCGAGGTCCTCTAAAACCGCGCGGGGCGCGGAGGCGATGACCGCCCCGCCCGACCGCCTCAGCGGGAGCCACCCCCGCAGTCGTTCGAGCGGGATCGGGATCACCGTCTCCCAGTCGGGGACGATCTTCCGGGGGATCCCCTCCAGTTTCTCCGCCGCCGGCAGCACCTCGGGATGCCTCTCCAGCCACCTGGCCAGGGGAGAAAACTCCCGCCGGGCCGCGGCCAGGGAGATCCCTTCCGGGAGCGGGGCGATAATTTCTTCCAGTTCCCGGCCGCCGCGGCCGAGGACCGCGGAGACATCGCGGAGCGCCCGGCGGGCGTCGATGATCACCGCCCGGGAGGCGAAAACCGTCTCCTCCCCGGAGGCGGGCGGTTCGATCTCCAGATCAACCGGTAGGGAAGCGGGATCGACCCGGCAGCGCCGGGCAATCTCTTCCGAAATCCCGCAATACTCGGGCGGAAAGCCGAGTTCGAGCATCTCCCGCTCGCTCTTCAGGTAATACCGGCGGGAGTCGAGGGTGAAGTCGGTGGCGGTCCCGAAGCGGGTCTTGATCAGGATGTCGTGATATTGCCAGTCTTCCGGGAGCCGGTAGTGGCAGTCGTTGGTAACCACCGGGGTAAGCCCGTACCGGCGGGAGAGTTCGATCAGTCCCCGGTTGGCCCGTTCCTCCTCCTCGATCCCATGCCGGCCGAGCTCGGGGTAAAAATCCCGGCCGAAGATCTCGTAGTAGCGCCGGAACTCCCGCTCGGCCTCCTCGATTCCGGCGGTGACATAGTTCCGGGGGATCGAACCCCAGAAACAGCCGGAGAGGGCGATCAGCCCCCGGTGATATTTTTCCAGCAACTCCCAATCGACCAACCCCCGGGTCTCCCCGTAGTTGTTCTCCAGCCAGCTGTCGTTGACCAGCCGGACCAGGTTGGCCAGCCCCTCGTTGTCGGCCGCCAGGAGGACCAGGTGGTTCCGGTAGGAATCGGAACGCTCGATGCTCCGACGGGCGTTCTCGACGAAATAGACCTCGCAGCCGATCACCGGATGGATACCGGCGGCGCGGCAGGATTGGTAAAACGGAACGGCGTAATCGACCACCCCGTGGTCGGTCAGGGCGACCGAATTCTGCCCGAGTTCCTTCAGGAAAGCCGGTTCCCGCTCCGGATCGAGGAGACTGTCGGAGTAGGACCCGTAAAAGTGGCAGTGGAGATGGGCGAACATTGTGGGGAGTGGGGAGTGGGGAGTGGGGAGTAGTTCAGGGCCGAGGCGAGGGAATAATTAGAGTAATTCGTGTAATTAGTGGATGAAAAAGGGGGCGAGGCGGGGGGGTGATTTTGTGAAGATTGGTGAGGATTCGTGGTTACAAAAAGGGGGCGAGGCGGGGGGTCAGGCGCCGAGGATCTCCCGGGTGGTCTTGAACTGAACCTTGGCCACCCGGACCAGGGCTTCCATCCCCTCTTTCTTGATGATCTCTTTGCCGGCCGCGTGGACCAGGCTCTTCTTGTTCCCCAGGGGAAGTTTGACCCCGAACTCCTCGGAGAGCTTTTCCAACCTCAGGACGAACTCGCCCCGGGCCAGGATCGACGCCGCCGCCACCGCCAGGTCGGACTCCCCCCGGACCCGCTGCTCGATCTCGATCGACCGTCCCTTCTTCATCAGTGCCCGCAAGACCAGGTCCTTCCGGCCGAACTGGTCGAGAATCGCCCGCGGGCAGCTGGTCTTGGAAAGGATATTCTCGATCACCCGGGCGTGTCCCCAGGCCAGGATCCGGTTGAGGTTCCCCATCGTGTTATAGAGCTGGTTGTAGCGCTCGGGGCCGATCGCTACCACCGAGTAGCGGCACTCCCGGCGGATCACCTTGCGCAGTTCCTGGATCCGCCGGGGGGAGATCTTCTTGCTGTCGCGGACGTTGAGTTCCCGCAGCTTCTTCTCGGTCTCGGTATTAATGAAAACCCCGGCCACCACCAGCGGCCCGAAGTAATCGCCCTTCCCGCTTTCGTCGACCCCGATCCGGTCGCCGGTGAACTCGCTCAAGACCTCCTCGTACCCGAACCGGACCTCCTTGATGATCTCCGGTTCCAGGAAAAACTGGACGAATTCGGCGGTCTCCTTCCCCTGGATCAGGAGTTTACCCGACTTATAGTAATTGAGAGAGAGCTTGCCCCGGGAGGCCCCGAAGTGGGCGTGGGGAACTTTCTTGAAGTCAAAGCCCTTCTCTTCCAGCCCGGCCCGGAGCGCCTGCCCCTGTTCCGGGGTCAGCTCGACGGAGTAGGAAGTCACGTTTTTGGCTACAGGGTCCATAAGTAAAGAAGCCGGGGGGTGGAAGGTTTCAACAATGACTGGAGATCGAAACCGGCGGCCGGGGGCAATGCCCGGTCGAGGCGGCCGCGGAAGAGATCGAAGAAGGAATAAACCCGCCGGTACTCGATCACGGTCGCCTCCTCCAGTCCCGCCAGTTCGCGGGCCCGGGCGATCGCCGTCTCCCGGTAGCCGATCTCGTCCACCAGGTCGTTAGCCAGGGCCTGGGTGCCGGTAAAGATGGCCCCACCGGCCACGGCTTCCAGGCGGTCGCCTTCAAGGTGGCGGCCGTCCGAGACCACGGCGAGAAACCGGCGGTACATTTCGTCGATCACCCCTTCCAGCATCTCCCGCTCGGCCGCGGTCAGGTCCCGGAAAGGCGAGAGGATGTCTTTCTCCTCTCCCCGCTTGATGGTGACGTCCCGGATCCCGATCTTTCCCATCAGCCCTTCCAGGTTCAGGGTCTGGATAATCACCCCGATGCTGCCGGTGATCGTGGTCGGGTGGGCGACGATCCAATCGGCCGGGCAGGCGACGTAGTAACCGCCGGAGGCGGCCAGATCCTCGAAGGCGGCCACCACCACTTTACCCGATTCGGCCAATTCCTTAACCCGGTGATAGATGATGTCGCTGGCGGTGATCCCCCCGCCCGGGCTGTCGATCAACAGGACCACCCCCTTCACCGCCGGGTCTTCCCCGGCGGCCCGGAGCCGCTCCACCGCCTGCTTGCCCATACTCTCCCGTTCCCAGAAACTCTGCCCCTCGCTGAAGGTGATCAGTCCCCGGATCGGGATCAGGACGATCTTCTCCGGGCCCTCGCCTTCGACCACGATTTCCGAGAAACGGTCCTGGCCGGACCGGACGGCCTCCCCACCGCGCTGCCCGATCAAGACCGCGTTGGCGATCAGGCTGACCAGGAGCGCCCCGGCCAGGCTGAGAAAGAGTACCCCGGCCAGCACTTTCGGCCAGACGCTCTTCTTATTCTTGACAACGTATACCGGTGGAATCTCTGGCATTTAAAACTCCTCGCTGGCAGTGGGGCTGATTGCCGGCGGACCCGCGCCGAGGACCGGGTTAAATCCCGGGGCGGGAAACAGCCGTCGGCCCGGACCGGTCAGTAATTGCTTCCGCCGGCCGCGGCGGCGTCCTTGGCCCGGATAATCTTCAAGCCCGCACTGGCCCCGAGCCGGGTCGCCCCGGCCTTGACCATCGCCTCGGCGTCCTCGAAGCTTCTCACCCCGCCGGAGGCCTTGACCCCGATCTCCGGCCCCACGGTCTTCCGCATCAGGGCGATATCCTCGACGGTGGCCCCCCCGGTGGAGAAACCGGTGGAGGTCTTGACGAAGTCGGCCCCGGCTTCCACCGCCAGTTCGCAGGCCTTGACCTTCTCCTCGTCGGTTAGCAGGCAGGTCTCCAGGATCACCTTGACCATGTTGTTTGGCCGGGTGGCCCGGACCACCGAGCGGATATCCTCCCCGACCCGGGAGTACTGGCGGGACTTGATCAGCCCGACGTTGATCACCATATCGATCTCGC
>JAVCCZ010000076.1 GCA_030765265.1 Candidatus Erginobacter occultus
CCGACTCACTGCCCGGAGAGCCCAGAGGCCGGAAGACGGGCGGAAGACGGCGATTTCAGTGGTTCCGCTCCCGTCATAGTCACCGGGGGAGGGGATGTCTCCGTTCTGCCCGAAATACACCCGGGTCAGATCCCGGATAGCCCAGAGTCCGGAACTCTCCCGGAAGATGCCAATATCGGAAGTTCCATCGCCATTGTAATCATATCCCCAACTATTGCCCGGGGAGAACTTGCTCAGGAATATATCATCATTGGAGATACTGCTGGCCCGGCTCGCCTGGTAGGCGTTTCTGGTGGGGAAGTTGATCGAGCTGGTGACTCCGGTAATAAAAACGCTTTCGCCGCTGGAGACAATGCCCCTTCCTTCATCGGTGCTGGCTCCTCCCAGGAAGGTTGAGTAGTAAAGGATGGAAAGGCCGGGAGAGAACCGGGCTATGAAAGCGTCGGTCCCTCCTCCGTGACGGGCTTGATAAGGATCGACCGTGGGAAAGAAGGGGGAGGAGGTTGATCCGGTCAGCCATACCTGGTGGCCGTCGGCATTAAGTGCTATCCCTCCGCCGGAACTATCGCCTGCCGCTCCGCCAAGATAGGTGGAGATAAGTAAATTGCCCGCTGTGGAGAAAAGGGTTATGAACGCGTCCTGGCTCCCGGCCCGTGCTGACTGATATGCTCCTTGAGTGGGAAAATCATCAGACTTAGTTTCTCCAGTCAAATAAGTTACGCCTGAGTCAGTAACCGTGATCGCCTTTCCCGTGTCTTCACCTGTTCCGCCCAAGTAAGTCGAAAAGATCAGAGATGATCCATTGCTGTCCAGGTTACAGATATAGGCGTCGTTATAGCCGGACCGGCTTACCTGATAAGCATTAAAAGTGGGGAAGTTGGAGGAATAAGTGTAGCCGGTTAGATAGGCGCGCCCCGCCGCGGAGACGTCAAGAGCTTTGCCCCCGTCATAGGAGTACCCCCCCAGGTAGGTGGAGTAGAGCAGATCCGTCCCGCTGCTGGAAAACTTGGTGACAAAGGCATCGGAATCATTCCCCGAGATCCATCCGATGCTGCTCTGATAGGCGTTAAGGGTGGGGAAGTTCAATGAAAAGGTTTTCCCGGTTAGGTACACCTTCTCTGCCCCGTCCAGATCGATGGAAGAAACCCGGTCGGAGTTACTTCCCCCCAGGTAGGTGGAAAATTCCAGGATCGATCCGGTGGAAGAGAGCCGGCAGAGGAAACCATCTTCATTGCCCGCATTGACAGCCTGATAAGCGTTTACCACCGGGAAGTCAGTGGAAGCGGTAAACCCACCAATCCAGGTCTGCTGCTGTGCGTTTACCGCCAGGGCCTGACCGGCCCCGTAACTGGTCTTTCCCCCTAGGTATGTGGAGTATTCTAGTGTGGAACCGGACGGCCCGAACTTGGTGACGAACGTCTTGGGTGATGTCCCCCACCCGGTCCCCTGATAAGGATTGACGGAGGGGAATTCGAAGTGGGAATCCGTGCTTCCGGTCAGATAGATACACCCGGAATCATCTACTGCTATCGCCGGTCCGAAAATACCTTCGTTATAAGCGGTTCCCAGGTAGGTTGAATATCTCAGTTCTATTACCTCCGCTGATCCGGAACTCAGCGGACTGATCAAGAGAAGAATCACTCCGATGGTCGATAAATTTCTCATCAAGCACCTCCTTTCGAAGTTTGATGAAATATCACTTAAAATTTTCCTGAGGAAAATTTTAAGCGCGGTAAGCTTTCAAATAATCGTCGTTATAGATGACATTATTGAGCATAACTTCACCGGTGATCATGATCTCCATCAGAATACTGTCTTCTGGATCGAGGATCGCGGCGTCCAGTCCCGTTCCCATGGCCATGGCGAGTAAGGTGCCGGTCAGGAGCGATTTTTCAGTTGTTCCCTGGGCGAGGTTGCTCAAACCAATCACTATGTGAGGGGGAGGGGAGGAGAGAAGCTTGAACTGTCCGATTGTCTCCAGAAGTTTCTTCGGCTGATCCTGGGCGACATTGATAGGCAGCACGACCGGGTCAAGGTAGATGTGCTCAGGAGGTATCCCGGCGCTCTCAGCCGCGATAAGTATCTTAGCTGCGATCTCTATCCTGCCTTCCGCTGTATTGGGGACCCCCTTCTCATCCAGTGTGAGAGCAATGATCGAAGCCCCGGTCTCCGCGGCGAAGGGAAGAAATATTGCCAGGTCATCATCTTTCGCGGTAGTGCTGTTAATTATGAAATTCTCTCCGCAGGCTTCCGCCCCCGCCTGGATCACCTCGAATTTCGGGTTGTCTAGGCATAGAGTCACATCACTGACTTCACGTACGGTCTCCACCAGCCAGACCATGGCGCCGCTCCGGTCGTCCGTCGCGGTCCCCACATTAATATCAAGCGCGCTGGCGCCGGCCGCGATCTGCCGCCGGGCAATCTCCTGGATGGCTGCTTTATCTCGTGCCGCGATAGCTTTCTTTACCGCCGTGAACATCCCATTGATTTTTTCGCTGATTACA
>JAVCCZ010000206.1 GCA_030765265.1 Candidatus Erginobacter occultus
CCGGGAATTGACGCCGGATGGAGCCGCGAGGTATAGGGAATATGAGAGTCGAAAAAGAAATTATAAAAAATGAATACGCCCGACGGATCGGCGGGAAGACGGCGATGGTGGTGGTTGACTACGGCGGTCTTCCCGCCGAAGGGTTCAACCTCCTCCGCCGGGAAGCCGACCGGCAGGGCGCCGGTTGCCTGGTGGTAAAAAATCTGGTCTTCCGGCGGGTGCTGGACGAAAGCGGCCTTTCGGGACTGGCACCTTTTCTTTCCGGCCAGAGTTCAGTCTTTTATACCGACGGAGAGCTCCCGGGGCTTTTGAAGTCCATCTATGAATTCCGGAAAGCTCAGGGTTCACCCAGCCCCCGGGGCGCCTACTGGCTGGGTTCATACTTTTCCGGCGACGACCTGGAGCGTTTGGCCGATCTCCCGTCGAAAGAGGAATTGCTCGCCCGGGTCTGCCGCGGGGTCCAGGGACCTCTCCGGGGCCTGGTTGGAACTTTGAACAGCGTCCTGACCGGTTTTGTCGGAACTATCAGCGCGCTCCGGGATAAACGTAACGGCTGACCTAACCAAATATATAAATTTCAACAATAGCTCCGGTTCGGCCGGGGCGGCTTAAATGAGCGATACCAACGAGCTTATTTATTCTAAGGAGGAAAAAATGACGGAAGAAGTGAAGGAACAGGCAGTTCAGGAGAACTCGGAAGCGGCCGTTAATGAGCCGCCGGCCCCGGTCGCCGAGGAGAAGGCTTCCCCGGAAGTCTCGGATAAACTTCAGAAAATCATCGACGATGTCTCGGCCCTGACGGTCCTGGAACTCTCCGACCTGGTTAAGGCCCTGGAGGAGACCTTTGGTGTCACCGCCGCCGCTCCGATGATGATGGCCGCCGCCCCCGGGCAGGGCGAAGCCGCGGCCGCCGAAGAGCAGACCGAGTTTACCGTGATGCTGACCGATATCGGGGCCAAAAAGATCCAGGTGATCAAGGAAGTCCGGGCGGTGACCTCCCTGGGCTTGAAGGAAGCCAAGGAACTGGTCGAGTCGGCGCCGGTCGCCGTGAAGGAGAACCTGGAAAAGGCCGACGCGGAAGCGATCAAGGAAAAATTAACCGCCGCCGGAGCGACCGCGGAATTGAAGTAAGCAGGGAGCCCGGACCGACTCCGGGCCCTCCCGGCCAGGATGACGAAATGATGCCCCCCCGGGAAAGTTATTAGATTTTCATGCCGGCCGCTTCCCCGTCCGGGGCGGCCGGCGGGGTTGCCTGCGTCAGCCCGGGGCAATGATGCCGGAAGAGGATGGCCTGTCGGCCGATCCCTTCCGGCTGTCGCCTGTAAGATGGCCCCCGGAAACGGCGCGGTTGGCAGATATCTAAGCAACTACTGGGCAATTAATTATAGATATACGAGTAAATAAGCTACTCGCGGGAGGATGGTGCCGGACCAGGATCGTCCGGCGGATAATCTCCCGATGATCGGCCCGGTCCGCGGTTGCAGGAACAATGGCGGCCCGGGAAACAGAGGAGCGTGTATGAACCCGATTTCCAAGTTAAAGAAGAATGTCCGCAACGATTTTTCCCGGTTGAAAGATCCGGTTTCAATGCCGGATTTCCTGGAGATCCAGCACCGGTCCTACCTGGACTTTCTCCAGGAAGACGTCGATCCGCTGAAGCGGAAGACCCAGGGACTGCAGAAGGTGCTGGAAGAGGTCTTCCCTATCTACAGCTATGACGGCAATACCTGCCTGGAATTCGTCAGCTACAGCCTCGGGGAGCCCAAATACGGGATCGTCGAGTGCCGGAGCCGCGGGTTGACCTATGCCGCGCCGGTCAGGGTGGTGATGAGGCTGAAGCGGAGCGATTGGGTCAAGGAGGAGATCGTATTTATCGGCAACCTTCCCGGGATGGGCCCGGGGGGGTCCTTCATTATCAACGGGGCGGAACGGGTGATCGTCAGCCAGCTCCACCGGACCCCGGGAATCTGTTTCGAACAGATCAAGCGGACCGCCGGCACCCGGCTGTATATGTTCCGGATCATTCCGAATCGTGGTTCCTGGCTGGAGGCGGAATTCAACCGGAAGGGCCAGATCTATTTCTACCTGGACAAGAAAAGAACCCGCCGCAAGCTGCTGGCCACCACACTGCTCCGGGCGCTGGGCTACGGTACCGACTCGGCAATCATCAAGCTTTTCGCCGAGACCGAAGAGGTGACGCTGGCGAAATCCTCCGTGCTGAAGAGTCTCCAGGGCCGGTACTTAAGCTCCCCGGTGGTCGATCAGCAGGATACGGTTTTGATCAAGGCCTACGCCCGGCTGGATGAAGAGTCACTGGAGATCCTCAAGAAAGCCAAGATCAAGCAGGTCGAGGTATTCAAGCCCTCGCCCACCGTGGAATCCCTGGTCAATATGCTCCGGATCGATCCGGCCAAGAGCAAGAAAGAGGCGGAGAAATTTATCTACAAGAAGCTCCGTCCCGGCGATCCGCCCACGGAAGCGAAAGCCAGCAGCCTGATTGAGCGGCGCTTCTTTGACCGCCGCCGCTTCGATTTGGGAGCGGTTGGACGCTACAAGATCAACCAGAAGTTCGGGTTTTCCACCGCCGCCGATGAACTAAGGAAGGTTACTCTCCGGAAGAAGGACATCGCCGAGGCCCTGAAATACCTGATCAATCTCCAGGCCGGGGTCCCCGGTTTCGCCGAGGACGATATCGACCACCTGGGGATGCGCCGGGTGGCGATGGTCGGTGAGCTGCTCCACGACCAGTGCCGGGTGGCGCTCTCCCGCCTGGAGAGGATGGTCAAGGATAAGATGGGGATGTACGAGGTGAGCGCCGACAGCCTCACCCCCCATAAGCTGATCAACCCCAAGGCGATGAACGGGGTCTTCCGGGATTTCTTCGGCCGTTCCCAGCTCTCCCAGTTTATGGATCAGACCAATCCCCTGGCCGAACTGGCCCACAAAAGACGGCTGACCGCCCTCGGTCCGGGCGGGCTTTCCCGCAAGCGGGCCGGGTTCGAGGTCCGGGACGTTCAGCCCAGCCATTACGGGCGGATCTGCCCGATCGAATCTCCGGAAGGGCCCAATATCGGGTTGATCGCCTCTCTCTCCACCTTCGCCAAGGTCAACGATCTCGGCTTCATCGTCACGCCTTACCGGAAGGTGGAGAACGGTAAGGTTACCAACCGGATCAAGCAGCTGACCGCCGACGAGGAAGAGCAGTACGTGATCGCCCAGGCCAATGTCCGGCTCGACGAGGCGGGACAGCTGGTCGATGATCTGGTCAAGGTCCGTCACCGCGGGGACACGATGTTGGCCCGTCGGGAGACGGTCGAGTACGTCGATGTCTCGCCCAAGCAGCTGGTCAGTATCGCCACCGCCCTGATCCCCTTTCTCGAACACGACGACGCCAACCGGGCCCTGATGGGTTCGAATATGCAGCGCCAATCCGCCCCCCTGATGACCACCGAGGCACCCCTGGTCGCCACCGGACTGGAAGACAAGGTGGCCCGGGACAGCCGGGTGATGCTGATCGCCGCCCGGGACGGGGTGGTGAAGAAAGTGGATGCCTCTTCGATTACCATCGACAAGCAGGTTTATCCCCTGGAGAAGTTTTCCCGTTCCAACGCCGGGACCTGTTACAACCAGCGGCCGTTGGTCTCGATGGGGGAGAAGGTGAAGGCCGGCCAGGTGATCGCCGACGGCGCCTCCACCCGGGGCGGCGAGCTGGCGCTGGGCAAGAACGTGATGGTCGCTTTTATGCCCTGGCGGGGTTATAACTTCGAAGACGCGATCCTGATCAGCGAACGGCTTCTCCAGGAGGATTCCTATACCTCGATCCACGTCGAGAAGTACGAGATCGGGGCCCGGGACACCAAGCTGGGGAGAGAGGAGATCACCCGGGATATCCCGGGGATCGGCGAGGAAGCGCTGATGAACCTGGACGCCGAAGGTGTGATCCGGATCGGCGCCGAGGTGAAGCCGAAAGACATCCTGGCCGGAAAGATCACCCCGAAGAGCGAGACCGAGCTCCTCCCGGAGGAGCGGCTGCTGCGGGCGATCTTCGGGGAAAAAGCGGCCGACGTCAAGGATACCTCGCTGAGGGCCCCCTCCGGGGTCGAGGGGATCGTGATGGACGTCAAGGTGTTTTCCCGCCGGGACGCCGCCGACGAGGGAGAGGAGCGGCAGAAGGAAAAAGCCCAGCTGGGCGAGATCAACCGCCGGTATCGCGAGGAGATGCAGCAAGTCCGGGCCGCCCGCGGGGAAAAAGCGAAAAATCTGCTCCACAAGAAAAAGATCGACGGCTCGATCGTCCTCGAAGACACCGGGCAGGTAGTCCTCCCCAACAACAAGAAAATCACCCTGGCGATGTTGGAGAAACTGGAAGAGCACGATTTCCAGGATGTCGCGATCGAGGGGGACGACCCCCTCCTCAAGGAACTGAAAAAGATAATTATGGAGAGTTCCGACAAGCTGGAGGAACTCGACCTCAACCGGAACCAGGAACTGGAACAGGTCCGGGGCGGCGACGAACTGGAGCCGGGGGTGATCAAGAAGGTCCAGGTCTTTATCGCCACCAAGAGAAAGATGTCGGTCGGCGACAAGATGGCCGGTCGCCACGGGAACAAGGGGGTGGTTTCGAAGATCCTCCCGGTTGAGGATATGCCCTTTCTGGCGGACGGTACCCCGGTCGATATTATCCTCAATCCCCTCGGGGTCCCCTCCCGGATGAACGTCGGACAGGTCCTGGAGACCCATCTCGGCTGGGCGGCCAAGGTTCTCGGACTGTCCTTCTCTACCCCGGTCTTCGACGGGATGAAGGTGGACGAGATCATCGAACTCCTGGAAAAAGCCGGGCTTCCATCCGACGGCAAGACCGTTCTTTACGATGGGCGGACCGGGGAACCCTTCGGCGCCCCGGTGGTAGTCGGGTATATCTATATGATGAAACTCCACCACCTGGTGGCCGACAAGATCCACGCCCGGGCGATCGGACCCTACTCCCTGGTCACCCAGCAGCCGCTGGGCGGCAAGGCCCAGTTCGGGGGGCAGCGTTTCGGGGAGATGGAAGTCTGGGCCCTGGAAGCTTACGGCGCGGCCTACGCCCTCCAGGAGATGCTGACGGTGAAGAGCGACGATATTATGGGCCGGACCCGGATCTACGAATCGATCGTCAAGGGCAACAACCTCCTGGAAGCCGGGACGCCGGAGTCGTTCAATGTCCTGATCAAGGAGCTGCGCAGCCTGGCCCTCGATGTCCGGACGGAGAAATCTCTCTCCGAGGGAATCGAGGAATAGATCACCGGGAACCGCGATAGCTCAATCAACAGCGGATCGGGCGGATTGGTTATTTCCCGTAACCAGTGTCATCCGCTTAATCCGCGGTGAATAAATTTGTGGGAAAGGTTAATTTATTATGGATACAAAAGCAGTACACGTATTTGGCATCGAGAGTGACAATATCTTCGATCAGGTCAGCATCCGGATCGCCTCTCCGGAAGTGATCCGGTCCTGGTCGCACGGGGAAGTCAAGACCCCGGAGACGATCAATTACCGGACCTTCAAGCCGGAAAAAAGACGGCCTCTTTTGCGAGAAGATTTTCGGTCCGACCAAAGACTGGGAATGCGCCTGCGGCAAGTACAAGCGGATCAAGCACAAGGGCGTGGTCTGCGACCGCTGCGGGGTCGAGGTCACCCTTTCCTCGGTCCGCCGCGAGCGGATGGGGGTGATCGAGCTCTCGGTCCCGGTCTCCCACATCTGGTTTCTCAAAAGCGCTCCCAGCCGGATCGGCAATATCCTCGGACTCTCGACCCGGGTTTTGGAAAGCGTGATTTATTACGAAAATTATATCGTGATCAACCCGGGGAAGATGAGCCTCCGCGACCGCTACGAGTATTTGAAGACCGGGCTCAAGGTCAGTACCCTCAACGGGGGGCTCTGCGCCAAGCAGCTGTTGACTGAAGATGAATACCGAGAACAACGGGAAAAGGCCGACGATGAGTTCGCGGTGGCGATCGGGGCGGAAGCGGTCCGGAAGCTGTTGAGTTGTTCCAAGGACTCCATCCGGCCCCTGGCCGCCGATGACGGGGAGAAGGAAGCCCTGGCGGAATTAATCTCCCGCGAGTTTGGAAAGCTGTTGAAACTCAAGGGTATCTTGAAGCCCGAGGAAGTGGACCTGGCCCTGAACGAGGCGGCCCGGGCGCATCTGGCTTCCCTGAGCTGGGGGGATCCGCGGGAGGAGACGACCGAGGAAGAAATTTACCTCAAGGTCAAGGAAGACAAGGTCCTGGTCCCGGCCGCCGCCGAGTACGCGGCCGCCTGGAACAATTATGAGAAACTCCCGGCCAAGGGGTTGGCCGAAGCCACCAAGGAGATGGAGAAACAGAAAGGCGAGTATGTCAGTCTCTTCACCGATCTGCTGGTCAAGTACCTGACCAGGTACCTGGAAAAGCTCCGGGTTCCGGTCGGCGAGGAACTCCCCCGGCTGGCCTCACTTCTCCAGCGCCAATTCGACGCGACCCGGTCGAAACAGATGAAGAAGAAACTGGCCAAGCGGCTGCGGATCGTGAATAACTTTCTCCTCTCCGATCTCCATCCGGAATGGATGATCCTCTCCGCGATCCCGGTCATTCCTCCCGATTTGCGGCCTCTGGTGCCCCTGGAGGGGGGGCGTTTCGCCACCTCCGATCTCAACGATCTCTACCGGAGAGTGATCAACCGGAATAACCGGCTCCGTTCCATCCTCCAGTTGAAGACCCCGGACGTGATTGTCCGCAACGAAAAACGGATGCTCCAGGAGGCTGTGGACGCCCTCCTCGACAACGGCCGCCAGGGCCGGGCGGTCCTCGGCGCCGGCAACCGACCCCTGAAGTCGTTGAGTGATAACCTCAAGGGCAAGCAGGGCCGTTTTCGCCAGAACCTGCTCGGCAAGCGGGTTGACTATTCGGGCCGGTCGGTGATCGTGATCGGGCCCGAGCTGAAACTCAACCAGTGCGGGCTGCCCAAGGAGATGGCCCTGGAACTCTTCGAGCCGTTCATCATCCACCGCTTGAAAGAGCTGGGCTATGTCCATACCATCCGCTCGGCCAAGAAGATGATCGAGAAGCAGGAGAAGCAGGTCTGGGACGTTTTAAACGAGGTGATCAAGGATCACCCGGTCCTCCTCAACCGGGCCCCCACCCTCCACCGCCTGGGAATCCAGGCCTTCGACCCGGTACTGGTGGAAGGCAAGGCCATCCGGATTCATCCCCTGGTCTGCACCGCCTTTAACGCCGACTTCGACGGCGACCAGATGGCGGTTCACGTCCCGCTCTCGACCGAGGCCCAGATCGAAGCCCGGGTTCTGATGTACGCTCCGAATAATATCTTTTCGCCTTCCAGCGGCGAGCCGATCGCCAACCCGACCCAGGATATCGCGCTGGGGTGTTACTACCTGACCCGGGAGGACGGGGGCAGCGAGGCCGCCCCGCGTCCCTTTGCCGACGAGGACGAAGTTTTGCTCGCCCTGGCCGAGAAAGTTATCTCCCTCCACCAGCGGATCAAGGTCCGGGGCCGGAACGATCTCCTGGTTGAACTGGACGGAAAGGGAAAACCTCTGCCCTCCTCGAGTTGGACCGACTTCACCACCGCCGGGCGGGTGATCTTCAACCAGATCTTCCCCGACCGGATCGATTACGTCAACATCCAGGTGGCCAAGAAGGATCTGAGCCGGATTATCGCGGACTGCTACCAGACCGTCGGGCACGAGGAGACGGTCCAAATCCTCGACCGGATGAAAGCCCTCGGCTTCGAGAGTTCGACCTGGTCGGGTCTCTCTCTGGGGATGAACGATATGGTTATCCCCAAGGAAAAAGAGGCCATCCTGGAGAAGGCCACCCAGGAAGCGTTCGCTTCCGACGAGTCTTACGAGGCGGGTCGGCTGACCGCCCAGGAGAACCTCAACCAGAAGCTGGATATCTGGTCCCGGGCCTCCCGGACCCTCTCCAAGCGGGTCTTCGAGGGCCTGAAAGAGGACGGGACCCCGGGGTTGAACCCCCTTTATATGATGATGGACTCCGGAGCCCGGGGATCGATGGAACAGATCCAGCAGCTGGCGGGGATGCGGGGGCTGATGGCCAAGCCCTCGGGCGAAATTATCGAATACCCGATCGTCTCCAACTTCCGGGAGGGGTTGAGCGTGCTCGAGTATTTCATCTCGACTCACGGGGCCCGCAAGGGTCTGGCCGATACCGCGCTCAAGACCGCCGACTCCGGGTACCTGACCCGGAGGCTGGTCGATGTTGCCCAGGACGTGATTATCAGTATCGAAGACTGCAACACCTTCAAGGGCCGGCGGGTTTCGGCCCTGGAAGAAGAGGGGGAGTTGATTATTCATCTCAAGGACCGGCTCGAGGGGCGATTCAGCCAGGAGACGGTCCGGGGCCGCGACGGCAAGGTGATCGTGAAAAGAGGCCAGGAGATTACCCCTGAACTGGCCCAAAAGATCGAGGAAAGCGGGGTCAATTCGGTCCGGATCCGTTCGCTCCTGACCTGTGAGGCCCCGGAAGGGGTCTGCTCTACCTGTTACGGCCGCAGTCTGGCCACCGGGCGGATGAGTTACCTCGGTGACGCCGTCGGGATCATTGCCGCCCAGTCGATCGGCGAGCCGGGGACCCAGCTGACGATGCGGACCTTCCATATCGGGGGCACCGCCAGCATCTTCACCCGCCAGCCGGAATACCAGGCCCCGGCCGGGGGGGTGGTCAGGTACGACCCCCACCTGGAATTCATCGAAATCGGCAAGGGCCGATATCGGGTTCTCAAGTCGGGGGCTTCGATCTCTCTCTGGGAGGACGGGGGCGACGAGGGTCGGGAGATCATCCGCTATAAAATCGAGGTCGGCTCCGAGCTTTTCGTCTCCGACGGGCAGCAAGTCAAAGAGGGCCAGATTCTGGTCCGCTGGGATCCCCACAGCCGTCCGATTCTCAATACCGTTCCCGGCCGGGTCCAGTATTCCGATATTACCGAGGGCGAGACGATGAAGGTCCAGCGGGCGGGTAACCGGATCGAGCGGATCATCGAGCCGATGGCCGGCCACGATCTCCATCCCCAGGTGATGATCGTCGATCCGAAAAACCCCGACCGGATTTTAGAACCGCTGATGATCCCTTCCGGGGCGGTCCTGGAAGTTAAGGACGGGGCCGAGGTCGAGGCCGGGCATCGGATCGCCCGGACCACCCGGGAACTGACCAAGACGGCGGATATCACCGGGGGGC
This sequence comes from Candidatus Erginobacter occultus, assembly GCA_030765265.1. GTDB lineage: Bacteria > Auribacterota > Erginobacteria > Erginobacterales > Erginobacteraceae > Erginobacter > Erginobacter occultus. Next base: position 9,238 of record JAVCCZ010000206.1, read on the forward strand.
TGCCCCGGGTGGCCGAGCTCTTCGAGGCTCGCCGGCCCAAGGCCGCGGCGGTGATCGCCTCGATCAGCGGGGAGGTGGGATTCGGCCAGCGGAAGAGGGGCAAGCTCACCCTCCTGGTGACCGATCCCAAGACCGAGCGGGTGGAGGAACACCTGATCCCCCTGGGGACCCATATCATCGTCCACGACGGGGAACGGGTGGAGAAGGGGCAGAAACTTACCGACGGCCCGATCATTCTCCAGGAGATGCTCGACGTTACCGGGATGGAACGTCTCCAGGAATACCTGATCAACGAGGTCCAGAAGGTTTATTCGCTCCAGGGCGTGAAGATCAACGACAAGCATATCGAGATGATCGTCCGGCAGATGGTGGGCAAAGTCCAGGTCACCGACCCCGGGGCCACCAACCTGCTCTACGACGAGCAGGTGGATCGCAAGCTGTTTTTAAAGGAAAACGAACGGGTTAAGGCGCTGGGGCTCTCCAAGACCGCTAAATCCAAGAACCTGCTGCTGGGGATCACCAAGGCTTCCCTGGCCACCGAGAGTTTTATCTCCGCCGCTTCTTTCCAGGAGACCACCCGGATTTTGACCGACGCTTCTTCTTCCGGGAAGATCGACCACCTGAAGGGTTTCAAGGAGAACGTGATTATGGGGCACCTGATCCCGGCCGGCGACGGCCTGCCCCGGCTGAAAAAACAGAAGATCAAGGCGGTGGATGAGGGAGAGGAAGCAAACATATTGCCGGAATAATTTGCCCAGGAAAATGTATAAACCGCGGATTATGCTGGTTCAAATAGTAATCCGCTCAATCCGCCCAATCCGCGGTTAAATTAAGTGGTGAAGGCCGGGAAAAAAGTTAAAAGGAGCAATTTGCTATGCCGACGGTGAATCAACTGGTGAAGAAGGGGCGGAAGAAACCGTCCCGGAAACGGAAATCGCCGGCGCTCGATCGCTGTCCGCAGCGGCGCGGCGTCTGTCTCCAGGTCAAGACCGCCACCCCGAAAAAGCCGAACTCGGCTTTGAGAAAGATCGCCCGGGTGCGTCTGACCAACAATATGGAAGTCACCGCCTATATCCCGGGCACCGGCCATAACCTCCAGGAGCACTCCCTGGTCCTGGTTCGGGGCGGCCGGGTCAAGGACCTGCCGGGTGTGCGCTACCATATCGTCCGGGGCGCCCTGGACTGTATGGGCGTGGAAGCGGACAAGGAAGGCCGTCCCCGGGCCCGTTCCCGTTCCCATTACGGGGTGAAGAAACCGAAAAAATAGAGTCGCTCCGCCGGGACCGGGCCGCGGCCGCGGTCTTTCCCCGCGGGGAAATAATTCGCTTATAGTCAAGGAGGATATTCCAGATGGGCCGAAAGAAAAAATCCCTTCAGCGTCAACCGACGCCGGATCCGCGTTTCCACAATAAGCTGGTCGCCCGTTTTATCAACAACCTGATGCTGGATGGGAAGAAGAGCACGGCCGAACGGGTGTTTTACGGGGCGATGGATATCGTCGAGGAACGGACCGGACAAGAACCCCTCGAGGTCTTCCAGAAAGCGCTGGAGAACGTGAAGCCGTTTCTCGAGGTCCGTTCCCGCCGGGTCGGGGGCGCCACCTACCAGGTTCCGGTCGAGGTCACCCAGGATCGCCGGACCGCCCTGGCCATCCGCTGGATTTTAAGTTTTACCCGGGCCCGGAAGGGGATGCCGACCAGCCAGAAGCTGGCGACGGAACTGATCGACGCCTTCCAGAACCAGGGTTCGGCGGTAAAGAAGAAGCAGAACACCCACAAGATGGCCGAAGCCAACAAGGCCTTTGCTCATTACAAGTGGTAGGAGAGCAGAAGTCAGGAGTCAGAATCCAGAATTCAGAATACAGGAGGCAGAAGACAGAATAGAGAATTCAGAATGGCGTTTCAACAGGCGCCCGGCGCTTGGCAGTTCCTGTTTCCCCCCTCCGCCGTATCGGGAAGTTGTCCCATCCCCGTTTGATCCGCTCTCCACTTTTGGATTAAGTCCCCCGGACTCCTGAATTCTGAATCCTGACTCCTGAATTCTATTTTAATTATGCAAGTCGTACCCTTACATAAAGTCCGGAACATCGGGATTATGGCCCACATCGATGCCGGGAAGACCACCACCACCGAGCGGATTCTCTTTTATTCGGGAAAGGTTTACCGGATCGGGGAGGTGGACGCCGGGACCGCCAGTATGGACTGGATGGACCAGGAGCAGGAACGGGGGATCACCATCACCTCGGCCGCCACCTCCTGCTACTGGAAGGACCACCGGATCACGATCATTGATACCCCCGGCCACGTTGATTTTACCGCCGAGGTCGAGAGATCGCTGCGGGTCCTCGACGGGGCGGTTGCCGTTTTCTGCGCCGTGGGGGGGGTGGAACCGCAGTCGGAGACGGTCTGGCACCAGGCCGACCGTTACCGGATCCCCCGGATCGCCTACGTCAACAAGATGGACCGATCCGGGGCCGACTTCTTCGCCGTGGTCGAGGCGATGAAGACCAAGCTGGGGGCGGCCGCGGTCCCGGTCCAGATCCCCTGGGGCGGGGAGGATACCTTCTCCGGGGTGATCGATCTGGTCAACAGCCGGGCGATCCGTTTTTCTCATCAGGATAAAGCGGCGGAGCCCGAGGTGATCCCGATCCCGGAAGAACTGGCCGAAGCGGCCGAAAGATACCGGACCCAGCTGCTGGAGGTGCTGGCCGATCAAGACGACGGGATAATGACCGACTACCTGGAGGGGAAGAAGATCGGCGGCAGTCGGATCAAGACCGCGCTGCGGCGGGCGGTCATCTCCGGCCGGCTGGTCCCGGTCCTCTGCGGGGCTTCCCTGCGCAATATCGGCGCCCAGCCCCTGCTCGACGCGATTATCGACTACCTCCCCTCTCCTCTCGACGTTCCCCCGGTCAAGGTGGTCAACCGGGATGGGGAGGAAGAGAGCCGCGGTCCCGATCCCCAGGGCCCCCTGACCGCTCTGGTCTTCAAGATCGTCAGCGATCAGCATTGCGGCCGGCTGGCTTATCTCCGGGTTTATTCCGGGACCCTGAAGAAAGGACAGAAGATCCTCAATGCTTCCAACCGGCGCAAGACCCGGATCAGCCGGCTTTTAGAGATGCACGCCAACCGGAGGGAGGAGCGGGAACTGCTCGGCCCCGGCGAGATTGCCGCCGTGGTCGGACTCGATGTGGTCGGGACCGGTGAAACCATCTGCGATCCGGCTTCCCCGGTGGTTCTGGAAGGGATGCAGTTCGCCGAGCCGGTGATCTCGATGGCGGTGGAACCGCACAGCCCGGCGGAATCGGAGAAGCTGGAGGAGGTCCTGGAGAAACTGGCCTCCGAAGACCCGACCTTCCGAACCCACCGGGATCCGGAGACCGGCCAGGCCCTGATCTCCGGGATGGGGGAGCTCCACCTCCAGGTAATGGGGGAGCGGGCGCTGCGGGAATATTCGCTCCGGATAAGGATGGGCGAGCCCTCGGTCGCCTACCGGGAAACGATCGAAGAACGCAAGGCCGGCGAACATAAATTTATCCGCTCCGGCGGTGGCAAGAGTCAATACGGCCACGTCATCCTCGAAGTCGATCCCGCCCCCCGCGGCTCCGGTTTTCGGATCAAGGTCGCGGTGAAAAGCGACGAGATTCCTTCCGCTTTCATCCCCGCGATCCGGGAGGGGATTGAGGACGCCGCCCGCACCGGTTATATCGCCGGCTACCCGATGACCGATATGAACGTGACCGTGACCGGGGGCAGCTATCAGGAAGGCGAGTCGACCGAACTGGCTTACAAGGCCGCCGCTTCGATCGCCTTCAAGGACGCGGTCCGCCGGGCCGGGCCGGTCCTCCTGGAGCCGATTATGGACCTGCAGGTGATCACCCCGCCGGAGACGATCGGGGGGGTGATCGCCGATCTCGGCTCCCGGAGGGGCAAGATCATCGAGACGATCAAAAATCCGAAGCGGGTGGTTATCCGCGGCCACGTGCCGCTGGCCGAACTCTTCGGGTACGCCACTAACTTGAGGTCCCTGACCCAGGGGAGGGGCGCCTACACAATGGAGCCGGCTTATTTCGATATCAAGTGATTAGTAGCCCTCCGGAATAATGATCGGGGAAACCATAACGGTTCGATGATCGGTTTCCGGGCGGGGAGGTCAATAAAGCGGGGATTAAACGCCGCTGCAAAAAAAATATTTTATTCATTGCCAAGCTGTCGGATTATTTGATACATTACCGCGCTTAGTTGGAAATATGGGATGGCCTCACCATAAAGCGCCCCCGGGCGCTTATTTTAATGGGCTGAAATAGTTGAGGGGATACAGTGCAAGGACAGACAATCAGAATCAAGTTGCGGGGTTATGACCATCGCCTGCTCGACCAATCCACCGGCGAGATCGTGGAGACGGCCCGGCGGACCGGGGCCAAGGTAGTCGGGCCGACGCCCCTGCCCACCCGGACCGAGCGTTTTACCGTGCTTCGGTCGCCGCACGTGAATATCAAGTCGCGGGAACAGTTCGAGATCCGGACCCACAAGCGCCTTCTCGATATCGTCGATCCGACGTTGAAGACGGTGGATGAATTGAAGAAGCTCGAACTCCCGGCCGGGATCGAGATCAACGTGGAGATTTAAGGGAAGCGCGCGATGTCCGGATTGTTAGGCAGAAAACTCGGTATGACCCAGATCTTCACGGAGACCGGGGCGGTGGTCCCGGTGACCGTAGTCGCGGCCGGACCCTGCACCGTCCTCGAGGTTCTCGACGGCCGGGGGGCGCTCAGGGTCGGTTACGGGGAGATCAACCCCCGCCGTCTGAAAAAGCCGCGGGAAGGTTACTTCAAGAAATTAGGCCAGCCGCCCCGCCGCTATATCCGCGAGATCGCCTTTGCCGACCCGGCCGCCTATCAGCCGGGCCAGGAATTGAAGGTCGACCTCTTCGCGGCCGGGGATTACGTCGATGTCACCGGACAAAGCAAGGGACGGGGTTTCGCCGGGACCATCAAGCGCTGGGGACATAGCCGCTACCCGGTCAGCCACGGCCACCCGCGGCAGCGGATCCCCGGTTCGATGGGAAGTTCCGCCACCCCGGGAAAAGTGGTCAAGGGGAAGAAACTTCCCGGCCAATACGGGGGGAAACAGAAGACCGTCCAGAGCCTGAAAGTGATCGAGGTCCGGCCCGAGGAGAATCTTCTCCTGATCAAGGGCGCGGTCCCCGGCTGCCGGTCCGGCCTGATTTTCATCAAGAAAGCGATTAAGAAATCCAGCAAATGACAACTCTGCCAGTAATCGATATCAGCGGGAAGACCGTCGAGGAGGTCGAGGTCCCGGAAAGCGTTCTCGACCTCGCCCCCGCGACCGGGGTAATCAACGACGTGATCCGGCAGCATCAGGCCGCTTCCCGGAGAGGGACGGCCGCGGTCAAGAACCGGTCTCGGGTTGCCGCCTCCGGGAGCAAACCCTGGCGCCAGAAAGGCACCGGTCGGGCCCGGTCCGGCAGCCGGTCGAGCCCGATCTGGCGGGGAGGGGGCGTGGTCTTCGGTCCCCAGCCGCGTTCCTATGATTTTAAGATCAGCAAGAAGGCGAAACGGAAAGCCCTGAAGTCGATCCTCTCGATCCGGTTCCGCAAGGGCCGGGTAATTGTGGTCGATCAGCTCGAAACAACCCCACCGGAGACCAAGAAGATGGCCGCGATCCTCGCCGCCGTCTCCGCCGGCCCGAGCGTGTTGATCGTTACCCCCCGCCGGGATCGGAACCTGGGACTTTCGGCCCGGAATATCCCCGGGGTGACCGTCGCCGGGATCCGGGACCTGAATACCTTTGTCGTGGTCAGCCATCAGAAGATCCTGATTACCCGGGAGGCGCTCACTCACCTCCAGGCCTGGATGGAGAAGATCAAGTGAACGAGAGCCAGGCCAGAGACCTGCTGATCGCCCCGGTGATCACCGAGAAGGGTACGGTACTGCAGGAGAAAAATAACCAGTACCTCTTCCGGGTTACCCCCCGGTCCAACAAGATCCAGATCCGGGAAGCGGTGGAGAAGATTTTCAAGGTCACCGTGACTTCCGTGAGGACGGTTACCGTCCACGGCAAGATGCGGCGAATGGGCCGGACCCAGGGGCGCAAGCCTTCCTGGAAGAAAGCGATCGTCACCCTGAAGGAAGGCGAGACCATTGATTTGGTTTGATGGGGAATAGGGATTAGGGAATAGTCAAAAGTACTGATTACCGATTACTGATTACTGATTACTGAATTACGATGTCCGTAAAACACTACAGACCATACACGCCCAGCCGGCGGTTTATGACCGTCTCCGGTTTCGACGAGATCACCAAGAAGAAACCGGAGAAGTCCCTGCTGCGCCCGGCGAAAAAGTCGGCGGGCCGGAATAACCAGGGCCGGATCACTTCCCGGCGCCGGGGCGGCGGCCATAAGCGGAAGTACCGGGTGATTGACTTCAAACGGGAGAAGTGGGGGATCCCGGCCCGGGTGGCCGCGATCGAGTACGACCCCAACCGGTCGGCCCGGATCGCCCTGCTGTTTTACGCCGACGGGGAGAAGAGGTATATTATCGCCCCGATCGGGATTCAGCCGGGAGATAACCTGATGTCGGGTCCCGAGGCCCCGATCCGGCCCGGCAACCGGCTCCCCCTGGAGAAGATTCCCCTGGGCACCGCGGTCTATAACCTCGAACTCAACCCCGGCCGGGGCGGTGTGATGGTCCGGTCCGCCGGAACGGTCGCCCAGTATATGTCCCGGGAGGGGAAGTACGGCCACGTTCGGCTCCCCTCGGGCGAGGTCCGGCTGGTTCTCTTGACCTGCTCGGCCACGATCGGCCGGGTGGGAAATACCGAACACAGTTCGATCGTCGACGGGAAAGCCGGCCGGAGCGTCTGGCGGGGCCGGAGGCCCAAGGTCCGGGGAGTGGTTATGAACCCGGTCGATCACCCGATGGGCGGCGGCGAGGGACGGTCCTCCGGCGGCGGCCACCCGGTCTCCCCCTGGGGGAAGCCGGCCAAGGGCGGCAAGACTCGGAAGAAGAGCAAGACCCGCCGTCATATCGTCAAGGCCCGGAAATAAGTTAAAAGGAATATTCGTTATGTCGAGATCGGTAAAGAAAGGTCCCTATGTCCACCCCAGCCTGCTGCGGAAGATCGCCAAGAACCAGGGCGTGGGCGGCAAGGCGATCAAGACCTGGGCCCGGAGATCGGTGATAATGCCGGAGTTCGTCGGGCTGACCTTCGCGGTTCACAACGGGAAGAGGTTTCTCCCGGTTTACGTGACTGAGAATATGGTCGGACATAAGCTGGGAGAGTTCGCTCCCACCCGGACCTTCCGGAAACATTCCGGGATCAAGGCCCGGGCGGCGATCCAGAAAAAGTAAAGGTGCGCGATGGAGGCGATAGCTAAAGCCAGGTATCTAAAGATTTCCCCGTTCAAGGTCCGGCCGGTCATCAACCAGGTCCGGGGGTTGACGGTCGAAGACGCCCTGGCCCGGTTGGCATCTTCACCCCGCAAGGCCGCCCGGCTGGCCGAGAAGACGATCTCTTCGGCGGCGGCGAATCTGAAAGGGAAAGGCAAGGTCGAGGAGAGTTCAATCCTTATCAAGCGGATCCAGGCCGACGGAGGTCCGCTGGTTCCGCCCTTCAAGTATCGCCCCCGGGCCCGGGGTATGGCTAACCGGATCCGGAATCGTACCTGCCATATCACGGTGGTGGTCGAAGAGGGGGCCGGTCCATCGGGCCGAAGAGAGGAGGCTGTTTCCTCCCGTCGGAAGAAAAAGCAAAAATAGGAATCATCTATGGGCCAGAAAGTTAACCCAATCGCGTTTCGGATCGGATTCAATAAGCATACCAGTTCCCAGTGGTACGCCAATAAGAAGGACTTCGGCGACCTGCTGCTGGAGGACAACAAGCTCCGGCTTTATATCAAGAAGAAGTTCTTCCACACCGGGATCTCCCAGATCGAGATCTTCCGGCGGACGGCGGAAAAAGTCCGGATCCGGATACACACCGCCCGGCCGGGACTGGTGGTCGGCCGGCGGGGAGCGGCGATCGACAGCCTCCGCGAGGAGCTGCGCGGCCTGGTCAACCGCGAGGTGATCATAGATATCAGCGATATCAAGACCCCGGAACTGGAAGCTCAGCTGGTGGCGGAAAATGTTGCCCAGCAGTTGGTGCGGCGGATCTCCTTCCGCCGGGCGGTCAAGCGGGCGATCGGCGACACGATGGCCCGGGGCGCCGGCGGGGTCAAGATCCAGGTCGCCGGACGACTGGGCGGCCGGGAGATGTGCCGGACCGAGAGTTACAAGAAAGGCAAGATCCCGCTCCAGACCCTGCGGGCGGATATCGATTACGGTTTTGCCGAGGCCTTCACCAGTTACGGGACGATTGGGGTCAAGACCTGGATCTACAAGGGCCAGAAGCTGTCATTTAAAGAGGACAAGAATCATGGCAATGATGCCGAAAAGGGTTAAGTACCGCAAGTCGCAGCGCGGCACCATTCCCCGCCGGGCTTCCCGGGGGGTGACCCTGGAATTCGGGGAGTACGGGCTGCAGTCCCTGGGTGGCGGTTGGATGACCGCCAACCAGATCGAAGCGGTCCGGGTGGCCCTGACCCGGAATATCAAGCGGAAGGGAAAGATCTGGATCCGGGTCTTCCCTCACAAGCCGGTCTCGAAGAAACCGGCCGAAACCCGGATGGGTAAGGGAAAAGGCAATACGGAATTCTGGGTGGCGGTGGTGAAGCCGGGGCAGATCCTCTACGAGATGGAAGGGGTAACCGAGTCGACCGCCCGGCAGGCGATGCGCCTGGGCGCCTTCAAGCTCCCCTTCCCCTGCCGGTTCGTGACCCGCGAACATACCAGGTAAAAATGAGATGAAAGCGAGCCAGATCAGAGAGATGACCCGGGAGGAACTGGAGCAGAAGCACCGGGATCTGCGGGAAGAACATTTTAACCTCCGGTTTCAGGCCGCCACCGGGCAGATCGAGAAACCGCATCTGCTCCGCGCAGTTCGCCGGGATATCGCCCGGGTGCTGTCAATTATCGAAGAACAGAAAGAGGCCGGGCAATAAGGAGATTACGTCGTCCGAATCCGGACGACGTAAATAATCGGGACAGGTTTATGAATACGAGCGAGACTAAGCGCGGCCGGCGGAAAAACCGGCGGGGAAAAGTGGTTAGCGACCGGATGGAGAAAACCATCGTGGTCGAAGTGATCCGGAAATTCCGGCACCCCCTTTACAAGAAAGTCGTGAAGAAGAACACCCGGTTTCACGCCCACGACGAGGAGAATCTGGCCCGGACCGGGGACCTGGTTGAGATAATGGAGACCCGCCCGTTGAGCAAGACCAAGCGCTGGCGCCTGGCCTCCGTCATTAGAAAAGCCGCTGAAGAAGAAGGAGGGGAGGGCAATCGGTAATCAGTAATCGGTAATCGGTTACTACTCCCCACTATCCACAATGATTCAGATGCAAACCATAGTCAGGGTGGCCGACAACACCGGGGCCCGGAGGGCCGCCTGTATCAAGGTGGTCGGCGCCGGGGGAAAACGGCTGGCCGAGATCGGCGACATCGTGGTGGTGGCGGTCAAGGAGTCTATCCCCACCGCCGCGGTCAAGAAGGGCGAAGTGGCCAAGGCGGTCGTGGTTCGGACCCGAAACGACATCCGCCGCTCCGATGGGTCGGTTGTCCGATTCAGCGAGAACGCGGTGGTGATCATCGATCCCCAGCGCAACCCCCGGGGGACCAGGATCTTCGGCCCGGTGGCCCGGGAGTTGCGGGAAAAAGACTTTTTAAAGATTGTTTCGCTGGCGCCGGAGGTATTGTAGATGAAGGCCCGGATAAAAAAAGGCGATATCGTGATCGCGATCGCGGGGAAGGAAAGGTTTTCCAAGAAGACCGGGAAAGTCCTCCAGGTCAACCGGGAAAAGGCGACGGCGATCGTCCAGGGGCTGAACTTCGTCAAGCGGCATACCAAGCCTTCCCAGCAGAACCAGAAGGGGGGGATTATCGAACAGGAAGCGCCGATCGCTCTCTCCAACCTGATGCCGTATTGTCCGACCGCGAAGCGGGGGACCCGGGTGGGGATCAAGCAACTGGCCGATGGAACCAAAGTGCGTTTTTCCAAGAAGTCCGGAGAATCGCTGGATAAATAGTTATGGAACAGGCCAATCTCTGGACACAATACCAGGAATCGATCGTTCCGGCGATGATGGAGCGGTTCGGGTTTTCCAACCGTCTCCGCGTCCCGCGGCTGGAAAAGCTGGCGGTAAATATGGGAGTGGGAACCGGGGTCTCCGACAGCAAGGCTATCCAGTCGGCGGCCGAGGAACTGGCCCTGATTGCCGGCCAGCGTCCGGTGGTGACCAAGGCCCGAAAAAGCGTGGCCGGGTTCAAGCTGAGAGAGGGTATGGATGTCGGCTGCCGGGTTACCCTGCGGGGCAAGATTATGTACGAATTTCTCGACCGGTTGATCAATATCGCCCTGCCGAGAATCAAGGACTTCCGGGGACTTTCTCCCCGGGCTTTTGACGGCCGGGGCAATTACACTCTCGGGCTTTCCGAGCAGATCGTTTTCCCGGAAGTGGATGTCGATAAGCTCTACCGGACCCAGGGGATGAACATTACTATCGTCACCAACGCCCGGAATGATGAAGAGGCGCGCGAACTGCTCCGCCTCTTTGGAATGCCTTTCAAGCGGGAAGAGGAGAAGAGTTAAGGTATGGCCAAGAAATCGTTAATCGTAAAAAGCGCCCGGGAACCGAAGTTCAAGGTCCGCGGATATAATCGCTGCCTTCGTTGCGGCCGCCCCCGGGCCTATTACCGGAAATTCAAGATTTGCCGGATCTGTTTAAGACAGCTGGCCAGCCAGGGGAAGATCCCCGGACTGACCAAGGCCAGCTGGTAACCGGCCAAGGAGACGCTCTAAGAATGACGATGACCGATCCAATCGCGGATCTTCTAACCAGGATCCGCAACGCCAACACCCGGGGGATGGACTCCGTGGAAATCCCCTCATCCCGGCTGAAGCGGGAGATGGTCCGGGTTTTAAAAGAAGAGAAGTTTATCCGGGATTACAATGTCCTGGAAACCGGACCCCAGGGGACCCTCAAGGTCTATCTCCGGTACGGCCCCCAGAAATCCCGGATTATCCAGGGGCTGCAGCGGGTGAGCCGGCCGGGACGGAGGATATACGGCCGCCACCAGGAAATCCCCCACCCCCGGGGCGGGCTGGGAGTGGCGATTATCTCGACCTCCAGCGGAGTGATGACCGACCGCCAGGCCCGGAAAGCCGGCGTCGGGGGAGAGATTCTCTGTTACGTCTGGTAAGGGAAAGTTAAAAGTTCGAAGTTAAAAGTTCAAAGTGCCTTAAGGACTTAAGCCCCCGCAGGGGGCGACACAAAATAGCCACGGGCGCAAGCCCGTGGAAAAAGAGATAGCAACAGCAATTCAAGCCCCCGCAGGGGGCGGCACATCGATATTTTCGATAGCGATAGCGATCCCGATAGCGAATTTCAGAGGAAGATAGAGATATATGTCAAGAATAGGAAACACGCCGATTGCGATTCCCGCCGGGGTTACGGTGAAGCTGGAAGACCGCTCGGTCCTGGTTTCCGGGAAACTCGGGGAATGCGATCTCATCCTCCCCCCGGTACTCCGGGCGGAGATGGAAGAAAAATCCCTCCGGGTCATCCGCGAGGCCGAGAACAAGCGGGCCCGTTCTCTCCACGGCCTTTACGCCCGCCTGATCTCCAATATGGTGACCGGGGTCAGCCGGGGCTTCGAGAAGAAGCTGGAGGTGGTTGGGGTCGGTTACCGGGTGGAGATGGACGGATCGACGCTGGTTCTCCAGCTCGGTTTCTCCCACCCGGTCAGATACGAACCGATGGAGGGGATCGAGATCTCGGTCGAGGGAAAAACGGTGGTTGTGATCCGGGGCGTCGATCGGCAGAAAGTCGGCGAGACCGCAGCCCGGATCCGGAGGTACCGTCCTCCGGAACCTTACAAGGGCAAGGGGATTAAATACGTGGGCGAATACATCAAACGGAAAGCCGGAAAATCGATAGCCTAATATGAAACCAGGAACCAGGAAATTATACTCCCGACGGCGCCGGGCCCTCCGGGTCCGGAAAAGCTTGAAAGGCACCTCGGACTGCCCCCGGATGTCGGTCCACCGGAGTCTGCGCAACATCTCGGTCCAGTTTATCGACGACGAGCGGGGTCGAACCCTGACCGCCATCTCCACTCTTTCTCCCGATTTCCGCCAGAAACACTCCGGGGGCGGCGCGACCGTGGCCGCGGCGGAGCTGCTGGGGACGATGGCCGGGGAAGCGGCGGGCGGCTTGAAGATAGACAAGGTGATCTTCGACCGGGGATCTTATCGTTATCACGGCCGGGTCAAGGCCGTCGCCGAAGGCGCCCGGAAGGCGGGATTGCAATTTTAGAATCCAGAATACAGAACTCAGGAACCAGAAGACAAGAACGGGAAGCGGGGCAAAGACCATCGGTATTCTGAATTCTATCTCCTGACTTCTGAATTCCTACTTAAACAGGGTGAGCAATATGGCATTTTCGAGAAGAAATAAACCGCAATCGGCCCGGACGTCTGACTTGGAAGACCTGGTGGTTGATATCCGGCGTTGTTCCAAGGTCGTCAAGGGTGGACGGAGATTCAGCTTCAGCGCGGTGGTCGTGGTCGGCGACCGGGCCGGACAGGTCGGCCTGGGGCTGGGCAAGGCCAACGAAGTGGCCGACGCCATCGCCAAGGGTTCCGAGGTCGCCAAGAGAAACATCTTCACCGTCCCGATGAAGGGAAGCACGATCTCCCATTCGGTGGTCGGGGTCTTCGGCGGGGCCAAGGTACTGCTCAAGCCGGCGCCTCCCGGGACCGGGATCGTGGCCGGGGGCGGGGTGCGGGCGCTGCTGGAACTCTCTGGGATTGAGGATATTTATGCCAAGGCGCTGGGCTCCCGGAACCGTTTCAACCTGATCAAGGCGGGGATCGAGGGTTTGAACCGGATCGGGAGGGAAGTGAACGCCTATCGGTTGAGAAGAGGATTACGCGATGGAACTGCATAATTTACAGCCGGCCCATGGCTGCCGCCACCCCCGTAAACGGCGGGGTCGAGGCCCCGGCTCCGGCCTGGGTAAGACCTCCGGCCGCGGGCACAAGGGACAGAAAGCCCGTTCCGGCTACAAGTCGAAACCGGGCTTCGAGGGGGGGCAGATGCCCCTGAAGCGCCGGCTGCCCAAGGTCGGCTTCACCTCGCCCTTCCCGACCAATTATACCGTGGTTAATATCGGCGAGCTGGGGGTCTTCCCCGAGGGGACTGAGGTTACCCCGGAACTGCTCCGGGAGCGGCGGATTATCCGCTCCCTGAAATTGCCGGTCAAGATCCTGGCCCGGGGAAAGATTGAGAAAAAACTCTCGGTCGAGGCGGATCGATTCAGCGCCACCGCCCGGGCGGCGATTGAAGCCGCCGGAGGCTCCTGCCATCCCCGCGCGGCCTCCGCTCCCTCCGAATAGCTGACCGACAGGCTTAAGGTAGAAACACTCCAGAAACCGGATTTTTATGCTCAGCGCTTTAACCAACACCTTCAAGATCCCGGAATTGCGTAAGCGGATCTTTTTCACCCTCAGTCTCCTGGTGGTTTACCGGATCGGCTGCTATATCCCGACCCCGGGGATCAATTCCCAGGCTCTCCAGGATATCTTCACCCGCCTGGCCCAGCAGCGGGGAGGGAATATATTCAGTATGATGGACATCTTTTCCGGGGGGGCGATCTCCAACGCCACCATCTTCGCTCTCGGAATTATGCCCTACATCAGCGCTTCGATCATTATGCAGCTGCTGACCGCGGTCATCCCCTTTCTGGAAAAGCTCTCCAAGGAAGGCGAGGTGGGACGCAAGAAAATCAACCAGTATACCCGCTACGCTACCGTGGGCCTGGGACTTTTTCAGGGCTATATGATCAGCGTCGGCCTCCAGAACCCGGGCTCGATCTTCGGCGCCGCGGCCGGGGATATGCAGATCGCGCCGTCCGGACTTGCTTTCCGTCTCCTGACGATGATGACCCTGACGGCGGGAACGGTCTTTATTATGTGGCTGGGCGAGCAGATCGACGAACGGGGGATCGGAAACGGGATCTCCCTGGTCATCACCGTCAGCATTATCTCCCGGGCCCCGGCGGCGCTGATTGACGCCTGGAACGTCTTCTCCCCCCTCGACCCGGAGAAGCAGACCCAGCCGCTGGGGCTGCTGCTGGTGATGATGGTCCTCTTTGTCGGGGTGGTGGCGGCGGTGATTCTGATTACCCAGGGCCAGCGGCAGATCCCGGTCCAGTACGCGAAAAGGATCGTGGGGAGGAAGATGTATGGGGGCCAGCGGACCTACATCCCGCTCCGGGTCAACCAGGCCGGGGTGATCCCGATTATCTTCGCCTCGGCGCTGCTGATGTTCCCCGGCACCCTGGGCGGTTTCATCCCCCGGCTGCAGTGGCTGAGCAATCTTCTCGCCCCCGGGTCCCTGCTCTATTCCCTGCTCTATGTGCTCTGCATCATCTTCTTCTGTTATTTCTACACCGCGATCACCTTCAACCCGGTTGACGTCGCCGATAATATGAGAAAATACGGCGGTTTTATCCCCGGGATCCGGCCGGGGAAGAACACCGCCGAGTACCTCGACCGGGTGATGACCCGGATCACCCTCTCCGGGGCGATATTTTTAGCCGGGATTGCCATCCTCCCCACCCTGATCAGCGGGAGATTCAACCTGCCCTTCAACATCACCCAGTTTTTCGGGGGCACCAGTCTCCTGATCCTGGTCGGGGTGATGCTCGACACGATGCGCCAGGTGGAATCCCATCTCCTGATGCGCCACTATGACGGTTTTATGAAGAAGGGAAAACTCAAGGGGAGGTTTTAGGTTATGAACTTCGTCTTTCTCGGACCTCCCGGGGTGGGCAAGGGGACCCAGGCTGTCGCCCTGGCCGCCGAGTTTTCCATCCCCCATATCTCGACCGGGGATATTTTGAGAGAGGAGATCAAGGCGGGAACGGAACTGGGGAGACTGGCCCAGAGCTATATCGACGACGGGAACCTGGTTCCGGACCGGGTGGCGGTCGATATCATCAGGAACCGGCTGGGGAAAGACGACGCGAAAAACGGCTATATTCTCGACGGGTTTCCCCGGACGGTTCCCCAGGCCGAAATGTTCGAGCAGTTGTTGAAGGAACTCGGCCAGCGGCTCGACCTGGTCGTCTACCTGGAGGCCTCGGAGGAGGTTCTGGTCAAGCGTTTGAGCGGGCGGAGGGTCTGCCGGGATTGCGGGAAGATCTTCCACCTGGTCAATATGCCCCCGAAGACCGAGGGCGTCTGCGACCTCTGCGGCGGGGAGCTTTACCAGCGCCCCGACGACCAGCCGGAGGCGATCCGCCACCGGTTCCGGGTTTACCAGGATAAGACCGCCGACCTGATCCGCTGGTACGACGAAAAAGGCCTGCTGACCCGGGTCCCGGGGGATATCCACTGGGAAAAGACCTATGAAATGCTCAGGGAGATATTTGCCTCCATCGACGGCGGCAGTTCGGAAATAAACTGAGTTTTGCTGGATTCTGGATTCTGTATTCTGTATTCTAATCTTATGACTAACGACGGCCCAATAAAACTGGAAGGCGAGGTCAAGGAACTTCTCCCCAGCACTATGTTCCGGGTCGAGATCGGGGAGGGCCATCTGGTCCTGGCCCATATCTCGGGGCGGATGCGGCGGCACTTTATCAAGATGCTGCCCGGGGACAAGGTTTTGATGGAGATGTCTCCCTACGACCTGACCAAGGCCCGGATTATCCGGCGGCTTTAGTGTAGTGTTTCATAAATATAAACATAAGTTTAGTGTCATTGCGAGGAGCGAAGCGACGAAGCAATCTATTCCATTGCAATGAATTGATATTGCTTCCCGTCACACTCTGTTTGTGGCTGAAGGCTATCGCTTGCAATGACAATTTAATGGACGTTATTTTTGATACACTACACGAGCCGGAGCGGAAGCCCACAGGCGATATTATTATGAAAGTAAAAGCTTCAGTAAAAAGACTCTGCGAGCGATGCAAGATTGTGAAACGAAAAGGGGTGGTGCGGGTGATCTGTGCCAACCCCCGGGATAAGCAGAAGCAGGGATAAAGGAGAGACACGATGCCCAGAATTGTCGGGGTCGATATCCCGAATAACAAGTTGGTTGAAATTTCCCTGACTTATATCTACGGGATCGGCCGGACCCGGGCACTGAAGATCGCCCGGGAGGCCGGGGTCAAGCCCGGGGTCCGGGCCAAGGATCTGACCGAAGAAGAGGTGGGAAAGATTACCTCCATCATCCAGAAGTCCCACCAGGTGGAAGGCGATCTGCGGCGGGAGCGGGCCCAGAATATCAAGCGGTTAATGGATATCGGTTCTTACCGCGGCCTCCGCCACCGCCGGGGTCTCCCCGTGCGCGGGCAGAGAACGCATACCAACGCCCGGACCCGGAAAGGTCCTGGCCGGGGTGTGGTCGGGGCAAAACGAAAAAGAAAAGCCCAGTAGCACAGGCCGCCGGCCTGTGAAGGATAGGCAGTAGCCCAGGCCGCCGGCCTGTGTAGCTACGGCGTAAGGGAGAGTTAAATGGCCACAGAGAAGAAAAAGACCCGCAAAAAGAAGATCACCCGTTCGGTGGTTTCGGGCGTGGCCCATATCCAGGCCACTTTCAATAACACCATTGTTACGATAACCGATTCCGACGGAGCGGTAATCGCCTGGTCTACCGGGGGCAAAGCCGGATTCAAGGGCTCCCGGAAGAGTACTTCTTTCGCCGCCCAGGTGGTGGCCCAGCAGGCCGGGAACGAGGCCAAGAGTTACGGGATGGACCGGATCGAGGTCTGGGTCAAGGGCCCAGGTTCGGGCCGGGAATCCGCGGTCCGGGCGCTGCAGTCCTTGGGTCTGAAGATATCCGCGATCCGCGACGTAACCCCGGTGCCCCACAACGGCTGCCGGCCGCCGAAGCGGAGAAGGGTATAAGCGATACCGATTGTTTCAACCATTTAGCGATATAATATCAGGAGTAATTATGGGAAGGTATATTGGTCCAGTCTGCAGGTTATGCCGCCGGGAGAAGATGAAGCTTTTCCTGAAGGGCGCCAAGTGCTTGATGAGCAAGTGCCCGATCGAAAAGGAGAGAAGGCCCCCCGGCGAGCACGGGATGCGCCGCCGGAAAGAATCCGAATACGGCCGGCAGTTAAGAGAGAAGCAGAAGCTGAGAAGAAGCTTCGGGATTGGGGAACGGCAGTTCAGCAATTATTTCGCGCAGGCCGCCCGGGCCAAAGGCCGGACGGGGGAGAACCTGGTCTCGATGCTGGAGAGAAGACTCGACAGCGTGACCTACCGCCTCGGTTTCGTCACCGCGCCCCGGACCTCCCGGCAGTTTATCCGGCACGGTCATATCCTGGTCAACGGACGGAGAACCGATTATCCCGGCTACCAGGTGAAACCGGGGGACGTGATTATGGTCCGGGAACGGGGGACCAGCCGCCAGCGGGCGGCCGAGGCCCTGGAAGCTTCGCGGGCCCAGGAAGTGCCGCAGTGGCTGAAGCTTGATAAGAACCAGTTTCGGGGTGAAGTACTTCGCCTTCCCGGGGCCGACGAAGGACGGGTCCCGGCGGATGTCTCTCTGGTGGTGGGTTTTTACTCGAAATAACCCGTGCCGCCGGCAGTGGTATCCGAGGCCGCTTTGAAATTTTCCAAGGAGGAAGACATATGGCCATTGTGATGGGGAAGTTTGAGCTTCCGAAAGTATTAATCGAAGAAGAAGATACCAAGACGTCTACCTATACCCGGTTTACCGTTGAGCCGTTTGAAAGAGGCTACGGCTTCACCCTCGGGAATGCCTTGCGGAGAGTGCTTTACTCGTCCCTGGAAGGAGCGGCGATTACCGATGTCAAGATCGAGGGCGCGCTCCACGAGTTCAGCACCCTGGACGGGGTCTATGAGGATGTGACCGAGATTATCCTCAACCTGAAACGGGTGGTTCTGAAGATGGACGGCCGGGAATCCCGGGTTATCCGGTTGGAGGCTAAGGGGGAAAAGGAAGTCACCGCCGGCGACCTCGAGACCGGGGGGACGGTGGAAGTGGTCAACCCGGACCAGCCGATCGCCCGCCTGGCCAAGGGGGGGAAGTTGAATATGGAACTCGGGGTCGGGATCGGAAGAGGATTTCGCCCCTCCGAAATGAACAAGAGTCCCGAGTCCCCGATCGGGGTGATCCCCATCGACTCGATCTTCAGCCCGGTGAAGAAGGTCAAGTACTCGGTGGAGGATACCCGGGTCGGCCAGCGGACCGATTTCAACCGGCTGATCCTGGAGATCTGGACCGACGGCCGGCTTAACCCCCGGGAAGCCCTGATCCAGTCCTCGGCCATCCTCAAGCGCCATCTCGATCTCTTCACCGACGACGAGCTCTACGCGATCGAGTTCGAGGAAGAGGTGGAGAAGGAAGACGGGGAGGACAAGCTCCAGAAGCTGCTCAGTATGCCGATCAACGAGATCGAACTCTCGGTCCGCTCCGCCAACTGCATCAAGGCGGCCGATATCCAGACCATCGGCGACCTGGTCCGCCGCACCGAGGCGGAGATGCTTAAGTACCGGAATTTCGGGAAGAAGTCGCTCGATGAAATCAAAAGCATCCTCAGCGGCCTCGGCTTGGCCCTGGGGATGGAACTCCCCGAACCGGACCTGTTCCGGCAGCTGAGCGGGGGAAGCAATCTACCGACGGAGTAAGCGAAAGTGCGACATCGAAAAAAAACAGTCAAGTTGAACCGGACCTCGTCCCATCGCCGGGCGATGCTGGCCAATATGGTCTCCAGTCTGATCAAAGAAGAGGCGATCGTCACCACCCGGGCCAAGGCGAAAGCCGCCCAGCCCCTGGCCGAGAAGATGGTCACCCGGGCCCGTTCCGGTTCCCTGGCCGCCCGCCGGCGGGCGATCTCCATCCTGCGGGATGAAACGGCGGTAAAAAAGCTCTTTGACGAGATCGGACCCCGCTTTACCGACCGGCCGGGCGGATATACCCGGATCCTGAAAATGGCCCGACCCCGCCGGGGCGACGGCGCCGAACTGGCCAGACTGGCCTTTCTTGATGAGGAAGGCGCTCCCGCTCCGGCCGACGATAACAAAGCGAAAAAGGCCGCCCCGGAAAAAGAGTCGAAATGAACCCGGAAACA
>JAVCCZ010000245.1 GCA_030765265.1 Candidatus Erginobacter occultus
CGGTCCTGGCAATCATCGTATTTCACTGGGTCAGCTCCCAGATTCAGATCCGCCGCGATATCCTCTATACCAGTCGCTCGGACGAATACCGCTACGCCTGCGTGGGGATCTATAACGCGGCACTGGACCGGCTTCAGAAGAACGTTTCGGGAATCGAGGAACCCTGGGCGGTGGTAATGGACGTGGATGACACCTGTCTGAGTTCAGCCGAATACCGAAAATTCAAGAAACGCTGGCGGACCCTCTTATACCGCCCCCGTTGGAGCGACTGGTGCCGGGAGGGGAACGATCCTGCCGTTCCCGGAGCGGTCGATTTCACCGAGAAGGTAAGGAAGTTGGGAGGGAAGATTGTCTTAATCACCGGGCGTTCCGAAGAGCTGAGAGAACCCACCTTGAAGAATCTGCACAAAGAGGGTTTCGTCTTCGACACTCTCTTGATGTCCAAGCCGGAAATTTCCAAGGAACTATGGCGAAGAAAAATCGAGAAGGGAGAGGCAGTTCAGGACCTGGGCGCATTGAAAATCGTGATGCTGATCGGTGATAGCCTGACAGATTTCGCCTCGGACCCCACTGACCCGAAACATGCCGAAAAGTGGGGAAGAATGTACTTCGTTGTCCCCAATCCTATGAATGGAAGCTGGATGAGATTGTAAAGTCCCGCTGCTGTTTGCGGCAATCCCCCCTTCCCCTCCTCTAAAGTCACCCGGGCGCTGACCAGGGAAAATTCTTCGGAGTGCCGAGACTTATTCCCGGAGAACCTCTTCAATCGCCGCCAGGGCCTGATCGTAATCGGGCTCGTCGGTGACTTCCCCGACCAGCTGCTTGTACCGGATCGTCCCCACCCCGTCGATCACCCAGAGCGAGCGGGCCAGGAGGCGGAGGTCCTCGATCAGGATCCCGTAGGATCGGCCGAAATCGGCCAGGCGGTGATCGGAGAGCAGGCGGATGTTGTCGATCCCGGCCGCTTCGCTCCAGCGTTTCTGGGCAAAGGGCAGGTCCATACTGATTAAAACGGCGCTGATCTCATCCCCCAGTTTTTCGATCTCCCGGCTCAGCCGTTGGGCCTCCTTCGAGCAGACCGAGGTATCAAGGGAGGGGACCGTGATCAGCAAGATATTCCCCTGTCCCTGCGGATCGAAGACCAATTCCTTGAGTTCCCCATCGGTCAGCCGGCAGGTAGGCGCCCGGCTCCCGGCCGGAACGTAATCCCCGGTCAGGTTCAGGGGCTCGCCCTTCATTGTCACGGTTACGGTTTTTTCGTTCATGGACTTCCTCCTATCCGTTCCTGTTTCACCACCCTCTCCGGGGCGGTTTTTAGTTCCCGACCTTAATTATTTCATTACCGACCGGGAATTGACAAGGGAACCATTCTACTTTCTACCGACTTTTTTCCACCCGGGAGAGATTGAAAGGAGAATCTGTAAGGAGGGGCGGGAAAATCAGAATACATCGGGCTAAATTTATTGAAGCGGCCGACTCATTCATCCTCTCCCCCCGAATTCCTCCCTGAAACCCCGTTCCGGTTAAGCAGGCGCTGGAGGAGGGCGGCCAGAATCACCACCAGAACCAGGGCCCCGGCGGCGATCAGGATATTGGCGGCGGAGGGATCGCGGACCAGTTTCAGGATCCGGGCGGAGAAAAAGACCAGGGCAATCATCCCGGGGAGCATCCCGATCGCAGTACCGAGGATGAATCCCCAAAAACCGATCCGCATCGAACCGGCCAGGAGGTTGACCAGGGTATAGGGAGCAACGGGGATGTTGCGGATGATGGCGATGGCCGGGACGCTTTTCGGGGCCAGCCACTTCCGCAGCCGGCTGAGTCTGCTCCCGGCCAGGTGGTGGACCGTCTTCTCCCAGAACAATCTCCCCGCCAGGTAAGCGGCGGCGGCGCTGAGCAGGGAACCGACCAGGGAATAGACAAAGCCCCAAACCGGGCCGAAGACCAGCGAGGTGCCGACGATCATCCAGGTCACCGGGGTCATCAGCAGTCCCCCGATCACGAAGACCGCGATCACCAGCAGCGGTCCCCAGAAATTCTCCCGCAGGGCGGGGATCAGCTTCTGGAAATTCTCCAGGTGGAGCCATTCCTCCGCCCCGCTCATCGACCAGAAGAGGGCGGCGGAGATAACCAGCAACCCGAGGATCCCCAGGCTGATCCAGCCTTTCTTCTTCCCGTTTCCCGCCGGCGGGGAAAGGAATTTTTCCAAATACTCCTCGCTGGAGATCGGTTGCTCGGGATCGGCCATAGGTTGCGGATCGAGATGGAAATCGATCGGGGAGAGTTTTTCCGTTTCCAGCTGGCGCAGGTCGCGGCCCCCTCCCTGGAACTTCCCGATCGTTTCCAGCAGAGAACCGGACCGGGCCAGTTCCCGGGAAATTTCTCCCCTCTCCCGGCCCAGATGTTCGGCTAAAAGCCGGTCGCGGAAACCGGAGATCGCCCCCGCCGATTCGTCATCCCGCCGCTCCAGGGCCAGGTCGCATTCGACGTCGGTCCCCAGGGAACGGTTGCTGAGGTTGGCCGAGCCGATCCGGAGCAGGAGGTCATCGACGATCATTGCCTGGGAATGGACCATCACCGGGGTGGCATTTTCGGTTACGGGGTAATAAACACCGAGGCGGCCATACCGGTCGGCGGACCGAAGGGCCCCCAGTCGTCGCTCCCGGAGCACCCCCATCGTCGATTCCTCCAGCCAGCCCTGGCAGTGACGGGGAAGGACCAGGACCACCTCGGGCCCGTCTCTCTCTTCCAGCCGCCGGGCCAGGGCCTCGCCGATCCGCCGGGAGGTGAAATACTGGTTCTCGATGTAGATGAATCGGCGGGCGGCGGCGACGGCGTCGAGATAGAGCGCCTCGACCTCCCGGATCGCCGGCAGCCCCCGATAGGGCGGATAGGTCCGGGCGATCGCCACCGGGATATCTTCCAGATCAGGGCAGAGATTTTCCGGCCAGGGATCTCCCCCCGCGGAGGGCGGCTCCAACTTCTCCCCGGTGGCCCGCTCCCAACGGCGCCGGGCCAGTTCCCCCAGCCGGGCGGCGGCTTCCCCGGAGACCGCCATCTGGAGGTCGTGAAACGGAGGGAATTTTTTTCCTCCGGGATCTCGTCGGCGGTTATCCCCGCTCCGGTGTTCTGAGGTATCCCAGCGCCGGGCGCCGAGGTCGATCCCGCCGGAGAAAGCGACCTCGTCGTCGATAACCACGATCTTCTGGTGGAGCGAGGAGCCCAGCGGGTGGCTGGAGTCGAGGTGGAAGCGGACCCGGCGGGGTGATTTCCAGCCCAAGCTGAGCCAAGGGAAGGCCTCCCGCTCGAACCGGTAGATCAGGGCCGGGTCCCAGACCAGGATGTAGATGTCGAGCTTGAGCTTCCGGGCCGCCCGGTTGAGAAACTTGCCCAACCGGACCGGGGTCCCGTCACCCTCCTCCCCCCGCAGCAGCTGAACCCGGCGGTCGATATCCCAACCCACGATGTAGACCGTCTTCCGCGCCCGCTGCACCGCCCGGTAAAAGGCCCGGTAATAGGAAGCGGAATCGACCAGGAAAGCGACCCGGGATGCCGGAACGGCCTTCCAGCAATTTTTTCCCGGATTGATTATTCGCGGATCCATAGCGGCGACTCGTTCCCGGATTTTCCGGAGAATACCTTCCCTCTCTACCTCTCACCCGCCGAAAGAAGCTGAAGGCATTTTATCCCTCCGGCGGCCGCGTAACCAGTCTTTTCCTCTTCCGTCGCGATCATTGGAGGCTGTCCGACAAAACCAATAATGTCATCGCGATCCGGCGATTTAGGATTGGCCGACGGCGACCGGCCCGGTATACTTGGAAAGCGACTGCTGGAAACAAGAAGCTGGAATTAGCCGGGACGAGGCACGCGGCGGGAACAACCGACGGGAGGAGCGACAAATGAAACCCGGCTGGCCGGGGGGGCGGACTTCACCTCCAGCTCCGGCGAGAAACGGTCCTGGCGGATCTACAACCGCGACGGCCAGGCGCTCGCCGACTTCTTAAGCCGGGAGGAAGAGGATCCGCGGGAAGAGGAGAGCCTGACCCTCCGCCTCCCCGACGGGGTGAAGAGAATCTTCGACCCCGAACCCTACCCGGTATTCCTGTCCGAAAAGCTCTGGAAACTGAAGCAGGAACTGCTCTCGTCTTATCGGAAAGAGTACTGAATTGCTAAGAAATCGCTTTTGGTCTCAGTGACCCCCGTCCCCCTGGGAACAGCCGCGTCAAGAGCTTTAACGGAAGGCCAAGAAGAAACCAAACTGCTTACGGCGAGAAACTAGGGTCGGAGTGGTCCGGAGTGGGAGGGCACCTCATGTCGGTTCTCCCATTCGGTTTGGATCAAGGGGGCGAGAATACCGGCTAAATATTTCGCGTAGAGGTCGCTTAATTCCGCGTTGGGGTGATGGTCCCCGGGCGTCAGCCAGAGTTTCTTGCCGTTGTGGCCGACCAGAACCGGGAAAAGATCAATATATTTTATTGCCAGTTCCTCCGCCAGTTTCTTCAGGTGGAAGGAGACGTTTTCCGTGTCGGCGGGCTTTTCCCGGATCGATTTGACCCAGGGGGCGACCGGGAAATCCAGGATAACCAGGGTTATATCGTTTTTCTTACACAATCTGTTTATCCCCCGGAGGGACTCGGCGTCCACCGGCCGTCTTTTTTCCGGCGGCGGACACCAGTTGTTATTCTGGTTTTGCTGTTCCCTGGCTCGTTGAGCTTCGATTTCATCCCGGAAAAGATTCAGGTATTGTGTGGAAAGATAGCGATAAAGCAGGGAGTGGTTGTAGAAAAACTGTTTTAAAGATGAAGGAAGGGGAATTCTCTGATCGGGGTCTTCTTCGTAATGAAACATCAGGTTGCCGCGGACGAACCGGATATAGTTATAAAAATCATCATTGATCAAGTGCCCCAGGAGGACCATCTCGGGATGAAATTCGAGCACTTTGCTCTCCAGTAATCCCAGTTCGTTGCGAGTATTGTAGGCCTGGACTCCGAAATTCAAAATTTCGACCCGGCAATTTTTTACCAATTCATTGAGATAGATTTCCAGTTTTCGGACCCAGGTATCTTCCCAGGTGACGGCGGCCCCGAAAGTGTAAGAATCGCCCAGAGCGGCGATCCGGCAGGTTCCTTCCGGCGTAAGCGGCGGGTACTCCGGCCCGCGGAATCCCCGAGAATTGATCCGGTACATCCCCTCGTGGTAGGTACTATTCGGCAGATGTTCGTAAGCCGCGAGAGGGTGGGGAGATTTCACGAAATAACCGCGTTGGTGAAACAGACCATCCGGGAGGCCGCGGAAGATGATCCGGACGGCTGCTTCGGCGAGGAGCAAGCCCGCCAGGAGCCCGAGAAATATCGAGATGGCCGCGAAACAGGGAGTTTTCCAGGGATGACGGGTCATGGCAATAGGCGGTGCGTCCTCGTAGGATATTGTTCGCCGATGATCTTGACCAGAACCTGCTTTTTCCGTCCGCCGTCGAACTCCCCATAGAAGATTTGTACCCAGGGCCCGAAATCGAGCCGCCCTTCCGTGATTGCCATCACAGCTTCCCTTCTCATAATCTGACGCTTCAAATGAGCGTCGACGATATCATCGAATCCGTTGTGATGATACCGGGAATAAGGTTTTCCCGGGGCCGGCCCCATTGATGGGAAATCGCTTTTCGGCTCAGTGACCACCTGCCCGTTGAAAACAGCCTCAGCAAGAAATCTTATGGGGATTATGGTAGCTGTATGGGGGAAGGAGAGCAAGTCTGAACTCGGTTGAAGGCAAGGGAGGCGCGACCCGGGCAATAAGAGATGCCCGGGCGGAAAAAATTCGATAAAGAAGCCTTGACAGGGCGACTAACTAATACTATATTAGTATTAGTTAAAGATGAAACTGATCACCAAGAACACCGATTACGCCGTCCGGGCCCTGATTTACCTGACCCGGTCCGGGGAACGTTTCGTCCCCTCTCGGGAGATTTCCGAGAAGGAGGGGATACCTCTGAATTTCCTCCGGCGGCTCATCCAGAAACTGGCCCGGGAGAAGTTGATCGAGACCCGGGAAGGGAAGTTGGGGGGCGCCCGGCTGGCGGTGCCGCCGGAAAAGATCGAGCTGACCCGCCTGATCGAGCTCTTCCAGGGCAAGGTCAGCCTGGTGGAGTGCATCTTCCGGCGGAAGCTCTGCCCCAACCGGGCGCGCTGCGTGCTCCGGGCCCGGCTAATGAAGATCGAGGACCTGGTCCTGGGCGAACTGGCGGGGATCACCGTCGGCGGTTTGGTGAAGGATATCGAGGAGCAGAAAGATGAAGAGAAAGATAATTAAGATCGACTATGACCTCTGCGACGGCTGCGGGCTCTGTCTGCCCGGCTGCCCGGAGGGGGCGCTCCAGATCATCGACGGCAAGGCGAGATTGGTCAGCGACCTCTTCTGCGACGGGCTGGGGGCCTGTGTCGGCGAATGCCCGAAGGGAGCGCTGACGGTCGAAGAGCGGGAGGCCCAGCCTTACGATGAGGAGCGGGTGATGGAGGAGATCGTCCCCCAGGGCCCGGCCACCATCCGCGCCCACCTCGAGCACCTGGAAGACCACGGGGAGAAGGAGTACCTCTCCCGGGCGCTGGATTTTTTAAAAAAACGGAAGATCGAGATCCCCGAGGGGTTCCAGCGGAAAAGCGACGGCGAATCCGGGGCTTCCAGTCCCGGCGGCTGTCCCAGCGCCCGGATCATCGAGTTTTCCGGGGGTGAGGAAGAACAACCCGCCCCGACGGGGTTGGCCCCTTCCCGATTGAAACAATGGCCGGTCCAGCTCAACCTGGTCCCGCCGGCGGCCCCCTTCCTCGAGGGAGCGGACCTGCTGGTAACAGCCGACTGCGTCCCGATCGCCTACGGCGGCTTCCACGAGGACCTCCTGAAGGGACGGGTGGTGGTCTGCGGCTGCCCGAAGTTCGATGACGCCCAAGCCTACCGGGAGCGGCTCGCCGAGTACTTCCGGCAGCACCGGATCAACTCCCTGACCGTAGCCCGGATGGAGGTCCCCTGCTGTTCCGGCCTGACCACCCTGGCCCGCCAGGCCCTGGCCGACTCGGGCAAGGAGATCCCTTTCCGGGAAACGGTGATCACCGTCCGCGGGGAGAAACAAGGAGAAAACTGAAATGAGCGTCTTCAGGTGCCCCGGCTCGGATACGATCCGCAACGCCATCCCCGAGGAGCTTCCCTGCCCCGGCTGCGGCCGGGGGGTGGAGATCTGGGCCGACGAGGCGGAAGCGACCTGCCCGGCCTGCGGGGGAAAGGTCTCCCGGAGGCCGCCGGTCTCCTGCTGGGAGTGGTGTTCGGCCGCCCGGGAATGCCTGGGACCGGAACGGTATCAACGATTGGCCCGAAACAGTAAATCAGAAGCGAGGCAAACGCGATGAAGATAAACCGGAAGATTCTCTGGTTCGGATTGATTTTGTTCACCGGTTCAATCCCCGGCCTGGCCGGGGAAAAGGAGGAAACTATGGAGAAAACCAACGTTTACCGGGGGATCCCCTATCGCGACGAGGGGATGGGGCGGAGGAAACTGGTCGAGGAGGATTACCTGCTTGTGATGCAGGCGGCCCTGAAGCCGGGCCAGGCGGTTCCGGTCCATAAGGCCGACTCCAACGTCCACATCCTGGTTGTCGAGGGTGAACTCTCGATCGGTCTGGACGGGGTGGAGGTTAAGGCGGAGAAGGGGGATATCGTCCCCTCTTCTCCGGGGACCGAGATGGAGATCGTCAACCGTTCGGAAGCCAACGCCTCGTTCCTGATCATCAAAACCCCCCACCCGCGAAAGATGAAAACGGAATAAGTTACGCGGCAGCGAAAATATTTAACGCCGGAAAGCCAAGGAATACGGAGATAATAATCAAAACCTCTCCGCGTCCATTGCGTTCTTTGCGGTTCAATTTCTTAAAAGGGAGTAAAGTTATGGATATGTTCTGTTATCAGTGCGAACAGACGGCGAAAGGCACCGGCTGCACGGTCGGCGGGGTCTGCGGGAAGAACCCGGAGACGGCCGATCTCCAGGATTTGCTGATCCACGCGGTCAAGGGGATCGGCTGGCACGCGGCCCGGGCGGCGAAGAAAGGCATCCGCGACGGTGAGGTGAATGAATGTGTCGTCCAGGGTCTCTTTACCACCATCACCAATGTTGACTTCGACCCCGACCGCCTGGAGAAGCTGATCCGGAAGGCGGCCGAAATCAAGGAGAAGGCCCGGAAACTGGCCGGCGAACCGGAAGGCGATCAACCGGCCGCCGCCACCTGGCAGCCGGCCGCCGGCCGGGCGGGGCTGCTCGAACAGGCCGGGGGGGTAGGGCTGATGGCCAACCCCGACCGGCCCGAAGACCTCCGCTCGCTCGAACACCTCCTCCTCTTCGGCCTCAAGGGTCTGGCCGCCTACACCGACCACGCCCACATCCTCGGCCGCGACGCCGACCAGGTCTACGATTTTATCAACCGGGCCCTGGCCGCCCTGGCCGAGGAGAACCGGGACGCCGGAGAGCTGACCGCGCTCAACCTGGAGTGCGGAGAAGTGAACATCACCGCGATGGAGATCCTCTCGGAAGGGCATCGGGAACACTTCGGCGTGCCCGAACCCACGGAGGTCTTTCTCGGAACCCGCAAAGGTCCGGCGATCATCGTCACCGGCCACGACCTCCTCGACCTCGAAGAACTCCTGATCCAGACCGAGGGGACCGGGGTCAATGTCTACACCCACGGGGAGATGCTCCCGGCCCACGGCTACCCAGGCTTAAAGAAGTACCCCCACCTGGCCGGCAACTTCGGCAGCGCCTGGATGAACCAGCAGAAGGAGTTCGACTCCGTTCCGGCGGCGATCCTCTTCACCACCAACTGCATCCAGAAACCTAAGGATTCTTACCAGGATCGAGTCTTCACCACCGGCCTGGTCGCCTGGCCGGATGTAGCTCACGTCGCCGACCGCGACGGCGGCCCGAAGGATTTTTCCGCCGTCATCGCCAGAGCCAAGGAACTGGGCGGATTCGAAGAGACGGAAGGCAA
>JAVCCZ010000081.1 GCA_030765265.1 Candidatus Erginobacter occultus
AACTTTCCCCGCCGGATGATGGAAAAGAGGGAATGGGGGCGGGTGGCCATCACCCCCCGCAGTTCACCGGCGGTGAGAACGTTCAGCCCGGAGAAGGAGATTTTCTTCACCCGGACCTGGTAGCCTTCCCGGATATTGATGAAGACCTCCGCTTCCCCGGCGTCGGGATCGGGCTTGATCCGGTAATTTATCTCGGTCTGGTAGAACCGGTCCTTCTCATAGAGGGCGTAGATGGCCTGGATGTCCTCGTTGAGTCGGCTCTCGGAGAGGGGGTCGCCGATGGAGGTGACGATCTCTTCCTTCAGTTTCTTGTCCTTGAAGTGCCGGTTGCCCTCGAAGTAGATCTCCCTGACGATCGGCTTCTCGGTGACGGCGATGACCACCGTCATCTCGCCTTCGCCGGTCTCTTCGGCCTCGATCCGGATCGAGGAGAAGGGTCCCCACTCGTGGAGGCGCTGGAGATCGGCGTTGATCTCCTCCTGGAGAAAGGGGTCTCCCGGCCGGACCCGGACCCGGGCGAGGACGGCGTCCCGGCTCCAGCGCCGGTTTCCCTCGATCCGGATCTCGGAGACGGTTTTCTCCCTGGCCCACCCCGCCGGGGCGGTGTTCAGGACCCCGATCGTCAGCAGGAGGAGGAGGAGCAGCCGGAGTATCGGCCCCGGACCGGGATAACTATTCTTCGGCTTCGGCATAATCTTCGAACCTGGTGTATTTTTTGATAAAGGTGAGCTTGATCTCCCCAGTGGGGCCGTTTCTTTGCTTGGCGACGTTGACATAGACCATATTTTCCAGGTTGGGGTCGTCCTCGATCAGGTCGGGGTAGGCCCCCGGCCTGACGATCAGGACCACCAGGTCGGCGTCCTGCTCGATCGCCCCCGATTCCCGCAAGTCGGCCAGCCGCGGACGGCGGTCGGGGCGGTCTTCCGGGCCCCGGTTGAGCTGGGAGAGGACCAGGACGGGGATCTCCAGTTCCCGGGCCAGGGATTTCAAGGAGCGGGAGATATCGGAGACTTCCTGCTGGCGGCTCTCACTCCGGCCGATGGTGGCCTGGAGGAGCTGGAGGTAGTCGATGACCAGGAGCTTGATATCGAAGCGGGCCTTCATATTTCTCGCCCGGGCCCGCAGTTCGAGGTTGGTCGCCCCGGGGAGGTCGTCGATGTAGATCTCGGCGTCGGAGAGGCGCCCGGCGGCGTGGGCCAGTTTCAGCATATCCTTACCGGAGAGAAATCCCCGCCGCATCGACTGGGCGTCAACCCGGGCGTGGGAGCAGAGCATCCGACGGACCAGGGCATCGGAGCTCATCTCCAGGCTGAAGATCCCCACCGCCCGCTTCTCGACCAGGGCCGCGTGCTCGGCGATGGAGAGGGCGAAGGCGGTGTTGTGGGTGGGGATAAAGCCCTCGGTGAGGTAAAGACGGGAGGGATGGCTGACGGCTATACACTGGGTTGGCGCCCGGCGGGAGGGCTCGATGGATATAACGTTCAGGCGGCGTTGCCGCTGCCTCGGTCTGGCGAGCCGATTACGCTTGGCCTCGAGGGTAAAGAGCGATTGCGGGTTATCGAGCTGAATGTTGCAGATATAACAAGTCCGCCCGGCCATTTTCCGGCCGCGGTACGTGTAAGATGTATTCTTGGGAAAGTGAGTGGCGGTGCCGCCGAGCGAGCGCGTCAGTTCCACCACGTCGTCGGCCAGGCGCCGGCTGGAAGTGGCCAGCCGGATGCTACCCCAACGTTCGACCCAGCCATCCGTGTCCAGCAGACCGCCGAGCAGGCGCCACCGGCTCTCGCGGGTGGCGGTCTGGTAAAGTTCGGGGATGAACTTCGTTTCGGCCCGGCGTCCCCACAGCTCCATTCCCTCCAGGGCGGATTTTATCGGGTTCGGCTGAACGCCCGCTACCCCGGCCAGATGGGCCCCGCCCCGCCGGGTCAGACGGTAGTCGTATCCCCCGGCGGCGGTGGCCTGCATTCCGGGCCCAGCGGCGACGGCCGCCATTTCCACCAGTTCCCGGTCGGCGCTGCTTAAACGGACCGAGGAACCGGAGAGAGTGCCGTCTCCCAGCAGGACTCCCAGCAGCCAGGGGTCGAGAGGCAGCTTTTCGTCGCTGCCGAAATCACCGCTGAAGGTATCGATCCACAGTCTCCGGTGATACCGCCGGCGGTCGAGCATCTGTCTCAGCCGCTCCGTGCTCATCACCCGGGGGCCTTCCCATTCCCGGTAGTGAATTCGCCACAGGTGTTCCCGGCAGGCCTCGCAGGACCGACCGTCGGAGAAAGTAACGCGATAAACCTGGCGTCTTCCCTGGGGATAAATCCCCGTTACCATTGACGGCTTCCCATCGATCGAGGCCAGTTCATCCCCCGTTCTCAATTCGGCCATTGTCTTCCAGCCGGCCCGGGTCAGGATGGGAGCGTCCAGAGGTTGCGCCTTGCCCATTGAGGGTCTTCCGGCCAGGACGGTCAGCTCGGAGGGCTGGAGACCGCAGGTCAGGTTGTCGAGGTCCCGCAACCCGGTGGCCAGGCCGGTCACTATCGATTGGCTCCCCTCCCGGGAATCGATATCCTCCATCACTACCTTGACCAGGCGGCGCATCGGCACCAACTGCCCGCGCATCCCCCGTTGGGTGAGCTGGAAAAATTTCTTCTCCACCTCGTCGAGGACTACCGCGGTCTCGGTCGTCTCCCCGTAACAGCGGTTGACGACGTCGGTCGAGGTGGCGATCAGGTCCCGGAGCAGGGACTTTTCCCGGACGATCTTCAGGTGGGCGTCGAGGTGGGCGGTGGTGGGGATGTACTCCATAAGGGAGACGATATACTCTTCACCCCCCGCCGCTTCCAGTTCACTCCGTTTCTTCAGGGTGTCGACCAGGGTGATGGCGTCGGCCGGGGTTCCCCCGTCGTAAAGAGAGACGATGGCGTCGTAAATCTTGCGGTGGGCGTTCTGGTAGAAGGCCTCGGCGGTGATCTCCTCCATTACCCGGGGGATCGTCGCCTGGTCGAGGAGCATCGCTCCCAGGACGGACATCTCCGCTTCCAGGTTGCGGGGCTGGGAACGGACGGGATTTGGTTGCGGTTCCATCTCAGTCCACTGATTCCAGGAATTTACTATAATTATTCCCCCGCCTCGGCCCCTTTTTATCCACGAATTACACTAATGGCCTCTAATTACCCCCCCGCCTCGCCCCCTTTTTAAAACCACGAATCTTCACGGATCTTCGCGAAGAAGGAAATAATCGCTATCGGGATCGCTATCGGGATCGGGATCGATCTTTTCCGCTTCTCCCCCCCGCCTCGGCCCCTTTTTATCCACTAATTACACTAATGGCCTCTAATTATCCCCCGCCTCGCCCCCGTTTGTCCCTATTCCCTATTCCCTATTCCCTATTCCCTATTCCCCATTCCCCGCTATTCCTTAACCACCCAGACCTTGACCTGGGCGGTGATCTCCGGTCCGGGGTGGACGGCGACGGTGTAAATCCCCAGTTTCTTGATCGGCGCCTCGAGCTCGACCTGCTGCTTGTCGATCGGGAAACCTTCACCCGTCAGGGTCTCGGCGATCATCGCCCCGGTGACCGAGCCGTAGAGGGTGTCGCCTTCGCCGGCGGCGACGGTGATCGTGCAGGAGGCTTCATTCATCCGGGTCGCCAGTTCCCGGGCCTTGACCAGTCTCTGGTCTTCCAGCCGTTTTTTCTTCTTCAGGGTCTGTTCGAACAGGGCGATATGATGTTCGGTGGCCGGGTAGGCCAGCTTCCGGGGAAGGAGAAAGTTGCGCCCGTAGCCGTCGGCGACCTCGAGAATCGTCCCTTCCTCCCCCAGGGTGGGGTGGTCTTTAGTCAGTATCACCTTCATAAATAACTCAGCTCCCTTCGGTTAAGTCTCTTCCCGAGCGGGAAAAATTCAGATTGCGGTTTTCGGCTCAATCCTCCAGGAAGGGGAGAAGGGCTATGAAGCGGGCCTTTTTGATCTCCCGGCTCAGGGCGCGCTGATGGGGGGCGCAGACCCCGGTTATCCGCCGGGAGAGCATCTTCCCCCGGTCGGTGACATACTGGCGGAGAGTCTCCACGTCCTTGTAGTCAACCCGGGGGGTATCTTTCCGGCAGAAGCGGCAGGACTTCTTGACATAGAAGGTCTTGCTCCGCTTGGGTTTTGAGCTGGTTTTCCTTCTCGCGGTCGGCATCGGTATCTCCTTGGATTAAAAAGGTGGCAGTTCGTCTCCCTCGTCTGAATCCGGACTGAAGGAGGAAGGTTCCGGGGGAAAGTCCACTTCGTAAGGGGCTTTGGAGGCGTCGGGGGCTCGCTCAAACGATTCCCGGGATCTCTCTCCCCCCGGGGAGGTGAGGAACTGGACCCGGCGGGCCCGGATCTTGTGCTTGCTCCGTTTCTGGCCGGATTCCCGGTCGGTCCAGGTGTCGAGCTTCAGCGTACCCTCGACCAGGACCGCCGAGCCCTTCTTCAGGTACTCGTTGCAGGTCTCCGCCTGCCGGGCCCAGACTTCGACATCGACAAAGCAGACGTCTTCTTTTTTCTCCCCGTCCTTGGTCCGGTAAACCTGGTTGACCGCCAGGCCGAGCCGGGCCACCGCGGTTCCCTGGGGCGTATAGCGGACTTCAGGATCGCGGGTGAGGTTTCCCCCCAAAATCACGGTATTGATACTGACCATAACACACCTCCTTGGCCGTCCCTTGCTTAAAAGGAAAGGGGGCCGTTATTTATTTTCCCTCCGGGACGACGGTTTTACTCCTCCGTCTTTTCGGCGGGCTGGAGTTTCTCTTCCGATTCTGCTTCGGGGGAAGTCGATTCCTCCACTTCCGCTGTCTCCGGCGAGGCGGAATCATCTTCCCCTTCCACCGGCTCCTCTTCCAGAGCGATCCCCGGCTGTCCCCGATAACGGAGAACCAGGGTGCGGATTACGGCGGGATTCAGTTTCAGGTTATCCCGGAGCGGAATCAACCCTTCCGGGGACTGGAGGAAATGCGAGAGCAGGTACAACCCCTCGGTATGCTTCTCGATGGGATAGGCGAGTTTCCTCCGTCCCATCGATCCGATGTCTTCCAGGGTTGCGCCCGTTCTGGCGACTTCTTCCGAGATCAGTTTCTGGGCCGGGGCCGTTTCTCCCTCCTCCCAGTTCACGTCAATGATGTTGATCATCTCATACCGGTTCAATCTGCAACCTCCTCTTCGGTGGTGACTTTTTTTTGGTTAAAAATGTTCATCGCCGCTTCCGTCCCCTCCGCCGCGATGGTTTTGATCGCTTCGGCCGCTTCGGCCGCGGCTTGTTCGTATAGCGCGTCTTCCGATTTTCCCGGCCGGGAGAGAACGTGGGCCGTCAGGTCGCCGAGTTCTCCGCCGCCGACCCCGATCCGGATCCGGGTGAAGTCCCGGGTTCCCAGCGTCCGGATAATCGATTCCAATCCGTGGTGGCCGCCGGCGCCTCCCCCCGACCGGATCCGGATCATCCCCGCCGGCAGGTTGACGTCATCCACCACCGCCACCAGGTCCCGTCCGCTCAACCGGTAGTAATCGACCACCGCCCTGACCGCCCGGCCGCTGAGGTTGACGTAAGTGGCGGGCTTGACCAGGATCAGACCGTTACAGCGGGCCGTCCAGGCCTCGAAGAGGCGTTTTTTCTTCCATCCGGCCCCCCCCGTCTCCGCCAACCGGTCGAGGACCCGGAAGCCCAGGTTATGGCGGGTCTTCCGGTACCGGCGTCCCGGATTACCCAACCCGACTATGACCCGCAATTCGTTTATTCCTCCCGACCGGTTAGAGCCGGACTTTATGTCCAGCGGATAATTATTCGGCCTTTTCCACTTCTCCCGCTTCCGCTTCCGTTTCCGCTCCGCTTCTCCCTCTTCACCGATGACTTCGGCCTCCGTCGGGGCTTCGGCGGCGGTCTCCAGGGCCTCGGCTTCTTCCTCGGTGATCGGAGCGGCGATGGTGAAGATACTGATCTCCGGTTCGGTCAGGATCTCGATTCCCGCGGTAATCCCGATATCCCGGACGTGGATGGTATCGCCGATCTCCAGGGCGGAGACATCGACCTCGATCGAATCCGGCAGATCCGCCGGCAGGCAGTGGACTTCAATTTCCCGGAGAATGTGTTCCAGGATCCCGCCGTCCCGGGTCACCCCGATCGGATCCCCGATCGACTCGATTGCCACGGTGGCGGTCAATTTCTCGTCCAGGGAGATCTGCTGGAAGTCGATATGCAGGAAGGCCCCGGAAAGATGATCGAACTGGGTATCCTTGACGATCGCCGAGCGGGTCCGGGAGCCGCCGTCCCCCGCGATCTCGAGGGCGACAATCTGGTTTTCGTGAAGCATCCCGGTCTCTTTTTTTAACCGGGACAGCTCCAGGGCCAATGGCATCGTTTCTTCCCCGCCCCCGTAAAGAACGGCGGGGATGAACCCCTGGGAGCGGAGGCGGCGGGGGCGGTTGCCTCCGACCTGGGATCGTTCCTGAACGGATATTTTGAGCTGAGCCATAGCTGGTTCTCCTTGAATTTGTTTTTTTCTCGAACCCGCCCGGGGCGGGACCGGCTATCGGTTTTTCTTCCCCGCCGCCGCGCGGCGGCGGGATTGGGCCGGCGGGCGGTCTTCGGAATATTCGAATAAAATACTGACCGGGGTATCGGAGTGGATCCGTTTGATCGCTTCGCCCAGCAGGTCGGCGACCGAGATGACCTTGATCTTGGCGCAGGCGCGCGCTTTTTCTCCCAGGGGGATGGTATCGCTGACCCAGAGGGTTTTCAGCGGAGACTTATCGACGTTCTCCACCGCCCGCCCCGGCAACACCGGGTGGGTGATCACGGCGTAGATATCCCCCGCTCCTCGGGATTTCAGGATACGGGCGGCGCCGGCCAGGGAACCCCCGGTCGAGATCATATCGTCGACGATCAGGATATCCCTCCCCCGGACCTCGCCGATCACGTTCTGGATCTCGGTCCGCTCGCTCCCCATCCTCCGCTTGTCGACGATCGCCAGCGGGCACTGAAAATCCTGGGCGAAGTGATCGGCCACCTTGATCCCGCCCACGTCCGGGGAGACGATGGTCAAGCTCTTGCGGCGGGCGGGGGAAAAGACCCGTTTCAGGTGCTTGACCAGGACCGGGGCGGCGTAGAGATGATCGACCGGGATATCGAAGAAGCCCTGGATCTGGGCGGCGTGGAGATCGATGGTCAGCAGCCGGTCAGCCCCGGCGGCGGTGATCAGGTTGGCGACCAGCTTGGCGGTGATCGGGACCCCGGGCCGGTTCTTCCGGTCCTGGCGGCCGTAACCGAAAAAAGGAACCACGGCGGTGATCCTTGCCGCCGACGCCCGTCTGAGGGCGTCGGTCATAATCAAGAGTTCCATCAGGTTTTCGTTGGGCGGCGGCGATGTTCCCTGGAGGAGGAAGACATCCGCCCCTCGGACGTGTTCGTGGATCTCCACCGTGACCTCGCCTTCCGGGAAGCGGCCGACCAGGGCGTCGCTGAGATCCGTCTTCAGGTAACGGGCGATGGCCGCGGCCAGGGAGGGGTTGGAATTACCCGCGAACAGCATTAGCTTGTGATTGATCATCTTTTAACCCTCGCTAGTAAGGCTGGGAATAATAAATGATTTTCCGGTTGACCGTGTTTTTTTTCAGACTGCCGGCCAGGCGGACAGACGAGCGCGAGGAGCGTCAGGCGGGAGGCCGCCGATCCGGTAACCGGGTCCGGCGATGGGGATATCCCCCCGCCGCCCGGAGATCGGCGACTGCCCGGCGAGGACTCGAACCTCGAAACTCGGCTCCAAAGGCCGATGTGTTACCATTACACCACCGGGCAAAAATCAGGAGCGGGTTCAGGTTCGGCTCGCGACGCGATGCTCGGAAGCCTCCTGGGCAGAAGATATTCTTAATCTAATTGTTCCACTATCCCCCGCCTCGCCCCCTTTTTTATCCACTAATACCACTAATTTCCCCCCGCCTCGCCCCCTTTTTTAACCACGAATCTCACGAATCTACGCGGACAGGAAAAGAATCGCTATCGGTTCGAGGGTTGTCCGGCTTCTCTGCTTACCGATTACCGATTACCAACTTTACGGGGTAACCTTACTCCAGGCTTTCCCGGAGAGTCAACACAATAGTTGGCTATCTCAGGTTTCGGTCCGGCGCCGATGTTCTCGACGCCGTTGTTCTGCTCAGACTCGGTCCCTCCAGTATTCCGGTCGCCGATGCAAGTTCGCCACGGCAATAATGCGCAGCATACCAGATTTGACCTGAAAGATGACCCCGTAGGGAAATCTATTCACGAGACATCGCCTGGTGTTTTTAGACATTATGGACCAGGCGTCCGGATACTCGGAAACCCGTCCAATCGCGGCGTATACTTCTTCCGCGAACTCGAGACCGAGGCCGACCTGACAGTTATCGTAGTACTCCACGGCCTCATCAAACTCTTCGTCCGCCCGAGGGTGGAAGTAAAATATCACCGGCTGTATTTCCGTCGAATCTTGGCGAAGACCTCTTCGCCCGGGATGAGTTCGACTTCGCCGCCGTCGACTTCCGCCACGCGTCGCTCCGCCTCTTCGGCCCACAATCGGTTGATGTCCGGACGGGTGGGCAGGTTCAGGCTCTCGAGTATCCGGTCGACGAGACCGATCCTGGCCTCGGCAGGCAGCTCCAGCGCCTCGTCAACCACCTTGTCGGCTGCAGTTGGCATATCCTGATCTCCTTTCCTGATGCAATTGAATCATAGCTTGGGGGCTGCAGCAACGAATTTTCCCAATAACAGACATCGGGGATCGCCGGTCGGCTCAGAACTTGTCTCCGGTTGGCGGCGGGGAGGGAAGATTGGCGGCGACAACGATCCGGTAGGTTTCCGGGAAGGCGGCACGGGCGTCGGCGGCCAGTTGCTCGGCCCGCTCCTTCTCCGCCGCCAGGCCGATCACGGTCGGGCCGGAACCGGAGAGGAGGGCTCCGAGAGCCTCCCGCTCGCGGAAGAAATCCAGCAGTTCTTGGATCCGGGGGTAGCGGGGGGCCAGGGTCTCCTGGAAGCGGTTGTAGAGCGCTTTTCCCAGCGCGGCCAGGTCGGATCTTTTCAGGGCGTCGGTCACCCCGGCCAGGTTGGGATGGGGGAGTCTGGCGGGACCGCTGACGGCGAGTTCCGAGTAGGCCCGGCGGGTGGAGAGGGGAAAGGCGGGGTTGATTACGACGGCGAAAAACGGTGGGGCTTCCGGCAGCGGCTCGCCCTTCTCCCCCCGGCCCCGCCAGAGCGAGGTTCGGGGTTGGAGAAAGAAGGGGACGTCCGATCCCAGCTTCCCGGCCAGGGCGGTCAGGTCCGGAAGCGATAATCCCAGGTCCCAGAGGTCGTTGAGGGTGCGCAGCGCGGCGGCGGCGTCGGCCGATCCGCCGCCCAGCCCGGCGGCGGACGGGACATTTTTTTCGATCCGGATCGAGACGCCCCCGTATGTTCCCGCGGACTCCCGGAGCAGCCGGGCGGCCCGGCAAACGATGTTCTCCTCCCCGTCGGGGACTTCCGGATCATCGGCGGCGACCTCGATCTTCTCCCGGGTCGTCCGAAAAACCAGGCGGTCGCAGAGGGCGAGCGGCTCGATCACCGTCACCACTTCGTGATACCCGTCCGGACGCCGCCCGATCACGTCGAGAAAGAGATTGATCTTGCAGGGCGAGAGGATAGTTCGCTCAGCGGGCTGAAAAGTTCCGGGCGGGGTCATACTGCTGCTTAATCGCTATCGCTATCGGGATCGCTATCGGGATCGAAACCGGGCAACCCTCTCCCCTCCAGCTTGCTCCGGATCTTTTCCGGGTCATCGGGGCCGAGTTCGAGGGCTTTCTCCCATTGGGCCCGGGCCCGGGAAGTTTTTCCCAGGCGGTCGTAGGCGTCGCCGAGGTGGTCGCGGATGGTGGGGTCTTCGGGGATCAGGTCGGCCGCCCGTTCGAGATTTTCGGCCGCCCGGTCGTACCTACCCTGCTGGTAATACGCCCAGCCCAGGCTGTCGAGATAGGCTCCGTTATCCGGCTCGAATTCCAGCGCCCGCTTGATCAGTTCCAGCGCTTCGTCGAGGCGGACCCCCTTTTCCGCGTACATATAACCCAGATAATTATAGGCGGCGGCGTTGCGGGGGTTGAGTTCGATCGCTTTCTCGAAGTAACGGACCGCTTCGTCGAAATCCCGGTTTCTTTCGTAAGCCGCTCCCAGTTGGAAGAGGAGCAGGTCGGAGATCTCGCCCCGGTCAAGGACTTCCCGGTAGGCGGCGATGGCGGCCGGATAGTTCTTCGCCTTCAGCTGGACGGTTCCGAGAAGAAAAAAGATGTTCGGGGAATCCGGTTCCAGTTCCAGCAGGCGGTTTAACGCTTCAACTGCCTTTTCGGACTGCCCGGCGGCGTGGTAAAGGGTCCCCAGTCGGCGGTGGATATTGGTGTTCCCGGGAGCGAAGACGAGGGCCCGTTCGTACTCTTCGATCGCCTTGAGGTTCTCCCCGGAGAGATCATAAGCCAGGGCTAGGGCCAACCTCGCTTCCAGGGAGGCGGGAACCAGCGCCAGGGCTTTTTCAAAGGCCGCGACCGCCGAGGGGAGATCCTCCAGCTTGGTATAGATCAACCCCATCCGGAACCAGGCATCAGCCTGATCGGGGGCGATCTCGACCACTTGCCGGTAGGAATTGAGGGCCGCCGGGTAGTCCTCCCGGCGGGTATATATGGCGGCCGAGAGGAGGTAAGGGCTACGTTCTTCCGGGGAGATCCGGTTGGCTTCCCGGTAACCGGCCAGGGCCTCGTCTTCCCGTCCGGCCTTATAATGGGCGGTGGCCAGGAGAAATACGGCCCGGAAAGAATCCGGCCTGATCTCCCGGGCCCGGGCCAGCCACTCAACGCTCTCCTCGGTCCGGTCGCTGCTGATCAGCAGCGAGCCGATCTTCAGGGCGGCCTCAAAGGCTTCGGGGTCCAACTCCAGGACCTTGCGATATTCGCGTAAAGCGTCGTCGAATTCCTGGTGGTACTCGTGATACGATCCCCGGGCGTAATGCGAGTAGGCCAGCTGCCGGTCCGGATTGTATTCAACTTCGCCGGTCGCCGGCGGGCTGGAGGAAATTGAACGGGGAAGGCACCCGGTGAGCAGAAGGAGCGCGAGCCCGCAGGCCAGAAGGGTGCGTTCCAGCGTCATTTCTTCTTGTGACGATCCCGTCTCAGTCTTTTTTTCCGCTTGTGCTTGGCGATCTTGGCCTTTCTTTTCTTCCGTCCTGACGGCATTGGTTATCTCCTTGTATCCGTTTGTATCCGTGTATCCGTTTCAGCTTTCCGCGCCGGCGCTCCGTGAGTTCGACCGCGTTGCAATTTCATAGACAATCTAAACGACGATCTTGTTCAACGGGTATTCGATAATTCCGGCCGCGCCGGCGGCCTTCAAAACCGGGATCAGTTCCCGGACCCGTTTTTCCTCGAGTACCACCTCGACCGCCACCCAGCCGCGGTCGATCTGGTCGGAGAGGGTGGGGGAATGGAGCGCGGGGAGGATCTCCAGCACCCGCTGGAGTCCGTCCCGGGGAACGTTCATCTTGATCCCCACCTTGTCCTGGGCCTCGATTGCTCCCTGGAGCAGGAGGGCGA
>JAVCCZ010000198.1 GCA_030765265.1 Candidatus Erginobacter occultus
CCGTCTGGACGATTGTGGCCGGGGAGCTTCCCCCGGGTCTGGATCTTTCCCCGGACGGAGTTGTCTCCGGTGTCCCGGAGGAAGCGGGCGAGTGGCGGTTCACGGTCCGGCTGTCGGCGCGGAGCGGACAGATGGCCCGGAGAGCTCTCCGTCTGCTGGTCCGGGAGGCAGTGGAGGAATGGGAAGGGGAGCTGGAGATCGTTACCGAGAAACTCCCCGCCGGTCTCCTGGGCCGGAATTATCTCCAGCAGCTGGCCGCCGAAGGCGGCCGGCCCCCCTACCGATGGGATTGGGAGGGGGGGATGCTTCCGGAAGGGGTCCGCTTCAACCGAGATTCCGGGACTTTCTTCGGGATTCCGCGGGAGCTGGGGAATTTTGATTTCTTCGTCAGTGTCGCTGACGGTGAAGACGACTTTTCCGAGCGGGAATACTCGCTCCAGATCGAAGAGGGGGGGATCGAAATTATTACCGCCGCCCTGCCGCCGGCCGTCAAGGACGAACGCTACATCCTCACCCTTCGGGCTCGGGGCGGGGTGGTCCCCTATACCTGGCAACTAATTACCGGCCAGCTGCCGGAAGGCCTCGAGTTCGACCGGGATCGCGGGATCATCTCCGGGATTCCCCTGAGGTGGGAGACGACGGAATTTACCATCCGGGTCGTCGACCGGGAAGAGGACGCGGCCGACCGGCAGTTCGAGTTGGCGATGGGGATAGGGGAATACGGCGGTCTGCGGATTATAACCGGCAGCCTCCCCCACGCCTTTCGGGACGAGGTTTACGGGGTGAAACTGGAGGCGGCGGCCGGCGAAGAGCCCTATGTCTGGACCGTCTCCGAAGGCGATCTCCCCCCCAGCCTCTTTCTGGAAGCGGAGACCGGGGAGATCGCCGGTCTACCCGAGCGGGCCGGGAAAGCGAATTTCACGGTGATGGTCAGCGACGCCGCCGGCCGGACCGCCCGCCAGGAGTTCAGCCTGATCGTCGATCAGCAGCTGGTCTATATCACCAGCGGCAGCCTCCCCGACGCGGTGGCCGGGGAAGAATACCAGTACCTGCTCCAGGTGGCCGGCGGCCGCCCTCCTTATTTTTTCAGTTTGGAAGCCGGCCGGCTCCCCGCCGGGCTCTCCCTCAACGGCTCCACCGGGCTGATCGAGGGGCTGGTCTCGGATATTTATTTCCGGCAGGGCGACCGAATCTTCCGGTTCCGGGTGAAGGCGGTCGACCGGGACGAACAGATGGACATTGCCGAGCTGCCGCTGCAGGTTATCGATCCGCTCGATCCGCTGGTGCCGGCCGCGGTCGGCCCGGGTTCGGACCCGAGCCCGGTTCCTACCCTGACCCCCGCCGGTTCGGCAGACTCGATCAGTGAACTGATCGGCGCCGCCAGCGACGCCAAGGTGGGATTAGCCTGGAGAAACCCTTCGGGGGAAGATTTTGCCGAGGTTTTGGTTCTAAGAAACCCGGGCGGCTATCCCCAGGATGAGGAAGACGGCGTTATTGTCTACCGGGGCCGGGGAGATAATTTTGTCGATGGACTGGGGTTGAAAAACCGAAATACCTACTTCTACGCCGTGATCCCCTACAACCGGGAGGGATATCCCGGGGAGATTGATCGTGATAACCGGATATCGCTCACCCCGCGGGAGGTCGAGCTTTTCGGGGCGAACGACCCCTATGCCGACGAGGTGGTAAGTTTCTTCCCCCTGACCCCGACCTCCCAGACCCGGTCAAACGCGCTTGGCCGCCCTTCGGGCCGGGTGGTCTTTCTCCAGGCCCGGGGAAACGACGGCAACGGGGCCGGTTCACCCTGCGGGGGAACGATGGTCCTGAAGTTCACCGACAATATGGTCGTCAACAGCCCGGGAGTTGACTTCACCGTCTTTGGGAATGTCCCCCTGATCCGGCTGGAGAGCCGTCCCGACCAGGTGATGAGATTGATGAAACCGGCGATTGTCGCCGTCAGCCAGGATGGGGAGAACTGGAGAGAGTTCCCCTTCAGTTACCGCCCCAGTTTTCTCGAAGACGGCTCGCTCAACTTCTATAACCCGTTCTCTTACGCCTACGGCTTTGCCGGGATCACACCGACGGAGAGCCGGAACGGATTCCCCGATCCGACCAACCCGGCGGTATCGGGGGGGGACTCTTTCGACCTCGACGCTCTGCCCGGAAGACCCCTGGCCTGGATCCAGTATGTCCGGATTACCTCCACCGGGGACAACTGGCTGAGGGGCGACAACGACAACCCGGTCAGGCAGACTGATTACGAGAGATCCCTGAGTGGGGATGACAGCTCCGGCTTCGAACTCGACGCCGTCTCCGCGGTCAATTACTGAATCCCGGACAAAAAGAAAGAGCGGCCCGCCGCTTCCGCGGCGGGCCGCTCTTTCTTTTTCCGGCTGAACGGGTTTTACCGGGCCAGGGGGATGTCCCCGGTTGTTCCGAAGTAGGCCCGGGTCACCCCCTGGATCGCCCAGAGACCGGAGGCCGGCCGGAAGATCCCGGGCTGGTCGAGCCACTCCGAGGCGAAGTTGCCGACCGTCGGGGTATCTCCCGCGGTCCCGAAGTAACTCCGGGGGCCCCCCCGGATCGCCCAGAGTCCGGTGGCGGGACGGAAGATGGCGAGCTGGGTTTTAAACGGAGCGGCCAGCTTGTTCGCGCCGTACCACTGGTAAATGCCGGGAACGGGCCGGTCTCCCGCGGTTCCGTAGTAAGCCCGGGTCAGACCCCGGATCGCCCAGAGCCCGTTGGCGGGCCGGAAAATCCCGATCCGATCAAACCCATCGCCCGCGTAATCCCCCGGAACGGGGAGATCTCCGGTCCGGCCCCAGTAATAGATACCGATACCACGGATATTCCAGCGACCGGTCACGGGGTTGAAGACGGCGATATCACAGATGCCGTCGCCGTTATAGTCGCTAGGCACCGGAATGTCGGCGGAAGTACCGAAGTAAACCCGGGTAACGTCCTTGATCGCCCAGAGCCCGGTGGCGGGGCGGAAGATCGCGATGTCGGCGAAGCCGGAACCGGTGTAATCGGCGCAGACCGGGATATCGCCGGCGGTCCCGTAATAACTCCTGCCCAGACCGCGAACCGCCCAGAGCCC
Organism: Candidatus Erginobacter occultus; assembly: GCA_030765265.1. Lineage (GTDB taxonomy): Bacteria > Auribacterota > Erginobacteria > Erginobacterales > Erginobacteraceae > Erginobacter > Erginobacter occultus. The sequence goes on from JAVCCZ010000198.1 coordinate 3,101, forward strand.
GGTTGCGGGCCGGAAGATCGCGATATCGGCTAACCCATCGCCGGTGAAGTCGGAGGAGCCCAGAACCAGGAAGAGCGGGGTCGGCACCGGGGTCGGTGTGGGTGTCGTAGTGCTCCAAAAGGTTGGTGTCGGTGAGGGCGGAGGCGGGGTCGGGGTCGCGGTCGGGGGCAGAGTCGGCGGAGGCGTCGGTGGTACCGTCGGAGGAGGTGTCGGAGTGAAGGTCGGCGGAGGTGTCGGAGTAGAAGAGGGAGTGGGTGTGGAAGTCGGAGGAGGCGTCGGCGTCGCGGTCGGGGTGATAACATTCAAGAGCACCACGTCGTCGATCACGATGTTCGCGCTGTCGAGCTTGTTGTAATAAAATTCCACCATCTGGGAGGTGCTGGGGTTGAGGGAAAGGTAGTAGGTTTCAAAAGCGGGGACCACCGGGATGGAAAAGATCTCGGTCAGCTGGGTCCAGCTCGCCAGGTCGGAATCGTATTCGGAGACCTCCAGGGAGCTGCTGGGGTTGGCCTCCAGCGCCGCCAGCCAGAAGGCGACCTGGCCGGCCCCGGACGGGTTATAGGCCAGGGTCCGGATGTAGTAACCGTCATCTTCCAGCCGGATCGAGGGAGAAGCCAGTCCATAGTAAACCGTATCGGCGGCCTCGGAACCGAAGTTCCAAAAAGTCCAGCCTTCGGGTTCGACTCCGATGTCGAAATCATCGAAACCTTCGGTAATGGTCCCGGCCTGGATCGCGGCACTCAGGGAAAGCATCAGGATAGCTGAGGTGAGAACACTTAAGACTAATTTCATCTTTCTTCTCCCGGTGGGGGTTGAAGACTGAGATCAATAATCAATTTATAGCCAATATTACAATTATCGGTGATAATTGCCGATCACGTCAAGAATAAATCTGAGAAAAGATATATGTATCCCGACACAATCCGACATATTGTGTTGAATGCCAACATTTTAGACCTTATAAGTAGGGGCAAGAAAAAAATATAAAACTTTCCCCGTGGAGGATGTTAAAAGAATAGCCGATATTCCGGAGAAGTATCAACGATCGCTCTCGGGAAAATGTCAAGTAAATAATATGAAGGGAGAGCGGACGGCGGCGAGAACAGAGAGGCGCTGCGATTATCCAAAAGGAGAGCGGTGGGAAGGAATAACGGCCCCGGAGGCCCGGCTGATCAGATCGCCGGGCCTCCGGTCTATCGCCGCTATTTTATCAACGAGCCAGGGGGACATCTCCGGAAGTTCCGTAGTAGGTCCGGGTAAATCCCCGGATAGCCCAGAGACCGGTGGAGGGCCGGAAGATTCCGGCTTCATCGAGAATCGATCCGGAGAAGCCGCCGACCACCGGGCGGTCTCCGGAAGTCCCGAAGTAACTCCTCGCTCCCCCCCGGACCGCCCAGAGGCCAGTGGAAGGCCGGAAGATCGCGAACTGGGTCTTGAAGGGCGCGGCAAGTTTGCCGCCGCCGTACCACTGGAAGACCCCGGGCACCGGCCAGTCTCCGGTTCGTCCGTAGTAAACCCGGGTCCCTCCCTGAACCGCCCAGAGTCCGGTGGCCGGCCGGAAGATGGCCGGTCGGTCGATGCCGTCGCCGAGGTAATTCCCCGGCACCGGGAGGTCGCTGTCCTGGCCGAAGTAACTGCGCGCTCTCCCCCGGACCGCCCAGAGTCCGATGGAGGGCCGAAAGACGGCGTAGTCGCAGAATCCGCTTCCGGCATAGTCCCCGGGGACCGGGATGTCAGCCTCGGTGCCGAAGTAGACCCGGGAGATGTCCTTGACCGCCCAGAGTCCGGTGGAAGGCCGGAAGACGGCGATGTCGGCGATGCCGTCGCCGTCGTAATCGCCGCTGACCGGGATATCCCCCAGGGCCCCGAAATAGATTCTCCCCAGTCCCCGGACCGCCCAGAGTCCGGTGGCCGGCCGGAAGATCGCGATATCGGTTTTGCCGTCGCCGGTATAATCTCCGGCCTGGAGGACCAGATTGGAGCTGGGGTTGGCCCGGACGGAGGTAGTGACCTGGATGTCGTCGAGGAGGAGATAGTCAGAGGGGTCGGACCAGGGATCGAGGCGGAACTGGAGGTAGAGGGGAACGGGCAGGGCCGAGATATCGATCGGCCCGGCTCCGAACCAGGACGTGGGACTGGTGCTGCTCCGCTGGAGGAAGGTCCAGTCACTGCCATCGTCGGAATAGTAAATATCCAGGTTGACCAGAACCTGGTTTATCCAGTAGCGGAAGTAAAGATTCTGGGAACCGTGGAGAGGAGGGGTGACCAGGGCCGAGGAAGGGTTGAGATAGACACTGTGAGTGGGGGAGTAGGATTCGGCCTCGGTCAGGGCGGCAAAAGTCGCCTGCCAGCCCGGGGGGGGAAAGGCCGGACCTTCAAAGTTTTCATTGATCAGGTAATTCTCCCCGAACGCCGGGACGATCGCTACCAGCGCCGTGGCGACGATCAAACCAATTATAGCTGTAGGTCTCATTGGCTGCCTCCTTGCCGAAGGGCTCGTTGGACTAAAAAAGTTAACCTCAGGGGACACGGAAAGAATTGATCAGGGACATATTACTTTCCGCTACCATCTTAAAACAGATGGTATTCACTCGACAAGAAAAAAACCATTTTTCTTTCTTTTCTTTCCCCGAACCGGATACTATCGGCTATGCCCTCGACGGTATTTGCCATCTTCTCTTCTCTCTGGTTCGCGCTGCTTCTGGTTATCCCGGGCGGGTTCACCGCCCTGGCCGCCCTCCGGCGGGGCCGGTTGGAGGTAGTCCGGGGTTGGCCGGAGTTTATTTATTTCTCTTTTCTCGGCAGTTTCGCCCTCTTCTCCCTCGCCGCCCTGGCGGCCGCCCAGGTCGGGATCTTCTCGATCCCCATAATCGGGGCGGTTCTCCTGCTCTATTCCCTCGGGGTTCGGATCCCTTCCTGGCTCGATTACCAGGCGCCGGACGGACGGGTGGCGGTGAAAATATTCCGGCTGATCGGTAAAGATGATTGATCCGGGAAACGATGACTGGTATATTTGCTCTCTGGAGAATCAGGAAAATCACCTGGGAGATGGATGAACTCCACCAACGGATATAACGGCCGGGAGAGACGGCGGTTCGCCCGGGTGAGCTACCCGGAAGGTAGCCGCCCCCGGCTGACGGTCGCCGGGCGGGAGTACGGAGTGGCGGATATTTCCGCCCGGGGAATCAAGTTCATAGCCGAGAGCCCGGACCTTTTTCCTGCCGATCTCCAGGAGGTTCGGGGAACGATCGAATTCCTTGACCGGAAATCCCGGGAGATCCGGGGGGCGGTTATCCGGATCGAGCGCCGTCCGGATTCCCCGGAAACCGGGGTGGCGCTCTTCCTTTTCGAGGACTGGGGGATACCGGCGGAGCGGATAGAACGTGAACGGGAGGAGCAGGGTGACTGAGCGGATTTATGGACTGGGTTGCCTGAAGGATCCGGTCGACCGGCGGGATATGCCGATCCGGGTGGTCTTGCCCCGGATCGCCGCCCCGGCCCGGGTCGATTACAGCGACCTGATGTCCCCGGTCCGGGACCAGGGGGCGGAGGGGACCTGCGTGGCTTTCGCCGCCGCGGTCGGGCTGAAGGAATACCAGGAACGGGACGAACACCGGAAGCTGATCAAGCTTTCGCCCCGTGATCTTTACTTCCAGTGCAAGAAAGGCGACGGTATCCCCAACGAGGAAGGGACCTACATCCGGGTGGCGATGAAAGTTCTCTCCCGCCGGGGGGTCTGCCTCGAGGAGTGCTGGCCCTATCGCCCCTACCAGACCGACTCGCCCTGTCCGGAGGCCGACCGACAGGCCCGGCCCTTCCGGATCAAGACCTACGGCCGGCTGACCGGGATCGGCGAGATGGAGGAGAGCCTCTCCTTCAACGGGCCTTTTCTGGCCGGGGTCGAAGTCTTCGCGGAGTGGTTCGACTCCCGCGGGGGAAAGATACCCCTTCCCCGGCCCGGAGTTTCCTCCCTGGGGGGGCACGCCGTCTGCGTGGTCGGATACGACCACGGGGACCATTGTTTCAAGTTCAAGAATTCCTGGTCCGCGAGCTGGGGTGACCGGGGCTACGGCTATCTCCCTTACGAGTATATGGAACGTTACTGCCTCGACGCCTGGTCCGCCACCGACCTGATCGCCCAACCCGACCTGGCGACCGCCGTCGGCTGCCATTGAGAACCAGCTGCCGGCCCGGCGGACCGGAAACGCGTGGGTTAGAGCCCGCGGCCGCGGCAAACCTTATTTCAGGAGGATGGTTATGAGCATATCGGAAGAATGGCTGAGAATCGTGGTCGGCGTCATCGGCGGCCTGGTCATCGTCACCCGGCTCTACGGGGTCCTCAATCCGAAGAAGATGAAAACCCTGGCCGGGCATCTGGGCGGCCTGAAGCCGGGCTGGCTGCGGGCGTTATATATCATCATCGCCCTGGCGGGGGTCTGGATCCTTTACTCGGCCCTGGTGACCATCTTCAGCGAGGTCCCGGTCTTCCTGGTGATGAGTTTCCTGATCGGACTCCTCCTCCTCCTCTCCGGGGTCTTCATTATGCACCCGGAGTGGTTCCCCCAGATCCTCAAGGGCCTGGTTATCGAGCGCAACGATTTCTTCGTCCGGTTCATCTGCTTTATCGGCGTGCTGGCCGGGGTCTTCCTGCTGCTGACGGCCATCTACGGGCGCAACTGGGGCGGTTAGGGGCTGGGTGTCCGGCGTTCATCAAACCCACCTGGCTCGACGTACCCCCCTTCCTCTGATGAATATCGGGCGCAACGATCCCTGCTGGTGCGGCAGCGGGAAAAAGTACAAGAAATGCCACCTCCCCTCCGACCTGGCCCGGCCGGACTCCTCGACGAACGCCGGCCGGGGGCGGGGGGGACTCCCGGTCAAGACCGCCGGGGAGATCGCCGGGATCCGGGCCGCCGGCAGCCTGACCGCCCGGCTCCTCGACCTGGTGGCCGATCGGATCCGGCCCGGGGTCGCCACCGCCGAGATTGATTCCTGGGTCCACGAGGCGACGATCGCCGCCGGCGGCGTCCCCGCGCCGCTCGGCTACCGCGGTTTCCCCCGTTCGATCTGCACCTCGCTCAACGATCAGATCTGCCACGGCATCCCGGACGGGACCGTCCTCAAGACCGGGGACATCATCAACGTCGATGTCACTACCATCCTCGACGGGTTCCACGCCGACGCCTCCCGGATGTTTCTGATCGGGGCGGTGAGCGGGAAAGCCCGCCGGCTGGTCGAGACGGCCCGGGAGTGCCTGAACCGGGGGATCCGGGCGGTGAAGGCGGGGAACCGGTTCGGGGATATCGGCCAGGCGATCCAGGAGTACGCGGAAAACCTCGGTTATTCGGTGGTCCGGGACTACACCGGCCACGGGATCGGCCGGGAGTTTCACGAGGAACCGACCGTCTGCCATTACGGGAAGAAGGGGACCGGACTCCGGATCGAGGCCGATATGGTCTTTACCATCGAGCCGATGATCAACATCGGAACCCACAAGTCCCGGCTTTTAGACAACGGCTGGACGGCGGTGACCCGGGACGGCTCCCTCTCCGCCCAGTGGGAACACACCGTCCGGGCGACCGTCCGGGGAGTGGAGATCCTGACCGCAACCTGAAACCGCCCCGTTGATTAAACCGGGAAATTTTCGGGCGGCGTTTATCCCACCACCCCCTGCAGTTGGTAGCACAGGCGGCCCGCCTGTGTAGCAAACCCCAGTAGCACAGGCGGCTCGCCTGTGTAGCAAACCAAGCCATCGGCCTTTCCGCACAGGCGGGCCGCCTGTGCTACCGCCCTCTGCAATTGGTGGCACAGGCGAGCCGCCTGTGCTACCGCCCCCTCTGCAATTGGTGGCACAGGCGAGCCATCGGCCTTTCAGCACAGGCGAGCCGCCTGTGCTACCGCCCCCTCTGCAATTGGTGGCACAGGCGAGCCA
>JAVCCZ010000151.1 GCA_030765265.1 Candidatus Erginobacter occultus
ATTCTTCCGGGAGTCGGGCGGCTTCTCCCTGGCGCAGTTCGCCCCGGATTCCGTGGCCGTTGAGGGAAAATTCGAAGACCGCCGGCTCCATCGCGAAGGGCAGCGCCCGCCGGTAGCGCTCCTTCACTTCGCCCATCAGGGAGGCCATCTCTTCCAGGCATCGGGAATGGATCGAGGGATCGACGATAAAGGCCATCCCTCCGCCGGCCTGGCCGCCCAGCATTAAAAATCCGTAAAACTTCTCCCCCCACCGCCGGCGGACCCGGTCGATCAGTTCCTCGGTATAGGCGTCGGCGGCGCCGGGGATGATCTCCTTGGTCCCCCGCTCCCAGTCCTCGGTGGTCCAGCGGCCCAGCCCGGCCATATCCCCCTTTCCCAGGGCGGCGACGATCCGGTCGAAGTAGAGGGATTCCCGCTTCCGGGCCTGCCATTCCCGCTCCAGCCGCAAGAGGTACTTTTCGGTCACCAGTTCCAGAACCGGGCCGACGTCCCGGGCCAGGCCGCCGTGGACCAGGACCAGGCTCTCCCGCAGGGTCCGGTCGATCCCGGGGGAGAGTTTTTCCGGGGGGATGACCCGGTACTCTGGCAGCAGCCGCCCCCGGCTGACCCCGTCTTCGGGGTCGCCCGGACGGGTCTCCACCCCCTCGATGATCTTGATCCCCGGCCAGAGCCCGCCGGCGTCCTGCCAGCCGCCTCCGGATCCGCCGAGCCATTCCCCGAGGATCGCCCGGGAGGCGACCAGCCGCCGTTGCCGGTCGGTCAGTTCTCCTTCCGGGGAGCCGATCTGCCCGGTCATCCGCATCAGCCGGGTGATGATCGCCGCCAGCAGGGTGGTGGAGACCGCCATCCGGGAGCCCGGCGGGAGGTGGCGGACCCGGGTGACCAGCTCGATACCCCGGCCCCGGCCCAGAAGCTTGCTGAGGATTTTCAGCAGCGACAGGTTGTCATCCCGGAAGGTCGGCGGGACCAGCCCGGAGGCGATCACACCGGCCTTGAGGAGGGAGAGGGGGTCGGAGTCGAAGTCGAAGAGGTCGGAGGTGGAGGTGATCTCCCGGGAGACGCCGAGGTCGAGCGAGACCAGTCTCAAGGCCGGCTGGTCGATCACCCGGCTGAAACACTCGATCGGCGGCCGGGGCGGGCCTTTCCCCCGCCGGGCGATATCGACCGAGATGTTGACCACCCGCGCCGAGCGGGGGGCGTCCATCGCCAGGAAGAAGATGTCCGACCAGCCGGAGTGGCAGGGGTCGATCCGGACCGGGCAGCAGTCGCGGCCGAGCGGGTAGAGCCCGGTCGCCGGGTCGGGGGTCGTGTAAATCGGGGGGACTTGGAGCGGGTACCGGTCGAGCCGGGAGAGCTGGAAGAGTTCCTCGTTGCCCGCGGTCCGGGCGATCGAATCGTGGACCTGATCGAGCAGGAGGCTGAAGGCCAGGCGGTAATAAGCTTCCGCCGCCGCCGAGCGGGCCGGCTCCGGCGGGTCGTCCCCGAGCAGGGGCCGCAGCTGCCGGAGGGCCCCGGTCCAGTTGCGGCCCCGGAGCATCCGGCCGGCGGCGGCCGGGAGCGGTTCCGAGCGGCCGGGCCCGGCCGCCGGGAGGAAGAAGCGGTAGATGGCGAAGAGGAAGAGGGCGGCCCGGACCCGCTCGTAGAGGTTCTTCGACCGCCAGAGGAAACGGTCGACTTCCCCGGCCAGCCGGATCAGTTCTTCCGCCGTCCGTCCGGCCAGGAGTTCTTCCGCCGTCCGGTCCCGGATCTCCGGGTCGTCGGAGGTGATGGTCTCGATGAGAATATTTCCGTCCATCGTCAGTATTTAGTTAATCGCTATCGGTATCGCTATCGATCTCCGGTCCCAGTGCTGCCAGTTCCCGCTCCCGCTGAGGGTCGGGGTGGAGGCGGAGACTTGCTTGGAAGTGGAATATAGCTTGTTCCCTTTCTCCCCCCTTCTTCAGGATCACCCCCAGGTGGTAATGGGTTTCGGCCAGGAGATAGGTCTCATCTTCCGGGGTCTGCTCGAGGGCTTCCCGGAGAGTCTCCCGGGCGGCCGCGATCTCCCCGGACCGGAAAAGGGCCCAACCGAGGCTGTCGAGATAGAGATAGCGGTTCTCCGGGTCGGCGGCCAGGGCCCGTTGTAAGAGTTCGACCGCCTCCTCCAGGTCGCGGTCTGCCATCACCATTACCCAGGCCAGGTTATTCAGGGCCCGGGGGTTATCCGGCTCCCGTTCCAGCGCCTCCCGGTAGAGCTGCGCCGCCCGGTCGAGTTCGCCGAGCTTGACGTGGACGTTCCCGGCGTTGATAGAGGCCGCGACCAGCCCCCGGTCCTTGGCCCGGGCGATCCGGTACTGCTCGAGGGCCCCTTCCAGGTCGCCATCCCGTTCGAGAAACACCCCGAGATCGTTATGAAAGACGGCCTCCCGCCTCACCCCTTCCGGGGCTGCCGGCCCGGTCCGGCTTTCAACCAGACGGTCAACTTCGACCCCCTGGACGACCACCCGGTAGGACGAACAGCCAGCCAGGGCCAGGCCGAGGAGAAGAAGCGGGATTCTTCCGCGGGCCGGGGGCAATTACAGCTCCTTTTTTCTCTCCACCGTCAGCATCCAGCGGTCGGCGGCTTCCCAGTCCCGGTCGAATTCCCGGTAGCCGATCTCGCCGGCCCGGAGGCCGCCGGAATGCACGGTGAAGGTTCGCGTTTGGTCGTCGTAGCCGAAGACCACCAGGTAATGGAAGCGGTCGGGGTCCGAGGAGACCCGGACCAGGGTGATCACCGGGACGTCGCGGTCCAGGTAATCCTTGAGCAGTTCCGGGGTCCCTTGGTGCATCGCGGCCGCGAAGCCGTGCCTCCGGGCGGAGACCAGGAGGTCGAGGTTAAGCGACCCGGAAAGCTCTTTCCGGTAGAGTTCCCCGGCCAGCCGCTCCTGGGGGATCACGATGCCGTAATAGCCGAAGACCATTCCCAGGCAGGCCGGGCCGCAGAAGAAACGTTCCTGGCGGAGGTAAGGCACCCCCTCGATCAGGCGTCGGGCCGGGGGCGGGGTGGGGGCGGGCGGGGCGGCCAGGAGCGGCAGAACCAGAGCGAAGACCCCGAACGGATTCATCAGGCCCAGGCCGGGAAAAATATTCCCGCAGGATAGAGGCCGCCCGGCCTCAATCCGAATTGGAGAAGAGATAGATCCCGGTGATCAGGGCGAGGACGACCACGATCGCCAGGCCGACCCGGAACGCTCTTCCGCTTTCCCCGTTCTCGCCCCCCGCCGCCAGGGTCGTCCGGGCGTCGGCCAGCCGCCGGATCTCTCCGTCGGTCAGGACGGCGACCTTTCCGGCCGCCTCGTCCCGGCTCCAGCCGGCCGCGGTCAGGGTCTCGATCACCAGTTCCCTTTCCAGTTCGGTCCGCGAAAGGGAGCCGTCGGTCTCGGTCCGGGAGAGAATCAGCCCGGCCCGGCCCGGCGAGGCGAGACAGATCAGCCCGGCGGCAAAGAAGGCCGCGGTCAGGCCGGGCCATTGGAGAAACTTTTTGGCAAACATAAGCGGTTCCTTGATGGTCATCCCGTCCGCTCCCGCCGCTGTGGCGCGGCGGGAGCGGACAAGATGGTTGAAAGCTAGTCGCCCTCGGAGATTGCGTCCACCGGGCAGACCGCCGCGCAGGCGCCGCAGTCGACGCACTTCTCGGCGTCGATCACGTAGGGGTTGCCTTCGGAGATCGCCTCTACCGGACATTCCGGCTCGCAGGTCCCGCAGGCCACGCAGTCGTCACTGATAACATAGGCCATAGTATGCCTCCTTCGATGAGATTGCGATTGCTAAACCACCAGGTTTAACCATTCCCGGCGAATTTATAACACCAGCATATTAAGTCAAATTATTTTTGAAATATTTCCGAAAAATAATTTTCCGGGTTCCGGAGCGGCAACGCCGATGGTTCCAAAATAGAGGAGCTGGAAACTAAGTCAAGCGGAATCTTCTTTTCCCCGCTCCGGCGGTTCCACCTGTACGGTGGCGGGTTTCCCGATCCTCAGCCCGAACCGGAAAGAACCTTGGGGGCAGACGTCCCGGCAGTTCAGGCAGCGGATGCAGGCGCCGGAGAGGTATCCCCCGCGCTGGGGGACGAGATCGACCGGGCAGGCTTTCTCGCAGAGTCCGCACTCGTTACAGCTCGATCGGTCGAAGGTGAGGCCGAGGAGGGCGATCCGGTTGAAGAACCCGTAAATCAATCCCAGGGGGCAGGCGGTCCGGCAGAAGAGGCGGAAGAGGAAGACCGAGCCGGCGAGGAAGAAGACCAGGATGGCGATCTTGACGAAGAAAAGCGTCCCGACCAGGGAGCGGATCTGGGAACTGAAGATCCCGAAGGGGACCCCGCCCTGGAGCGAGCCGGCCGGGCAGATAAAGCGGCAGAACCCCGGGCTTCCGGCCAGGAGGGGGACGAGGATGACGAACCCGAGCAGGGCCAGCCAGGGGAGATGGCGGAGCGGGCCCGGGAGCCTGAATTTGGGGGACTTGATCTTGTAAAGCAGGTCCTGGACCAGGCCGAAGGGGCAGATCCAGCCGCAGATCAGCCGGCCGGCCAGGGCGCCGAAGAGGAGGAGGAACCCGGCGACGTAGAGCGAGAAATGGTACTTTCCGTAGCCGATGAAGTACTGGAGCGATCCCAGCGGGCAGGCGTTGACCGCGTAGGGACAGGCGTAGCAGTTCAGCCCCGGCGTGCAGAACTGCTTCAGCGGTCCCTGGTAGATCCGGTCGATCCGGGTCTGACCGAGGAGAAAAGCGGAGTTGGCCGCCGCCGCGGCCAGTCCCTGGACGATCTTCCGCAGCCGGCCCATCAGCCGATCCCGATGCAGTCAAGGCAGAGGTAGTGGGCGTTTCTCTGGACCAGCCCGTTCTCGCCCAGCCAGACCCCCAGCGCGAGCAGCACCCCCGCCAGGAGCAGAAGCAGGAGAACCGAATGATATTGTTTCCGAAAAAGAATCCGGGAAATCTTTGCCGAAGTTTTCATAGGCTTGGGCCGGCCCTGACCCCGGCGAACCGGGCTAGAGCAGTTGCTTGATCGCCTTCTCAACAACGCTCTTCGGTTGGTAACCGACGTACTGTTCCCGAATTATACCCTCGCGGTCGATGAGAAAGGTGGTGGGGATACTGGTGATCCCGCCGTAATCGTTGGTCACACGCCGGTCGGCCAGGAGGATCGGGTATTCGATCTTATGCTTCCGGATGAAGGGCTGGAGGACGGCCCGGGGGTTCTGATCGAGGCTCACCCCGAGGATGACCAGTCCCCGTTCCCGGTAGTTCTTGTAGAGGTTGACAAAATCCGGGGTCTCGGTTACGCAGGGCGGGCACCAGGTGGCCCAGAAGTTGAGAAGGACCACCTTTCCCCGGTAATCGGAGAGGCGGACCCTCCCCCCGGAAAAATTTTCCAGTTCGAAATGGGGGGCCTTCCCGGAGAAGGACGTTTGTTCTTTCGCCGATCCCCCGCAGCCGGCCGGGACGAGAGCCAGGGCCAGCGCGGCCAAAAGCGGCGCGGTATTTCTTAGTAACAAGTTCAATTGATTCTCCTTTCCGGTTCGTTGTCTTTTCCACCGTCAGCTTAACGGCTAGGTTAATCATATAATACTATATCCGGTGAAGCAACTCTTCGGGGGTCCGATCCACCCGAATCGGCTTGCGGGACGGGGCCGGGGATGGTATTTTAACTTCTTTATTCCGCGGAGTTTTCCCCCTCCGTTTAAACCAACCGAATATACCAGATGAAAAAGATCCTGTTGATAATTGTTTTCGCCGCGGCCCTCCGTCTGCTCGCTCCTCCCCCCGCCCTGGCCTATATCGGGCCCGGGGCCGGGTTCGCCTTTTTAAGTTCATTTATCTTCGTCCTCGGGGCGGTGGTGGTGGTCTTTCTCCTGGTCTTTACCCTGCCCTTCCGGCTGGCCCTGAGCGCTTTGAAGAGGAAGAAGAAGCACGGCAAGGCGGCGGTCGACCGGCTGATCATCCTCGGGCTCGACGGCCTCGACCCCGAGCTGGCGCAAGGCTTTATCGACCGGGGGATCCTCCCCCAGCTCGCCGGCCTGAAAAAGAACGGGACCTTCCGGCCCCTGGGGACCAGCAACCCGCCGATCTCCCCGGTCGCCTGGTCGACCTTTATGACCGGGGTCAACCCGGGCAAGCATAACATCTTCGACTTTCTCCGCCGCGACCCCAAGACCTATCTCCCCGCCCTCTCCTCGGCCGAGATCAACACCTCCGGCCGGTCGATCAAGATCGGGCCGCTCAAGATCCCGGTCGGCAAGCCGGTCATCAAGATGCTCCGCAAGTCCGTCCCCTTCTGGAAGATCCTCGGCGAGCACGGGATCTTCAGTATTATCCTCAAGGTTCCGATCACTTTCCCCCCCGAGCCCCACCGGGGGCTGCTCCTCTCGGGACTCTGCACCCCGGATCTGAAGGGCTCCCAGGGGACTTTTACGTACTATACCAGCGAAAAGTCCGACGGCGCCGAGCTGACCTCCGGCTACCGCTGCCGGCTGGAGGGGGAAGGGCCGGTTTACGAGACCGAGATCTCCGGCCCCTCCGACCCCCGGCGCCCGGGGAAGGACCTCACCGTCGGACTGCGGATCGAGATTGACCGCGGGACCGGCCGGGCGCGGATCGACGCGGGCGGGGAGAAGCTGGAACTTGAACTCGGCGTCCTCTCTCCCTGGGTCCCCCTCTCCTTCCGGGCCGGGCCGGTGGGGAAAGTGAAGGGGATCGCCCAGTTCTTCCTGAAAAGCCTCGATCCGGAGGTCGAACTCTACCTCTCCCCGATCCAGATCGACCCGGAAAAACCCGCCCTCCCGATCTCCCATCCCTTCATCTACTCGATCCACCTGGCCAAGCTCTTCGACCATTTCGCCACCCTCGGCCTCCCCCAGGATACCTGGGCGCTGAACGAGGGGGTCCTGACCGACGATGGCTTTCTCCAGCAGGCCTACGGCGTCCACGATAAGCTCGAAGAGATCTTCTTCCACAGTTTAAAGGGTATGAAGAAGGGGTTGCTCTGCTGCGTCTTCGACACCACCGACGTAATCCAGCACGAATTCTGGCGCTACCTGGAGGACGACCACCCGGCGTTGAAGGAAGGACACGTCCCCCGGCCGGAAGTGATCGAGCAGCTCTACCGGCGGATGGACGAGATGGTGGGAAAAATCCTCGGGAAGCTCAAGGCCCGCGACCTCCTCCTGGTCGTCTCCGACCACGGCTTCAAGCTCTTCCGGAGGGGGGTGAACGTCAACACCTGGCTCTACCGGAACGGCTACCTGGCCCTGAAGGAGGGTTTCACGACTTCGGGTGAGTGGTACCGGGACGTCGACTGGTCTAAGACCCGGGCCTACGCCTTCGGGCTCTCCGGGGTCTACCTCAACCTGAAGGGCCGGGAGCAGGCGGGGATCGTGAACCCGGCAGCGGCCGGGGCTCTGAAGCGGGAGCTGATCGGGAAGCTGACCGCTCTGAAGGACCCCGGCTGGGAGAACCGCCCCCCGCTGGCCGCCGTTTACGATACCGCCGAGATCTACACCGGCCCCTACAAGGATAACGCCCCCGACCTGATCCTGGGCTTTTACCCCGGCTGGCGCCACTCCTGGGAGTCGGTCTCCGGCAAGGTCGAGGAGGAGGTCTTCATCGACAACGAGAAGGCCTGGTCGGCCGACCACTGCATCGACCA
>JAVCCZ010000082.1 GCA_030765265.1 Candidatus Erginobacter occultus
CGGCGGATTATCGGAATTTAGCGAGCAATTCTGTTTTCACACCAGAACAACCGCCCCTTCCCCGCCTCATCCTGGAGAGTAGGGTCTACTCCCCATTCAATACAGAGAGATACCCTCTCTCAGTAAAATATTCCGTCCGTTCCCATTTCTTCCCTAAATTCATAAGACCGGGACAGGGGATCGAGGCGGGGAATTTGCTCTTCGAAGCCTGGCATAACCAGCGAAGGATGCTCGGGGAAGTGCCGGCCGCCGTCTTCGGCTCGTCGGACAGGTGGTCCTATAACGCGGAGTGCCTGCCGCTGGGGGAATCAGGGAAGATGATCGTCCTTTTATGGCTCCCGGACCGCCAGATGAAGCTTAGTTTCGGCCACAGGGGGTTGATGTGAAGGTAGTTCTCTACGCCCGGGTGTCTTCGGAGAAGCAGGTCGAGAAGGACCTGTCCATCGCCGCCCAGCTTAAGGCGCTGCGGAAGCACGCGGAAGCGCGGGATTGGAAGGTATACCGAGAGTTCGTGGACGAGGCGCAAAGTGCACGGACGGCCAACCGTCCCGCCTTCAAGGATATGATTGCCCTGGCCCGGAAGAAGGAAAAGGCCTTCGACGCGATCCTGGTCTGGAAGCTCTCGCGCTTCGCCCGGAACCGCGAGGATTCCATCATCTACAAGTCGCTCTTGCGGAAGCACGGGATTTCCGTGGTCTCCATCAACGAGCAAACGGACGAATCGCCGGCAGGGAAGCTCCTGGAAGGGATGATCGAGGTCATTGACGAGTTTTATTCAACCAACCTCGCGCAGGACACGCTCCGGGGCTTGAAGGAGAACGCGTCGCGGGGATACCACTGCGGGGGGACCATCCTGATTGGCTACAAGGGGAAGAAGGTCAAGGATGGGGCGAACGAGAAGACCCGCCTCGTCCCCGACAAGGTTTACGGGCCGGTGGTCACACGGATATTCAAAATGAGCGCGGAGGGGATGGGGGCAAAGGACATCGTGAATGTCCTCAACGGCGAGGGGTTGCAGACCAACCGGGGGCGCGCCTGGAGCAAGAGCACCATTTACAGCATCCTCAAGAACGAGACCTACACGGGGACATTGGTCTGGAACCGGCAGAATAGAAGAAATGGAGTACCTCGGCCAAACGACCAGAGCGAGGTTATCCGGGTCGAGAACAATCATCCCGCCCTGGTCAGCCGGGAGGCGTTCAAGAAGATTCAAATACTTATGAGGAAAAGGAGCCCCCGGATCACCCACCCCCGGACACTGAACAGCGGATACCTTTTGAGCGGGTTCCTCTACTGCGGGAAATGCGGACTCGCCATGCTCGGCTGCGCGGCCAAATCCTCCAAGTATTACTATTACGCCTGCCAGAACTACTGCAAGAGGGGGAAAGACGTGTGCGACGCGCGGCTCGTCAACAAGGATCGTCTGGAGTCGTTCGTCATTGACCGGATCAAGGCGAACATTCTCACCGAGGACAATTTGACGGAGCTGGTGAAGCTCACTAACGAGGAAATCCGGAACTCGAAAGACGAGGCCGAGGAGAAGCTGGATGGGGTGGATCGACAGATCGGGGACATGCGGGAGCGGCTTCACAAGCTCTACGACGCGCTGGAGACCGGGAAGCTGGAGATAGGAGATCTCGCGCCCCGGATACGGGAGTTGAAGGCGCGGATAGACGAACTGGAGATGAAGAGAAATTCCTTCGTGGAGGACCTGGAGAGCGAGGAAGTGAAACTCTTATCCGCCCCGGCGATAAAGGAATACGCCGAGGACCTCAAATCCCTTCTGAGCAAGGGCTCCATTATGGAGCAGAAATCTTTCCTGCGGTCGTTCGTGAAGCGGATCGAGGTCAACCTCCCCGATGTGACCATTGAATACACCGTCCCCCTGGGAAGAAAAAAGGTAGAACCACTCGAAAGAGAAGTTCTACCTTTTGACCATGATAGCTCCCCGGGCAAGACTCGAACTTGCAGCCTAGTGGTTAACAGCCACCCGCTCTACCATTGAGCTACCGGGGAATGAATTAGTAATCGGTAATCAGTAATCGGTTATGGGAATCAAATACCTCACCGCATCTACTGATGTTTCTAAAAGAATAGTCGGCGGTCGGGGCCGCCGGTACAACAGGGTGAAGTCTACTTTATCCGGACCGGATTTCAACAGAAAAAAGCCGGGACGGCCGTCACAATGAGGTAAAGGTGCTCCGGAAACCCGGATCTTGTCCTGACACCTCAGGCTGTTTCAACCTCGAACCTGATTCGCGGACTCGTGCTCGACCGCCCGGCTATCTGATTGAATATCCTATCCGGAAATCTTTAAGTTAGCGCGGCGATTATACCTTGCGAAAAAAAGAGCTGGACGGCGCAAGGGGTGGTAGCGCTTCGGTTTCCCGAATGGGCGCCGCTTTCGCGGGCTGTCCCGTCCTGACGCTTCCGGAAGTCACAACCGGATCTTCCGGTATCTTGGACTGGTCTTTTGCCGTCCAGCAATTTTAATATACCAGCAAGCCCGGTCCGGGGCAAGAAAAATTTTCAGAAAAATTTTCAATTTTTTCGAAATTGTTCGGCCCCATTAATAGTGGTATCGCGCCTGGGCGATGAATATTTGGCCGCGGCCGACGGAATATACCAATCGATGCTCCTCGGTAACGCGCCGGGACCAGAAGCCGGTCAGGCCATACTTGAGGGGTTCGGGTTTTCCCAGTCCCTGGAAGGGATCGCGTTCGATCTCTTTGAGCAACCGTACTATCCTGGCCGCGATCTTGCGGTCGTGCTCGATCCAGTAGGTGAAGTCCTCCCACCCCCGGTCGGCGGATACTATTTTCATTCCAGGTCCGGGAGTTGCCGCTCCGTTCCCTCGCCTGCCCGGAGTTGTTCCACGGCTTCCCGCAACCGCCGGGCGTTTCGGGGGCTGCGGAGCAGGTAGGCCGTCTCTTCCAGCGCCTCGTAGTCCTCGAGCGCGAGCATCACGACGGCCTGATCCCGGCGACGGGTGATAATCACCGGGGCGTGATCCTCGCAGACGCGTTCCATCGTATCCGCCAGGTTTTCCCGGGCGGCGGTGTAAGTTATGGCTTTCATATGTACAGCATCCCGTACAGAGCTAATAAATGCAATAGATGTTTTCGCTTGCCTCGGACATTCTCCGGTTATAATTGGCGACGGGGTTTCAGGAAGGAGATAGGACAGTTAGCCGCGGGCTTACGCCCGCGGCGATATCAGTGCCGCCCCCTGCGGGGGCTTTGAGAATCTTTAAGCGACCCTGATTCCACGGGCTGGCGCCCGTGGCTATTTCTGTATCGCCCCCTGCGGGGGCTTTGAGATTTTTTAGGCGGATTGGATCCCACGGGCTTACGCCCGCGGTTAATTTTATGCCGGCGAGGCTGGGGCGGCGGCAGGTGGTTGGTCCCCGCCCGCGGGGGCGAGGAAGGTGAAAGGATATTTTTTGGGTCAGACGGCGACTTTCTGGACCTGGTCGCCGGTCTTCTCCAGCAGCGCCGCCCATTCCTGGTCGACGTTGGCCTGGAACTCCTCGCGGAGCGGCTTGTACTTCTCGTCGAGCAGGTGCTTGAACCTCCCCTGGACCTTGATCCACTCCTCGATCGGGAGCTTCTCCTTCGGCTTGTAATTGAGCTTGTACTCGCCGTTCTCGACCTCGTAGAGAGGCCAGAAACAGGTCTCGACCGCCATCTTGACGATATCGATCGAGGTGGTGGGCTCGGTCCGCCAGCCGCGGAAACAGGAGGCGATCACGTTGATGAAGGTCGGCCCCTCGATGGCCAGGGCCTTCTTCACCTTGCCGATGTAGTCCCGCCAGTTGTGGGGCGAGGCCTGGGCGGCGTAGGGGACGTGGTGGGCGGCGACGATGGCGGTCAGGTCCTTGGGGAACTGGGCCTTCCCCGGGACCACCTCGCCGGCCGGGCTGGTGGTGGTGGCGGCGCAGAAGGGGGTGGCGCTGGAACGCTGGATTCCGGTGTTCATATAGGCGCCGTTGTTGTAGCAGATGTAGAGGAAGTCGTGACCCCGCTCCAGGGCGCCGGAGAGCGACTGGAGACCGATGTCGTAGGTCCCGCCATCGCCGCCGAAGGCGATGAACTTCATATCCCCCTTGATCTTCCCCTGCTTCTTCAGGGACCGGAAGGCGGTCTCCACCCCGCTGATGGTGGCGGCGGCGTTCTCGAAGGCGTCGTGGATGTAGGGGATCCGCCAGGAGGTGTAGGGGTAGATGGTGGTCGAGACCTCCATACAGCCGGTGGCGAAGCCGACCACCACCGGGCCCTCGACGGCCATCAGGGCCTGGCGGATGGCGATCACGGACCCGCAGCCGGCGCAGGCCCGATGGCCGGGGCTGAGGAGTTCGGGCTTCTTCGAGAGTTCTTTCAGGTTAAGGGCCATAGCTTCTTCCTTGTTCTTTGTTTGCTCATTGGGCACAGACAGGAATGTCTGTGCTGCCTTTTTTCTGTGCTCCGGTTATTCTCGCAGGCCGAGGTGGAAGGCTTCCTCTTCGTGGAGGCGGCCGCTCTTGAGATCGGCGAAGACCCCGGAGATCATCTCCGGGGTGATATCTCTCCCGCCCAGACCGTAAACATAAGCGGAGACCGGGATATCCGATTTCCGGTAGAGGGCCGAACGGACTTCGGAGAAGACCGGGCCGGCGACGGCGTTGAACCCTTCCGAACGGTCGAGGACGGCGACCGCCTTCGCCCCGGAGATCGCCTTGACCAATTCCGGGGCGGGGAACGGACGAAAGACTCTGAGTTTGATCACGCCGACCTTCTGCCCCCTCTCCCTCATCTCGTCCACGGCCGCCTTGGCGGTGCCGGCGGTGGAACCGAGGGCGATCACGATGTACTCGGCATCCTCGGTCTGGTACTCATCAAAGAACCCGTAACTCCGGCCGGAAAGCTTTCCGTACTCCGCTCCCACCTCGAGGATCACTTTCTTGGCGTCCTTCATCGCCTCGGCCTGCTGCTTCTTGTGCTCGAAGTAATAGTCCTGGAGGTCGAGCGGCCCGTAGGTCACCGGGTGGGCGGTATCGAGCAGGGGGTAGCGGGGGGAATACTGTCCGACAAACTTCTTCACCTGGTCGTCCTCCAGGACATCGACCCGCTCCACGGTGTGGCTGATGATGAAACCGTCGTGGGTGGTCATCACCGGGAGGAGGACGTTCTTGTTCTCGGCGATCCGGACGGCCTGGATCATATTGTCGTAGACTTCCTGGGGGTTCTCGCCGTAAATCTGGATCCAGCCGGCGTCCCGGCAGCCCATCGAATCGGCGTGATCGCAGTGGATGTTGATCGGGCCGGAGAGAGCCCGGTTGACCACGGCGAGGACGATCGGGAGGCGCGAGGAGGAGGCGATGTAAACGATCTCCCACATCAGGGCCAGGCCGTTAGCCGAGGTCGCCGACATCACCCGGGCGCCGGCGGCCGAGGCGCCGACCGCCGCCGACATCGCCGAGTGTTCGGATTCGACCAGGATCATCTCGGTCTGGACCACACCGTCGGCCACGTACTGGGCGAAGGTCTGCATCAGTTCGGTCTGGGGGGTGATCGGGTAAGCCGGAACCACGTCGGGATCGATCTGCTTGATCGCGTAGGCGCCGGCCTCGTTGCCGGTTAATGCGCGCATATTGGTCATACGATTATCCTCGAAATTTTTTTGCTAAGTTTATCTTCAGCCCTGGTCGCCTTTTTCCGGGGGAGAGGACTTCTTGACCCCCCATTCGTCGATCTCGACCTCGCCGACTTTTTCCTCCGAAATCATCTCGATCGCGTCGACCGGGCAGGTATGGGCGCAGATTCCGCAGCCCTTGCAGTGCTGATAATCGAAACCGGCCATCTTCTCGTCCTCGACCAGGATCGAGCCGTCGGGACAGAAAACCCAGCACTGCAGGCAGTCGATGCACTTGTTCTTATCGAGCGTGGGTCGGGCGGCGCGCCAATCGCCGGTTTCGTATTCAAAGGAGTTTCCGGCGTGGTCGATCACTCCACCGATCGGCAGATCTTTCCATCCGGGGGCTTGGTCGCTCATAATAAGTATCCTTAGCTGGTTACAGTTTCCTGATAGGCCCGCTCGACCGCCCGGATATTGCCTTCCAGGATCGGGGGGGGGAACTTGCGGGAAAATTCCTTCTTGATATCGCCGGTGACCGACTCCAGCCCGACCACTTCGGTGGCCTTGACCAGGGCGCCGAGCAAGGGCATATTCGGCATCGCCCGGCCGATCTCGTCGGTCGAGATCTGATCGGCGTTCAGGGTCCAGACTTTCTTCCCCTCGAGAAAGGGGAACTGTTCCCGGAGCTGATCGCCTGTCCGGGTGGTATTGATGATCACCGTCCCGCCTTCCTTCAAACCTTCGCAGACGTTGATCGATTCCAGCAGGCTGGGGTCGAGGACAAGGACGATATCCGGGTTGTAGACGGCGGAGTGCATCTTGATCGGGCCGGAACTGATCCGGGTGTAGCCCTTGATCGGGGCCCCCGACCGTTCCGGGCCGTACTCGGGAAAACCCTGGCTGTACTTGCCTTCATTGAGGGCGACCAGAGCCAGAAACTCCGCCACCGTCTTCGCCCCCTGGCCTCCGCGGCCGTGCCATCTGATCTCAATCATATCTGTCACGGGATCACTCCTGAACTTGTTGTTGGCGTATTTATCCTTAAGGTAATGCTAACATCGCCTTCCCGGGGGCCGCAAGAATTTTTTCCCCGGTTAATACTCCCTCCGGCCCTCGAGCGCCTTCATCAGGGTAACCGGATCCATAAAATCCAGCGAACTGCCGACCGGGATCCCGGCGGCGATCCTGGTCACCTTCACCCCGGCGGCCTTCAGTTCCCGCGAGAGGTAGAGCGCGGTGGTCTCCCCGTCAATATCCGATCCGGTGGCGATAATTACTTCCCGGGGGGCGTTCTTGGCGGCCCGGTCGAGCAGTTCCTTGACCCGGATATCCTCGTGGCCGATCCCGTCGAGGGGGACGATCTTTCCCATCAGGACGTGGTAGACCCCCGGGAACTTTCCCGCCTGTTCGAGGGCGATTACGTCCTTGGGGTCCTCGACCACGCAGATCAACCCCCGGTCGCGGGACGGATCGCGGCAGATCGAGCAGGTCTGGTGGGAGGTCAGGTTGCCGCAGATCGGGCAGAAGCGGATCCGGGCCTTGACCGCGGCCAGGGAGTCGAGCAGGGTCTGGGTCTCCTCCCGTCGTTCCCGGAGGATGTGGAAGAGGATTCTCTGGGCCGACCGGGGTCCGATCCCGGGAAGTTCGGTCAGGGCGTCGAGCGCCCTCTGCATCAATAGCGGGTAACGGGCCATAATTGATCGCTGAAAAAAGTTCTCGCTCGGGTCCTTACATACCCAGGCCGGGGATATTCATCCCCCCGGTCAGGCCCGACATCTTCTCCTGTCCGACCGCCTCGGCCTTTTCCGCCGCCTGCCGGACCGCCGCCAGGACCAGGTCCTCGAGCATCCCGACGTCATCGGGATCGACCACGTCCCGATTGATGGAGATGGAGACCAGGTCCTTTTTTCCGTTGACCACCGCCTTCACCATCCCCCCGCCGGCGCTGCCCTCCGCCTCCATCACCGCGATCTCTTCCTGGATTCGGAGCAGCTTCGTCTGCATCTGCTGGGCTTGCTTGAGCATCTTTCCCATTCCGGCCACGGTCATTTCCTCCTATTTGAACAACGAAATTATATTATATTTAATCTTTAACTGAAATTCAATATTACTATTTTATACTATATATTATTATTTACCGGGAGGCCGGACCTGCGGTCCAGCAATTATTCTTTGACATCGATCACGGTCCCGTCAAACTTATCCAGGGCCGCTTCGATCAGGGGGTTATCGCGGATCAGGGAACCTTTTCTCGGCGGCGGGGTGGAGGCCGGCAGGGGGCGGTCTTGCGGAGCGGGGCCGCCGGTCTCTACCTGGAAGGCAAGCCGGACCGGGAGGCCGACCTTGTTGGAGAGCAGGTTCTCCATATAAGAGCGTTTGGGCGAGTCTTCCAGGGCCTCCCGGTGAAAGTCGAACTCTTCCCGGAAAGTTATGGTGACCACCCCGTCCTCAATCTCCCTCGGTACGCCCTGGACGAGATAGGCCTTGAGCATCGGACGGTTGGCCCCCAGGGTCTCGAGAAATCCGGGCCAGGCTTCCTTGATCGAGCAAGGCGGGGAAGGATTGGCCGCTTCGGTATCTCTCTCCCCGGGCGGGTCCGCCGGGACGGTTACTTCTTCTTTTCTCTGGGGGGAAGAATCCACCGCCGGCGCCGCGGGGGGAGAACCGGCAGCCGCCGGCCCTTCCGGAATGGCCGACGCCAGTTCTTCCACCCGGGCGATCAGGTCATCAATGTAAACCCGTCCCCGGGAGCGGGCGACCTCGATCAGGGTCATCTCCAGGGCGATCTGTTCGGAGAGGGTGTTCTTGATCCGGTTCTCTTCCCGGATCAGGGAATTCAGGATCCCGAGCAGCCGGGAGCGGGTAAATTCGGCGCTCAGCTTCCGCGCCTCCTCAATCTCCTCCGGCGGGGTATCGGTCAGGTTTTTCTCCGGGCCGGCGACCTCGAGCACCAGCAGGTCCCGGAAATGGCGGACCAGGCTGCCCAAAAACTGCGGCACATCCCATCCCTGCTCGATTACTTTCCCGACCAGGGTGACGATCCGGGACAGGTCCTGCGCCAGGATCGCCCGGGAGCAGTCGGTCACCACCTCCCGGGGGACGAGGCCGAGAAGGGCGGCCACGTCCTGGCGGCGGATCTCTTTCTCGCAGTATACCAGCAGCTGGTCGAGGAGCGATTCCGCGTCCCGCATCCCGCCTTCGGCGGCGGCGGCCACCGCGAGCAGGGCTTCTTTCTCGTAGGGGATCTTCTCCGCCTCCAGGATCTGCTGCAGCCGCTCGGCGATCTGGAACCGGGAGATCTTTCTCAAGTCGAAACGCTGGCAGCGGGAGATGATGGTGTCGGGGAGCTTCTGGGGGTCGGTAGTGGCGAAGAAGAACTTGACGTGGGGCGGGGGCTCTTCCAGGGTCTTGAGCAGGGCGTTGAAGGCCGACCCGGAGAGCATATGGACCTCGTCGATGATGTAGATCTTGTTCCGGCTCCGGGAGGGGGCGTACTTGACGTTCTCCCGCAGCTGGCGGACGTCATCGACGCTGTTGTTGGAGGCGCCGTCGATCTCCATCACGTCGATGGAGTTCCCGGCGGCGATCTCGAGGCAGGAATCGCACTTATCGCAGGGGACGGCGACGGGCTCATCCGAGGAGAGGCAGTTGAGTCCCTTGGCGAAGATCCGGGCCAGGGTGGTCTTCCCGATCCCCCGCGGTCCGGCAAAGAGGTAGGCGTGGCCGAGCCTCTTCAGCTTGATCGCGTTGGCCAGCGTGGTGGTGACGTGCTTCTGTCCCACCACCTGGTCAAACTGCTTCGGCCGCCACTTGATCGCCAATGCCTGATACATTATAAATTATTTCCTCCGGAATAATAAAATACCGCGCACCCTCTGTCGAGGCTTCCGGACCCGGCTTCCCCGCCGATCGGCTCACCCCGGGTTATTCCACGCCCCGCGAGAGGCCGACTTACCGCTGCTTCCTTCCGGACCTGACGGGGTTGGCCGGCGTCGCGTGCGCGGGACCCGGGCTTCAACGCTTCTCTAAACGGTTCCGCCGGAACCGAAAAAACCCCTCGATCGGGAATTCGGCCCTGCGAAGCGGATTGCAGGTCACCCCGGGCGAACCCGGGGATCAGGGCACCGCTGGCTCCCCGCTTAGCGCGGTATTTAAATTCTTCGAAATACAATAGGTGGCAATTTCCGGGTTATCTCCGATTTTCGACCAGGATCATATCCCGGAGAAGACCAGGCGAGGTTATTCAGACCCTGCCCGATCCTCATTGGCGTCTTCTTCCAGGTAGGACCGGATAATTTCCCGGGCCCGGTCGGCTTCCTCCTCCAGGACCATCAGGTCGCCCCAGTAACCCCGGGCCGTCTTCATAATCCCGTCCATCCAGGGTATCTGCTCGGATTTGATCTCGGAGCGGATGCCCTCATCCTCCAGGACCTTGCGGATCAAAATCCCCAACCCCTCGTCCTCGAACCGCCAGACTAAAACCAACTTATCTTCCGCAGCCATAATCTTCCATCCTATTATTTTCGCAAAGCGAAAATAATACAACGGAGAGGCAGGGATTC
>JAVCCZ010000248.1 GCA_030765265.1 Candidatus Erginobacter occultus
ACTTCCAGGCTTCCCAGCATCACGGCGGCGTTACGCCGTTTGGTGGCGTCCGCTTCCGGATCGTTGAGGGTCTTGATCAGGAAAGTTATCTCCTCGCCCTCCTTCAGGGAACGGAGAACCGTCATCGCCCGCCAGCGGACATACTGATCGGGAGCGGAGACCATCAGGTCGCTGATCTCGGGGATGGCCGACTGTTCCTGGAGTTCGTCCAGGCCCCAGAGGGCGGCTTCCTGGACCTGGGGACGGTAATGGGTGAGAGCCTTCTTCAGCAACTCCACCGACTCCGGCCCCCCGATATTCCCCAGGGAATAGACGGCGTTCCTGGTTACCCAGTACTTGGGATCGTCGAAAAGTTCTCCCAGGGGAACGGCCGCTTCCTTCGCCTCGATCTCCCCCAGGACCCGGGCGGCGCTGGAACGGACCCCGGGATCTTCGTTTTTCAGGGCGCCGATCAGGGCGGGGACCGCCGGCTCCCCGATTTTGGCCAGGGCGTCGGAGTTGGCCTGAACCTGGTCCCGGTCCCAGCCTTTAAGCCCCTCGACCAACCGGCCGATCTCGGCGTCGTCCACCGGTTTTGCCGCGGCCGCCGGAGCGGGATCGGGCGGGGCTTCCTCCGCCGCCAAGCAGGCGAGCGATCCCGGCAGGACAGTACAGAATAGCGCGAGAATAATGCTGAGAAACTTGGTCATATCTCTCTCCTTTGGTTCAGTCCTCGTATCCGGTTCAGGGTCACTCCGGCGCCGCACCGTAACTTGCCCAGCAGTCTCCGGTCTCCCAGACGGTAACCCGGCAAAGTTCGGCCGGACCGGGGAAAGCGCCGGCCAGGCGGTCGTAAAGCCGTTGGCTGATCACCTCGGTTGTCGGCTCGGTTCCGGCGAACTCCCCGACTTCGTTGAGGACCCGGTGATCCCAGCCGTCGACCGCTTCTCCCAACCGCTTCCGGACTTCCCCGAAGTCGATAACCATCCCGTTTTCCAGGGTTGGGGAGGCGATCTCGACCTCGACCCGGTAGTTATGACCGTGGAGCCGGCGGCAGCTCTCCGCCGCCCCCCCGTGGAAGTGGGCCGCGGAGAATTCCGCTTGGACCCCGACCCGGTAGATACGATCCTTGCTCATCTGAACAGATGCTCCTTACCTCTCCCCCGACTTCAGCCGACGAATGGATAATAATGCCCGCGGGGAATAATTAAGTGTGGAAACTGGGGTCGCCGTCGTAATCCGGGTATTCCAGGCGGATCAGGTAATCGATCTCGGCCAGGGAGAGCTTGATCAGCCGGACCTTCTCGCCGTAGGCGAGGAAAGCGCTCTTGAATCCGTTGAGGAGGATATCCCGGAGATTGAAGGGGGTGAGGGAAAAGTTCTCGGCGGCTAAAGCCAGTTCCCGGGTGATCGAGGTGTCGGACATCAGCCGGTTGTCGGTGTTGACGGTGACCCGGACCCCGTAGCGGTAATAATAACTGAAGGGATGGTCGCGGATCGAATCCACGATCCCGGTCTGGAGGTTGCTGGTCAGGCAGATTTCCAGCGGGATCCGGTGGTCGGTGACGTAGTTGAGCAGTTCCCGATCCTCTTTCAGCCGAGTCCCGTGGCCGATCCGGTTGGCCCCGCAGTAATGGATCGCCTGGGCGATCGACCCCGGCCCGAAACCTTCCCCGGCGTGGACGGTAGAGTTGATATTGTTGTTGATGATCAGGTTGAAAGCCTCCCGGTGATCCTTGGCCGGGAAATCCTTCTCCTCCCCGGCCAGATCAAAACCCACCACCCCCCGCCGCTTGTAGGCCACCGCCAGTTCGGCCAGCCGGTAGGAGGTTTCCGGATCCATATTCCGGATTCCGCAGATGATGATCCCGGTCCGGATATTGAAGCTGTCTTCAGCCTGCTTCAGCCCGGCAATTACGCTCTCCACCACCTCCGGCAGGGTAAGTCCGGCCCGGGTATGGAGGATGGGGGAGAACCGGACCTCGACGTAGCGGATATTTTCCTCGGCGCAGTCCTCGGCCAGTTCATAGGCGATCCGCTTCAGGGTTGGGGGGGTCTGCATCAGGGAGAGGGTGATCTCGAAATCCTTGAGGTACTCGGCCAGGCTGCCGTAGTCCCGCCCGGGAACCAGGGTCTTCTCAATCTCCTCGGGGCCGTAGCTCGGCCCGTCGCCGGGATCGACCCCCTGGGAAGCCAAATCGAGGATGGTCGCCATCCTCAACGAACCGTCGAGGTGGACGTGGAGGTCGGTCTTGGGAAGCTGGTGGATAAATTCCCGGCTGATCTTCATAAATATTTCCCGCGAGATTGGTACAAATAAGTCGCAATCGGGATCGCTATCGATTATTCCGGGTTGGCCGGTCTGACTTTTCGATCCCGATAGCGATTCGATTCCCAAGTGTTATAACATACCCCCGCCCCGCCCGTCAATGTCCCATTCCCCATTCCCCATTCCCTATTCCCTTCTTTTTCTCAATTCGAAACGGATCGGCACACCTTCAAATCCGCAAGCCGCCCGAAGAATCCTCTCCAGGTATTTCCGGTAATTGTCGGAGAGAAGCTCGGGGTTGTTGACGAAGAGCCGGATGACCGGAGGCGCGGTCCGGGTCTGGACGGCGTAAAAGATTCTCAGCGAGGAGTGCTTTCTCCTCCGGCCGGGGACTTTCTCCTGGGCCTGGCTTAAGATCCGGTTGAGGACTCCGGTGCTGATCTTCTCCGCCCGCCGGGAAGCGACCAGGAAGACCGTCTCCATCAGGGGCCGGAGACCGGTCCCGGTGAGCCCGGAGAAGAAGATTACCGGGAGGAAACCGGCAAAGGGGAGCTTGTATTCGAGGGTCCGGCGGTATTCCCGGCGGGTCAGTCGACCGGAGAGATCCCACTTGTTGATCCCGAGGATACAGCCCTTCCCGCTGTCCAGGGCCATCTTGATGAAATTG
This sequence comes from Candidatus Erginobacter occultus, assembly GCA_030765265.1. GTDB lineage: Bacteria > Auribacterota > Erginobacteria > Erginobacterales > Erginobacteraceae > Erginobacter > Erginobacter occultus. The sequence continues at coordinate 2,916 of JAVCCZ010000248.1, forward strand.
GCGTCGGTCCGGGTCGGGGCTTCGGGGGTCTCCATAAGCAGGAGGACCACGTCGGAGCGCTCAATCCCCTTCCGGGTCCGGTGGAGGCTGAAAAAATCCAGCGGTGATTGACCCTGGCTCCGCCGCTGGAGACCGGCGGTGTCGATCAGGTTCAGCTCCCGGCTCCGCCACACGATCGCGGTATCGACGGCGTCCCGGGTCGTCCCCGGGCGATCGTCCACCACCACCCGGTCGCTCCCGGCCAGCCGGTTGACCAGGGTTGACTTCCCGACATTGGGCCGCCCGACCACGGCCAGCGAGGGCGGGCGGGGCCGGAGGGGAGCCGAGGCCCGGGGGAGGCAGGCGATGACCGCGTCGAGCAGTTCTCCGATGCCGAGACCGTGCAGGGCGGAGATCGGGAAAACCGGGGCGAAGCCGAGCCGGGCGAATTCACTCTCCCCGAGTTCCAGTTCCGGGTTGTCGGCCTTGTTCAGCGCCACGATGACCGTCTTCCCCCGGTGACGGAGGACCCGGGCCACCTCCCCGTCGAGAGGGTTGAGCCCCTCCTGGATATCAGCCGTCAGCAGGCAGAGATCAGCCTCTCCGACCGCCGCCGCCACCTGGAGGGCGATCTTCTCCTCCAGGCCTTCCTGCCCGCCCGGGATCAAGCCACCGGTATCGACCAGCCGGAAAGCCCGGTTATCCCAGTGGACCTGGCCGTAAATCCGGTCGCGGGTGGTGCCGGCCTCGTTGTGAACGACCGCGACCCGCCGACCGATCAGGCGGTTAAAAAGCGTGGATTTGCCGACATTGGGCCGGCCGACGACGGCGACCAGGGGGAGCGAAGCGGAAGGAGAAGAGTTCATCGAGACGCCTCCGCCCGGCGGACATCCAGGAAGTATAAAACCCCGGAGACCACCGTCAGCCCGGCGGTCAGATAGAGGGCGAACCGGGTAATCATCAGGGGGGGGCCGGAGGGATGGATCAGGACCCAGATCACGATCGCCATCACCAGCACCGCCGAGGTTTTCCCCCAGATACTGGGCCGGATCCGGACTTCTCCCCGGTCCCACCGGGAGTGGAAGCGGATCGCCAGGGCGAGCAGGACCAGGTCGCGGGCGATAACCACCCCGGCGAACCAGGCCGGGATCCGGTAGAGGTTTCCCATCCCGAGGGCCAGGATGACCAGCGCGCAGTCGAGGAGGAATTTATCCGCCAGGGGGTCGAGAAAGGTGCCGAGGCGGGTCTGCTGGTTTCTCGACCTGGCCAGGTAGCCGTCGAGCCCGTCGCTGATCACGGCCAGGACAAAGATAACCAGGGCGGCCCCGTAATAAACCGGGTTCCCGGTCCGGCCGTAAAGGAGCAGGGCCGCCGCGAAGAACGGCACCGCCGCCAGCCGTCCGATGGTGATCTGGTTGGGGAGGTTCATAACCGGCTAGGAGTTTTTTCCGAGAAAGACCAGGGCCCGGTTCAGGCGGTCGAGAGTGACCTCTCGTCCGAGCAGGGCGACGATCTCGAAGATCCCCGGACTGTCCTTCCGTCCGGTCAGGGCGACCCGGAGGGGCTGCATCAGGGCTCCGGCCTTGATCCCCCGGCGCTCGACCACCGCCCGGAGGGCCTCTTCCAACCCCTCCCGGGTAAAGGGTTCGGCCCGCTCGATCGCCTCCCGGGTCTCGGCCAGGATCTCCCCGGTATCTTCCCCGGCCCAGTGTTTGGCGACCGCCTCCGGGTCATAGCCGATCTCCCCTTCGAGGCAGAACCCGGCCAGGTCGGTAAAGTCGGCCAGGGTCTTCAGACGGTGGCCGAGCAGGGAGATGACCGACTGCAACTTCTCCGGCGAGGCGGATTCCCATTCCGTCCCCGCCAGGAGCGGCCGGAGGCGTTCGGCCAGTTCTTCCGGCGCGGCGGCCTGGATGTAGCGTCCGTTCATCCAGACCAGCTTCTGATGATCGAAGACCGCCGCTTTCCGGTTGACCTTCTTTAAGGAAAACTCCCTCACCAGTTCCTCCCCGGTCATTATTTCCCGGTCCCCGCCCGGCGACCATCCGAGCAGGGCCAGGTAGTTGACCAGGGCGTCGGGGAGGATCCCCGCTTCCCGGAAGGCCTTGAGCGAGGTGGCGCCGTGCCGCTTGCTCAATGGGGTCTTGTCGGCTCCCAGGATCAGCGGGAGGTGGGCGAAGACCGGCGGCCCCCAGCCCAGGGCCCGGTAGAGGAGGATCTGCTTGGGGGTGTTGGGGAGGTGGTCGTCGCCGCGGATGACGTGGGTTATCCCCATCTCGTGGTCGTCGACCGCGCAGGCGAAATTATAGGCGGGGGAGCCGTCGGACTTGATCAGGACGATATCTTTCAGTTCCGACCCGGCGACGGTAATTTTCCCGTAGACCCGGTCGAAGACCGTGATCTCCTCCGGCTCGACCCTGAGGATAATTGCCGTCCTCCCTTCCGGGTCCGGTTCGCTCCGGTAGGCCAGGCCTGCTTCCAGGAGCCGTTCGGCGGGGGGGAGGTAGAGCTCGCCGCGGCGGGATTGAAAGACCGGTCCCTCATCCCAGTCCAGTCCCAGCCAGCCGAGTTCGGCGATGATCTCCCGGCTCAAGTCCTCCCGCGAGCGGAGGCGGTCGGTATCCTCGATCCGGAGGATGTAAGTCCCGCCCCGCCCCCGGGCGAAGAGCCAGTTGAAGAGAGCGGTCCTCGCCCCACCGACGTGGAGCGAGCCGGTGGGAGAAGGGGCGAAACGGACCCGGGGCGGGGGTTCAGGCTTGTTCATAACCGTCCCCCAGGGCGGCCAGGTTGATCTCGAGGAGATTCCGGTGACGAGGGGGGATAGCCTCCTCGAGAATTTGGCGGACCGCTTCCAGGGTGATAAGTTTCGAGTGGCGGATGAAAGCTCCCAGGAGGGCCATATTGGCGGCCTTGATCGTGCCGCGATCCTCGGCGATCCGGTTGGCCGGGATCCGGACCTCGGTGAGATCGCTCCTCCCCGAGGGTTCGTCGACCAGGGAGCTGTTGATGAGCAGGATCCCGCCCTCCCGAACCCGGCCGGCGAACTTGGCCAGGGAGGGGCTGTTCATCACCAGGCAGAAGTCGGGCCGGGCGATGATCGGCGAGGCGATCTCGAACCGGGAGACGGTCACGTGGCAGTGGGCGGTCCCCCCCCGGACCTCGGCCCCGTAGGAGGGGATATAGGTGATCCGTCGGCCGAGAAACATCCCGGCCCGGACGGCGATCTTCCCGGCCAGCATAATCCCCTGGCCGCCGAAGCCGGCCATAATCGTCCTCTCCGCGGCGGGGGAGTCCGGGGCGGCGGCAGCAATCTCGGGGGTCCGGTTATTCTTCATCCTTGATTACTCCCAGGGGGAAATGGGGGATGATCTCGGCGCCGATCCGGGCCAGGGAGTCCTGGGGGGTCAGCCGCCAGTAGGTGGGACAGGGCGAGAGGGCTTCGACCAGGGAAAATCGGCGGCCCTCGACCTGGTTGAGGAAGGCTTTCTTGATATAGCCTTTCAGAACTCTGGTATGGGCGGGGGTGTCGAGCGCCCCCCGGGCGATATAGTCGGTCCCGTCGAGGGGAGCCAGCATCTCGCAGACCTTGATCGGGGGACCGGTCTCCTCGCAATCCCGACCCCGGGGACTGGTGGCGGTGGCCTGCCCGACCAGGGTGGTCGGGGCCATCTGTCCTCCGGTCATCCCGTAGATCCCGTTATTGACGAAGATCACCGTGATCTTCTCTCCCCGGTTGGCGGCGTGGATGATCTCGGCGGTACCGATCGCGGCCAGGTCCCCGTCGCCCTGGTAGGTAAAGACGATCAGGTCGGGCCGGACCCGCTTTAAGCCGGTAGCCACCGCCGGCGGGCGGCCGTGGGCGGCCTCGGTGACGTCGAAGTTGAAGTAATCGTAGGCCAGGACCGCGCAGCCGACCGGGGCGATCCCGACCGTCCGTTCCCGGATTCCCAGCTCGTCGATCACCTCGGCGATGATCCGGTGAACGGTCCCGTGGCCGCACCCGGGGCAGTAATGGGTAGGGACGTCCTGGAGACTCTCCGGCCGCCGGTAAATGAATTTTTCTCCGCCGCTCTTCATCGGGGAAGGTGTCCTCGCGCCGCTTCCATTATCTCCGCCCCGGTCAGGATCTCTCCCCCGCCGTGGCCGAAAAATTCCACCGGGCAGTTGCCGTTCACCGCCAGCCGGACATCATCCACCATCTGCCCGAAGTTCATCTCCACGGAGAGGAACTTCTCCGCCGTCCGGCTCAATTCCCGGATCGCTTTATCCGGGAAAGGCCAGAGGGTGATCGGCCGGAGCAGTCCGACCGGAAGACCTTCCTTCCTCAGCCGGAAGACGACTTCCCGGCAGATCCGGGCGGTGATCCCGTAAGCGACCAGGACCAGGGAGGCGTCCTCGGTCATCAAAGATTCCCAGCGGACCTCGGTCTCGGAGATCGTCCGGTAAACTTCCTGGAGCTTGCGGTTGTGGGCTTCCAGTTCGCCGGGGCCGAGGTAAAGGGACTTGATCGATCTCGGCGGGCGGCCTCTCGACCCGGTCAGGGTCCAGTCCTTAGCGGGCAGCTCGGTTGGTTCGGGGTGGGTGATTACCGCCGGTTCCATCATCTGGCCGAGGATCCCGTCGCCGAGGATCAGGGTCGGGGTCCGGTAGCGGTCGGCGATGTCGAAGGCGAGGAAGGTCAGGTCGGCCAGCTCCTGGACCGAGGCCCCGGCCAGAACCGGGGTCCGGTAATCGCCGTGGCCGCCGCCCCGGGTCGACTGGTAATAATCCGCCTGGGCGGGGCCGATGTTGCCCAGCCCCGGCCCGCCCCGGGACATATTGACGATCACCGCCGGCAGCTCGCAGCCGGCCAGGTAGGAGATACCTTCCTGCTTGAGGCTGACCCCGGGGCTGGAGGAGGAGGTCATCGCCCGCTCCCCGGCGGCCGCGGCCCCGAAGACCATACTGATCGCGGCCAGTTCGCTCTCCGACTGGATGAAGACCCGCCCCTCCTCGCCCATCCGTTTCGCCATATAGGCGGTCAGCTCGTTCTGGGGAGTGATCGGGTAGCCGAAGTAGGCCCGGCAGCCGGCCTGGATCGCGGCTTCCCCGATCGCCTCGTTGCCGCAGAACAACGCCGGCTCGATTGTGGTATTTTCCTTCACGATAAGAATAATTCCCGGATTATTCCTCTAAGATCGTGATCGCGACGTCGGGGCAGACGGTGACGCAGAGCCGACAGCCGGTGCAGAGTTCGGGTTGGGGGCTGAAGGAAGGGTAGACCCCTTTCTTGTTCATCTCCCCGGCGACGGAAATCAGGTTCTTCGGGCAGACGTCGACGCAGAGACCGCATCCCTTGCAGCGCGATTGGTTGATGTTTATTCTGGGCATTGGGAACTGTAGCCGGAGCCTGGTTGAAAAAGAATATAGTATACGGTATCAAACCTCAGGTTGCCAAATTTTTCTTCCCCGGCTCATCCCCCGTAGTGGGAACGCCCGCCCCAGTTGAGCTTATTGCGCAAGATCGCATAGTAATTGGAAACGGGATCGGTGAGCAGGCGGAGACAATCTACTCCCCGGCGGGCGGTAATTTCGTCCCCGGGTTGCAGCGCGAACCCGAACTGCCCGTCCACGGTCAGGCTGGTCTCGGCCGGGGCGGTCTTCATCACGATCCGGATCGTTCTTTCGCCCCCGATAATAATCGGCCGGTTGGTCAGGGTATGGGGGCAGATCGGGTTGAGGAGGATGACCCCGGTACCCGGGCTGAGAATCGGCCCCTGGGCGGAAAGCGAGTAGCCGGTCGACCCGGTGGGGGTGGCGATGATGATCCCGTCGGCCATATAGGCGGTCAGGTAATCTCCGTCCAGAAAGGCCTCCATCTTGATCACCCGGGCCAGTCCGCCCTTCCCGATCACGATCTCGTTGAGAGCGGTGAATTTCTCTGGGGTTTCCCCCCCGCGAAGGCGGGAGCCGTTCAGGGTCATTCTTTTTTCCACTTTCAGCCGGCCAGCCAGGAGATCGTCCAGCGCCCGGTCAAGGTCGTCCAGGCGGACCTCGGTCAGGAAGCCCAGCCCCCCGAGATTGATCCCGAGCAGGGGGATCTCCTTGTGCCGCAGCCGGCGGAACGTCCGGATCAGGGTCCCGTCGCCGCCCAAGACGACCAGGGCGGAGATCCCCTCCCCCGCCGTCTCCAGGTCGAAGGCGGAATCCTCCCGCCCCAGGGCAACGGCCAGTTCCCGCTCGAAGACCGCCCCGGCCCCGCTGTCTTCCAGCCGCCGGCCGATCTCCCCCGCCCGCTCGCGGGCGTTTACCTTCACCAGGTTGGCGACAATCCCGATCGTTTTCATGCTAATTCACCGCAAAGAACGCAAAGAACGCAAAGAAAGATAAAGATTTAGTTTTTGATGGCCGAATAGCCGGATTTATCCAGACTGAAGGGCTGAGAACCATAATATATGTAATTCACCGCGAAGGCGCAAAGAAAGATGAAGCGGGCTAACTTGTCCCGGGTATGAGTTTGCTTTTCTCGCTTCCCCGTTACCTCCAGGTTATTTCTGATCCCCTACCTATAATTCCCAAGTCTTCAGTTGTTGAACAACTCTATTCTCCGGCCATCCAATCTAAAAAAATAATCTTTTCTTTGCGTTCTCTGCGGTTCAATTTTTTTTGAGTATGTTATCTCAGGCCGGGCGGGAAAGTAAGATAAAAAATTCCCGGTTCCCGGCGGGGCCGATCAGGCGGGATTCCCGGACCCCGCGGATTTCGAAACCAAGGGAGCGGGCGAAATCCTCGATCCCGGCGATCACCCTTTGGTGGACCTCCCCGTCCCGGACCACCCCGCCCCGTCTGACCTCGCTCCGTCCGGCCTCGAACTGGGGCTTGATCAGGGCCAGGATCAGCCCCGGGGACTTCAAGACCCCGAGCGCGGCCGGGAGGACTTTCCGGATCGAGATGAAGGACAGGTCGATGGTGATCAGCTCCGGCGGTTCCGGCAGGTCGGGCGGGGTCAGGTAGCGGGCGTTGAAACCTTCCTTCACGGTTACCCGGGGGTCCTGCCGGAGTTTCCACTCGAGCTGCCCTTTGCCCACGTCGAGGCAATAAACCTTCCGGGCGCCTTCCTGGATAAGGCAATCGGTGAACCCCCCGGTGGACGATCCCAGGTCGAGGACGGCCAGCCCCCGGACCGGAAGCCCGAAATCCTCCAACGCGCCTTTCAGTTTCTCTCCTCCCCGGCCGACGTAACGGGGCGGCTGGAGGACCTTCAGCTCCGCCTCCACGGCGACCGGCCGGCCGGGTTTGCCGGCCGGGAGTCCGTCCACGGTCACCATCCCGGCCAGGATGCCGCGACGGGCCTTTTCCTGGCTGTCGAAGAGGCCGCGTTCGGCCAGGAGGATGTCGAGCCTTTTTTTGCCCATCGTGGAAATCGCCGGCGGGGGATATCGGGAATAGATTTCCTGGATTTTTCCGGCGCGGAACTCAGCCTATATCCTAATTCGCTGCTTGACAATGCCAGATCGCGCGGCGGGCATAGTAGCACAGGCATTCTTGCCTGCGCGCAAGCGGGCACAGACAAGAATATCTGTGCTACCTGTCGGGCACAATTCAGGTATCTACTCTCCCGACGGGGCGGAGACGTCTCCATACTGCCGCCCGATTTTCTCGGCCACGGATTCAGGGTCGAGCCCGAAGTCTTTTCTCAGCTGCTTGATCGTTCCGTGCGGGATAAACCGGTCCGGGAGTCCGATCCGGAGCAGGAGAGCGGGAGCCAAGCCGGCCTCCTCCAGGCATTCTCCCACCGCGCTGCCGAAGCCGCCGGCCAGGGGATCTTCGGCCAGGGTTACGATCTTCTTCCCGGCCCGGGCCTGGGCAAAAAGCAAGTCCCGGTCGAGCGGTTTGATAAACCGGGGGTTGACCACCCCGAAATCCAGCCCCCGTTTTTTCAGCCGCTCGGCCGCTTCTCCGGCCGTCTCCACCATCGCCCCCAGGGCCCAGATCATTCCGTCCCGGCCCTCCCAAACCGTTTCCGCCTTCCCGATCTCGATCGCCGGGAAGGGAGACTTGACCTTCCGCAGGCCGGATTCGCCCCGCGGATAGCGGACCACCACCGGCCCGGGATGGGCCAGGGCGGCGGCCAGCATCCCGGTCAGTTCCCGGCCGTCCCGGGGCTGCATAATCACGAGCCCGGGGATGATCCGGAGAAAAGCGGTGTCGAAGACCCCGTGGTGGGTGGGGCCGTCCTCCCCGACCAGCCCCGCCCGGTCCACCGCCATCACCACCGGAAGATCCTGGAGGCAGATGTCGTGGAGGACCTGGTCGAAGCCGCGCTGGAGAAAGGTGGAATAAATCGCCGCCACCGGCTTCATCCCCGCTTTCGCCAGCCCGGCGGCAAAGGTCAGGGCGTGCCCCTCGGCGATCCCGACGTCGAAGAACCGGTCGGGAAAACGTTGGGCGAAGGGGCAGAGGCCGGTTCCGGAAGCCATCGCGGCGGTGATGGCGACGATCCCTGAATCCTTTTCGGCCAGCTCGACCAGGGTATCGCCGAAGACCCGGGAATAGGAGAGGGTGCCGGGAGAGGCGAGGGATTTTCCGGTCCCGGGATCGAAGGGGCCCGGACCGTGAAAGGCTTCCGGGTTATTCTCCGCCGGCGGGTAACCCTTCCCTTTCCGGGTGACCACGTGGAGGAAGATCGGGTCGGAGATCGTCTTGATATTGGAGAAAATCCGGATCAGGGATTCCAGGTCGTGTCCGTCCACCGGGCCGAAGTAACGGTAACCGAAGTCCTCGAAGATCCCGCCCGGGGTGATCAGGTGTTTGAGCGCGTCCTCCAGCCGGTGGGAAGCGTCGACCATCCGCAGTCCGATCGAGGGGATCTTCTGGAGGGCCTGTTCGATCTCATTTTTCAGGCGGTTATAGACCGGGGCCGAGATCAGGCGGTTGAGGTAGCGGGAGAGTTCCCCCACGCTGGGGGAGATCGCCATCTCGTTGGCATTGAGGACGACCAGGGTGTTATTCGCCACCCGGGCCCCCTGGTTGAGCGCCTCCAGGGCCAGGCCGCCGGTCAGGGACCCGTCCCCGATGCAGGCGATGATCTTGCCGGTTTCCCCCTTCCGGTCCCGGGCGACCGCCAGGCCCAGCATCGCCGAAAGCGAGGTGCTGGCGTGGCCGGCGCCGAAAAAATC
>JAVCCZ010000119.1 GCA_030765265.1 Candidatus Erginobacter occultus
AATGAAATTCCAATAAACCCATTTTCTGATATGATAACTGCTGTTTTTTAGGCATTACGGAGACCTATTTATCAGATCTCCTTGTTATTTGGCAAGTTATTTGATGAGTTAACCCGATAGCCAGTTTGAATATTGACATTTTTGCCCCGCCCCGGCAACGCTCAATTCTTCCGCCCCCGGCGGGCCGATATTTTTCTACCCGCCCGGCGCAATGCCCTTTCAATCCGGCCGACTGTCGTGCTACTGTAAGTGACATCCCCGGCGACCGCTTCGTCATTTATACCGACGACGTCAACGAGGCGGTCAGCCCGGAGGGTGAATTCTCCGGGACGGAGCGGTGCATCGAACACTTCCTCAAGCCCAACGGCGGAATGGAGATAAGATAATGACGACAGGCAAGAGTTTGGGGCTGCTCTTCTCCTTCTTCGCCGCCGCCGCGATCATCGCTTACCTGGCGGTCCGGCAAGATCAGTCCACCGGCGAAAGCGTGCGGGACCTCTCTCAGGGCGCCCAGAGGGCCGTGATTCAGGCCAACACCGGGCGGGTCCAGGCCGCGGTCAATATTTACTATGCCAAAAAGGCAATAGAGGGCAAAGCCGTCTTCCCCCCCGCCATCACGGCCGATATGTTTGACGACGGCCAGATCCCCCCTTCCGCCGCCGGACAGTATTACTGGGAATACGACTCGACCACCGGAACGGTCACCAACAATATCGCCGCCCGGCCTTAGCCCCCCGAAACCTTGCCGCAAAGAAATACCCGAACCCCAAAGGGATTCCACATTCAAGTTCGGGGCCCGGGATTGGTTGCTCCGGGTCGAGGACCCGCCCAGCCCTGAAGGCGGCTGGAACTGTTTTCGTTCGGCCGTGAGCCGGGTAGATCCTTGAAGCCGGAGATCAGTGAACGGGTGTTAAAGCGATAGTCGGAACTTTTTGGCGGGGAATGCGTCTTAATGGGTAAGAAGAGTCCAGATGCGGATCGGGAAGCCGGGGAGGACTTCGGCCTGATCAGGGAATTCCTGGCCGGGAGCGACGGAGCCTTCGACCGGCTGGTCCTCAGGTACCAGAACCGGGTCTTTCGGACCTGTTACCGGATGCTGGGCGATTACCACGAGGCCGACGACTGCGCCCAGGAGGTCTTTGTCCGGGTTTGGCGGTCATTGAAAAAATTCCGGTTCGAGTCCTCGTTTTCAACCTGGCTCTTTAAGATCTCGGTCAACACCTGCCGGAACCGGCTCCGGTCGGCGGGCTACCGCCGCCGGCAACGGACCCTCCGGCTCGACCCGCCCGGGGAGGGGGAAGACGGGCCGTCTTCGGTTGAAATCGGGGACGACAGCCGGACTCCGGAAAAAGAACTGGCCCGAAAAGAGACCGGGGAGATGATCCAGGCGGCGATCGACTCCCTGCCCGTGGAGCAGAAAACGATGGTGGTGCTCCGGGATATCGAGGGGTTTACTTACGAAGAGATCTCGGCTATAACCGGCTTGAACCCCGGCACGGTAAAATCGAAACTGGCCCGGGCCCGGGGAAGATTGAGAGAAAAATTATTCGGGGTTTTGTGCGAGGGCGGTTAACCAGAAAAAGCGAAGGCAAGATGAAATGTGAGGAAATAACGGATCTGCTCTCGGGGTATCTCGACGGGGAGCTGGACGAAGGCGAGCGGAAGCGGGTGGAAGAACACCTTAGCGTCTGCCCGGCCTGCGCCGAGGAACTCCGCGCTCTCCGGGGGTGCGTCGAAGGTATCGGTTCCCTGGAAGAGGTCGAGCCCCCCGCGGACTTCTTGAGCCGGGTTCACGACCGCCTGGAGAAGAAGCCCGGCTTGAAGACCGCGCTCGGGAAGATCTTCGTCCCGCTTCCCTTGAGGATCCCCCTGGAAGCGGCGGCGGCCGCCGCCGTGGTCATACTGGTTGTTTACCTGGTGAAGCGGCCTTTGGGAAGTCTTCCGGATCAGTCGGTGGCGGTCCCGGCTGACGGGTTGAAGCAGGAAAAGATCGACGCCTTCCGGCCCGACTCCGGCCTCTGGGCGGTCCGGGGGATTTCAGCTGAGGAATCGAAGCAGGAAGAGCTTTACGCGCGAGCGGAAATATCGGAGCCGGCGGTCGAGCTGGTGCTCCTGGTCGAGCCGGGGACCGGTTTCCCCGGAGAAGCCGATCTCTCCCGGAGCCGGATGAAAGCCGCCGCGTCTCGTCAGCTGGAGGCACCGGAGCGGAGAGACGCCGAGCAGGCCATCCGGGCGGACCCACCGCCCCGGCTGGAGGATCTGGTCGCCCGGGAGGGCGGGGAGATCGTCTCCAGGGAAGTTCTCGCCGATGGAACCCGGCGGCTGGTGATCCAGCTTCCCCCGGACCGCTGCCGCCCGTTCCGGGAAAGCCTCTCCCGGATCAGCGATCTCCCCCCGGCCCTCCCCGGTGAAGAGCTCGAGACTTTCCGCTTCCACCTGACCGCCGAGTAAACGTCTCACCCCCGTCTTTCCTTATCTCCCCGGAAGTTATCCCGCCCGGAATTTCCCGGCGGAAAATTTTCGGGAACTTTTTCCCGGCCTTTCGGTCAAGAGGGCACGAAACGTTTCGGTTTCTGCCGATCTGCTTCCCCCCGCGCGGGGAGAAGCAAAACCAAAACCGGCCGGCGAGGGACCTTCCGCGCCGGCCAAAGACCGATAAGGAGGCTGGAGATGAAGAGTTTGAAGAGGATGATTTTTTGGAGCCTGGCGATTGGAGTATCCCTGTTCCTGGCCGGGAGCGGCTGGCCGGGACCGGATGAAGAGGGGGCGGGTGAGACCGCCGGTTCGCCTTACTTTTTTCTCCCGGGGGACGCCGCGGTCGATAGTTTCCCCCTGCTGAAAACCGGGGCGGAGGTCGATATCTCGGGGATGATCGCCGAGGTGGCGTTGACCCAGGTATATAAGAACGAGGGGGACAAGACCATCGAGGCGGTCTACGTCTTTCCCCTGGGTACAAAATCCGCCATCCACTCGATGAAGATGACGATCGGCGACCGGGTGATCGAGGCGGAGATCGAGGAGAAGGCCCGGGCCCGGGCGATCTACCAGGCCGCCAAAGAAGGCGGGAGGGTCGCCTCCCTGCTGGAGCAGGAACGGCCGAACGTCTTCCGGATGAAGGTGGCCAACATTATGCCCGGGGACCGGGTCGAGGTGGAGGTGGGCTATACCGAGCTGCTGGTCCCCGAGGCCGGGGTCTACCGGTACGTCTTCCCCGCCGTGGTCGGCCCCCGGTTCACCGGGGAGGAGGCGACCGACGATCCCGCCGCCTGGACGGCGACCCCTTACCTGGGAGAAGGCAAGGACGCCCCCTACGGCTTCGATATTCGGGTGAACCTGAACGCCGGGCTCCCGATCACCGACTTCCGGGTCGGCTCCCACCGGGTGGAGGTGACCCGGCCGTCGGCGGATCGGGCGGTCATCGCCCTGGCCGCCGCGGAGGAAAACGGCGGGGACCGGGATTTCATCCTCGAATACAGCCTGCGGGGCGGCGCCATCCAGTCCGGCCTGCTGCTCTACCCGGGGGAAGAGGAGAATTTTTTCCTCCTGATGATGGAGCCTCCCCGGCAGGTGACGGCGGAGATGATCCCGCCGCGCGAATACCTCTTTATCGTCGATGTCTCCGGTTCGATGCACGGTTTCCCGCTCGACGTCTCCAAGGCCCTGATCGACCGGCTGCTTGGGGGACTTGGGGAGCGGGATTACTTCAACATCCTCTTCTTCTCGGGCGGATCGCGGGTTCTCTCTCCCGTCCCGCTTCCGGCCACCGAGGAGAACCGGGCCCGGGCCCGGGCGATGCTGCGGGAGATGCGAGGCGGCGGGGGGACGCGGATCCTCGAAGCCCTGAAGACGGCCCTGGCCCTGGAAAAGCGTGAGGGCTTATCCCGGGTGATCGTGGCGGTCACCGACGGCTACGTCTCGGTGGAAAAAGAGGCCTTCGACCTGGTCCGGGAGCAGGCGGGCGCGGCGAACTTCTTCGCCTTCGGGATCGGTTCGAGCGTGAACCGCTACCTGATCGAGGGGCTGGCCCGGATCGGCCGGGGGGAGCCTTTCATAGTAACCGGCCCGGACGAGGCGGAAGAGGTGGCCGGGAGGTTTCTCCGCTATATCCAGTCCCCGCTGTTGACCGATATCAAGGTGGAGTTCGAGGGTTTCGAAGCCTATGACGTGGAGCCCCCCGCTCTCCCCGATCTCTTTGCCGAGCGGCCGTTGATTCTCTTCGGGAAATACCGCCGGGCGGAAGGGAAGATCAAGGTCACCGGCCAAACCCCCGGCGGGGTTTACGAGCGGGAATTCGTCGTCTCCGACCAAAGGGAAGACAACAAGAACTCCGCCCTGCGGTATTTCTGGGCCCGGGAGAAGATCGCCCGGCTGGGCGATTACGGCCGGGTCGGCGCGCCGGTCGAAGAAGAGGTGACCGGCCTCGGCCTGAAGTATCACCTGATGACCGATTACACTTCGTTCGTGGCCGTGGACACTATCGTCCGGGAGACCGGGGAGATCGTCACCGACAAGCAGCCGCTGCCCCTGCCCCGGGGGGTCTCCAACCTGGCCGTCGGCGATCTGTCCCCCGTCAGGTGTTTCGAGGCGATGAAACCTTCGTCCGGACTTTGGTGCGTGAGAGGGGTGCGGGAGGAAGACCGGGGCGACTTCCAGGCGCCGGCCGCCGAACCCCGGATTTACGTATCCGGGGGTACAACTCCCCCGGGGCTGACCCTGGCCCAGGCGGAGAAAACCCTGCTCGAAGAGGCCGGGACCGAGCTGGAAAAAATTTTCCGGGAGTGGGAACTGGAAAGCCTGTCCGTCCGGCTGACGGTGGAGAAGGGAAAAGTCGCGGCGGTCGGGATCGAAGGTTACCGGGGCAAGACCTGCCGGGAAGAGGTCCTGGAGAAGATCTTCCGGAAGCTGACTTTCCCCGGTTCAATCAACGGGACGATAGCGATTGAATTGTTCTTCGGCTGACCGGAAACCGGGCCGCCGGAAGAATCCCGCTCCACCCGGCCCCGGAGGCGATTCCCCGCGGGGATCAGCCTCCGGGGCCGCTCTCTCTCCCCGCCGGGTATGCTTGCCGAAAACCGGCAACGGGAGTACAATGCCCGTCAATCTCACCGGTCAGCAACTTCGGGAGCCGGGGAAAAAGATGAAATTTACCGGGATCGAGACTGAACTGACCACGGCGGCGACCGACCTTGTGCTGGCCCTGGTCTGCCTGATCGGGATCGGCTTGATCCTCCGTTCGGGGATCCGGCGGTCCGAGGGGCAACGGGGGGCGGTCTGGATCGGGGTTTTCAGCCTGCTCGGTCTCTCCGGGCTGCTGGGGTTCGCGGTCCACGGTCTGGCGCTTCCGCCCGGGTGGGAAGACCTGCTCTGGCATCCGCTCTACCTTGCCCTCGGCTGGGCGGTCTCGCTCTTTGCCGCCGGGGTCCTGATCGATCTCCGGGGCTCGCCGCTGCCGGTCCGGGCGATCGCCGGGCTGCTGGCCGCCGGGGGGCTGTTTTACGGCCTGACGGCGGTCTACTCCGGGGTCTTTATCGTCTTCGTCATTTACGAGGCGGCGGCGCTGCTCTTCGCCCTCGGGGGTTACCTCTATCTCTGGCGGCGGGACGGGGATAGCTACTGTCTCTGGATGGCGGCCGGGATCGCGGTGAGCATCGCCGCGGCGACCGTCCAGGCGGCGGGGCCGTATTCGCTGCGGATCGTCTGGGAGTTCGATCACAACGGCCTCTTCCACCTGGTCCAGGTTCCCGGGGTGATCCTGCTCCTGAAAGGCGTCCTGATCCCCCGGAACTACCCCTTAGGCGGGGACGGTTCCCCGGCCAGCCGGGCCAGGTAACGTCCGTATTCGTTGCCGCGCATCGCCTCGGCCTGGCGGAGCAGTTCGTCGGCGTCGATGTAGCCGAACCGGAAGGCGATCTCCTCCGGGCAGGCGATCTTCAACCCCTGCCGGTCCTCGACCGCCTGGACGAAGTTGGCCGCCTGGTTCAGCGAGGCGTTGGTTCCGGTGTCGAGCCAGGCGATTCCCCGTCCCAGACGGCGGAGCCGCAGCTGGCCCTTCTCCAGGTAGGCGCGGATTACGTCGGTGATCTCGGTTTCTCCTCGGGCCGAGGGGCGCAGTCCCGCCGCCACCTCGGAGACTCCGGAATCGAATACGTAGAGGCCGGTGATGGCGATATTCGACTTCGGCCGGGCCGGTTTCTCCTCGATTTCGATCACCCGTCCCTCCGCGTCGAGGGTGACCACGCCGTAGCGTTCCGGGTCGCGGACGGGGTAGCCGAAGACCTCTCCCCCCTCGGTCATCCGGCTGGTTTCGCGGAGGATATCGGGCAGCCCGTGGCCGTAGAAGATGTTGTCGCCGAGAATCAGGGCGACCGGTTCCCGGCCGATGAAGTCGCGCCCGAGCAGAAACGCCTGGGGCAAGCCCTCCGGCCGCGGCTGCTCCACATAAGAGAACCGGAGGCCCAGCCAGGAGCCGTCGCCGAGCAGGGTCCGGAACCGGGGCAGATCCTCCGGGGTCGAGATGATCAGGATCTCCCGGATACCCGCCAGCATCAGGACGGACAGAGGGTAGTAGATCATCGGTTTGTCGTAGACCGGAAGGAGCTGTTTGCTGACCACCCGGGTGATCGGATGCAGTCGCGTCCCCGCCCCTCCGGCCAAAATAATTCCCTTCATATAACCTCCTCACTGGTCTCAATCAGTCAGTCAATATCCCCGATCCCGGTCGCTAACTCAATGGATAATTCGCATTCGAAGCGCTGGTAGAGGCAAAAAACCGCCGCCCGGGAATTATCGGCGGCTGGAGCAAGAATTCCTCCCTCCTCCGCAGAGCCGACCCGGCGGGTTTATCCGCCGAGTTCCAGCTCCTTGCCGATCAGCTCCCGGGCCAGGTCGGGCCGGTCGGTGACCAGTCCGCCGATCCCCTTCTCCAGCAGATCCCGCATCTCGGCGGGGTCGTTGACCGTCCAGGCGGCGGTGAAGATATTCCGGTTCTTTGCCGCCCGGATGAACCGGCCGGTGGTCAGCGGGATCACTCCCTCCCGGGGCGGGACCAGGAAGGCCCCGTAGTCCGGCGCGAAGAGCCCTTCCAGCCCCAGCCAGGCCGCCGGGAGGAACCGGGTCACCTCTCCCCGGGTGGCGTGGGTGGCGGTCTCGGGGGAGAGCTCCCGGAAGCGGAGCAGGACCTCGGGGTGGAAGCTGGCCGCCAGGGTGATTCCGGCCCGGTTGAACTCCCGGACCAGGGCGATCACGGCGTCGGCGGCGGCCGGGTCGTCTTCCTTGACCTCGACGATCAGGTGCCGCCCCGGCAGGGCGGAGAAGACCTCGCGGAGGGTGGGGACAGTCAGCCCCCGGCCGCGGTAGGGGAACTCCCCCGAAGAGTCCGGGGGGCGGAAGCGGTACCCGGCGTCGAGTTCTTTCAACTCGGCCAGGGCGAAACCGGCGACCGGCCCGGAGCCGTCGGTGGTCCGGTCGACCGTCTCGTCGTGGATGACCACCAATATCCCATCGGCGGACCGGCGCAGGTCCATCTCCAGGATATCCGCGCCCAGCCGGTCGGCCCCGAGAAAGGCGGCCAGGGTGTTCTCCGGGAAGATCCCCGCCCCGCCCCGGTGGGCGATCATCAGCGGCCGCCCGGCCGGCAGCGAGCGGAAAAATTCCCCCGGCGCCGGCGGCTTCCGCGAACCCGCCAGTCCGTAAAGCAGCCCAACCGCCGCCGCCAGGATCAGGATCAACACAGTTTTTCTTTTCATAAAGACCTCTTCTTCCGTTATTCCTCCGCCGGAAATTATAGCGCGAATCCCCGCTTCCGGGGGGAAAACCTGGCCGGGTTCGGATTGAGCCGGCGGTGCCGCTTGCCCGGGGGGAGTAAACTTGCTATTATTCCCGGCAGATAAGCTGCGGGGAACCGGGCTGGTCCGGCGGCAAATCGGCGCGGGCGGCTTCGCCTTAACCCTGCAAGGAGGCAGTTATGCACTGGTTGGTTGATACGCTCAGGCATTACCCGGAACTGGCGGTCTTTCTTACCCTGGGGCTGGGATACTGGGTCGGGAACCTCAAGTTCGGGGGGTTCTCCCTGGGGGCGGTCACCGGGACGCTGCTGATGGGGGTGCTGGTCGGCCAGCTGGGGATCACCGTCTCCGCCGACCTGAAGTCGGTCTTCTTCCTCCTCTTCCTCTTCGCCGTCGGCTACGGGGTCGGACCCCAGTTCTTCCGGGGCCTGAAGAGCGACGGCCTCCCCCAGGTCCTCTTCGCCGTGATCATCTGCCTGATCTGCCTGGCGGTGACCTGGGTGGCGGCCCGGCTGGCCGGTTTCGATTCCGGGACCGCCGCCGGCCTCTTCGCCGGCTCCCAGACCATCTCGGCGGTGATCGGGGTCGGGACCGACACCATCAACAACCTGGGGCTCGACCCCGCCCGGGCGAAGGCGATGATCGAGCATATCCCGGTCGCCTACGCCGTCACCTACATCTTCGGGACCGCCGGGACGGCTTGGATCCTTGCCTCCCTGGGGCCGAAGCTGCTCGGGGTCAACCTCCCCGAGGCCTGCCGGGCTTACGAGAAGAAGCTCTCCGGCGGTTCCGGGGACGGCAAGGTTACCGCCTACCGCGAGGTGATCGCCCGGAGCTACCGGCTAAAAAACCCTGAACTGGCGGGGAAGACGGTCGCCGCGGCCGAGGCGGGGTTTGGGGGGAAACGGGTCCAGATCGAGCGTATCGAGCGGGAAGGGAAGCTGCTGGAACCGGAGCCTTCGACCGTGCTGGCGGCCGGGGATATCCTGGCCGTGGCCGGCCGCCACCCCGACCTGGTCGAGCTGGGGGAGAAACTGATCGGGCCCGAGGTCGAGGACCGGGAACTCCTCGAGGTCCCGGTCGAGGGGCTGGAGGTGGTGCTGACCAGCAAAAAGGCGGCCGGGAAGACCCTGGCCGAGCTGGCCGCCTCCGAGGAGGTGAAACGGGAGTTCCACGGGGTCTTCCTCCGGCGGGTAACCCGGGGCGGGCAGGAGCTCCCGATCGGGCCGGGACTGAAGCTTGACCGGGGCGACCGGCTCCGGCTGGTGGGGGCGGTGAAGGATGTGGAGCGGATCGCCGCCAAAATCGGTTACCCCGACCGGGAGTCGACCCAGACCGATATGGTCTTCGTCGGCCTGGGGATTTTGCTCGGGGGGCTCTTCGGGGCGCTGGCGGTCCGGATCGGGGGGATCTCGCTCTCCCTCTCCACCAGCGGGGGGGCGTTGATCGCCGGGCTGGTCTTCGGCTGGCTCCGTTCGGTCCACCCCACCTTCGGGAGGATCCCGGCGCCGTCGCTCTGGATGATGAACTCGGTCGGGCTGACGATGTTCATCGCCGCGGTCGGGATTGACTCCGGCCCCAGCTTCGTGGCCGGGTTCAAGGAACTGGGGCTGGCCCTCTTCATCGCCGGGGTGGCCGCCACCTCGATCCCGATGATCGTTGGGGTGCTCCTGGGCCGGTTCGTCTTTAAGTTCGACCCGGCGATCAACCTCGGCGTCAACGCCGGCGCCCGGGTGACCACCGCCGCCCTGGGCGCGATCACCGAGGCGGCCGGGAGCCAGGTCCCGGCGCTCGGCTATACCGTCCCCTACGCGATCAGCAACACCCTCCTGATCATCTGGGGGATTGTGATTGTCTTGATTACTTAGTAAACCGGGCACGAAGTTGAGATTGCTTCGTCCCCTTCGCTTCTCTCCGGGTCCTCGCAATGACCCGCAAACTATTTTATCCTCTCCTGAGTAAATTATTTACTCCGGGGGAATGAGGAGGTTGAATATGGGTGCTGACGGGCGGTACGGGGAGGGGAGGTTCTGGCTTAAAGATACCATCCGGCAGCTGGTTGACTTTTCCCGGACCGGGCAGAGCCGGGAGGTCGCGCCGCCGCCGTTCCAGAAGCCGGTTCCCGCGAGCGCCGAGCGGGTCGGGCTGCCCGGCGGGTCGGAGGCCCTGCGCCGGCTGGCGAAACTGCCGGTGGGGGAGGCGATCATCGCCCGGGAGAGCCGGCGCGACTTCGGAGCGGACCCTTTCTCGATCGAGGAGCTCTCGGCCCTGCTCTGGGCGGTCCAGGGGGTGAAGCGGGTCTTGAGCCCGGCGGCGGCGCTGCGGTCGGTGCCCTCGGCCGGGGCGCGCCATTCCTTCGAGACCTACCTGGCGGCCAACCGGGTGGAAGGGCTGGCCCCGGGGATCTACCGCTACCTCCCCTTCGACGGGGAACTGGTCCGGCTGGCCGGGGGCAAAGATACGGCCCAGCGGGCGGCCCGGGCCTGCCTGGGGCAGGGGTTCGTGGCGGAGGCCGCGGCCGTCTTTTTCTGGACGGCGATTCCCGCCCGGATGGAGTGGCGCTACGGCGCGGCCGCTTATAAGGTGATCGCGCTCGACGCCGGGCACGTCGGCCAGAACCTCTACCTGGCGGCCGAGGCCCTGGGGGCGGGGGTCTGCGCCATCGCTGCCTACGACCAGGAGGCCTGCGACCGCCTGCTGGGGGTGGACGGGGAGGAGGAGTTCACGGTCTACATCGCCGCCGCCGGCCGGCAGTTTTAGGGAGGTGACCGGATATGGATGAAGAACTGGAGCGGGAGATCCGGGAGAATTACCGGAAGCTGGACGCGGAAGGGCTGATCGCCATCGCCCGAAACGCCGACGACGATTACACGGAACAGGCGGTGGAACTGGCCCGGGTCGAGCTGGCCGGCCGGGGGATCAGGGAGATCCCTGAACCGGCCCCGCCGGCCCCGCCGGCGCCGCCCGCCCCGCCGCCGCCCGCAGAGGATGAAGAGCTTGACCTCTCCCGCTCGGCGGTGCTCCGGGAATACGGCGACGAGCTGGAAGCCGAGACCGCGCTCCTCTGGCTGGCGTCGGAAAATATCCGGGCTTTCATCTGGAAAGACGACTGCGGTGGGATGAGGCCCTATCTCCAACCGAGAACCGGGGTCCGGCTGGCGGTGCTGGAAGACGACCGGGCCGCCGCCGAGGAGATATTGCGGGATCTGGAATCCGAGCCCGCCGGGTAATAGACGGGATTAATGGTGCGACAATGCTGGAGACGGTGCTGACCTATTTGCGGACGGTGGACCCGGTCTGGATTTACCTGACCGTGATCTTCTTCGCTTTCATCGAGAACCTCTTTCCCCCCGCGCCCAGCGACGTGGTGGTGATCGTGGGGGCCTCCCTGCTCGCGGCCTCGGTCTGGGGCTGCCTCCCGGTGGTGTTGCTGACCAGCCTGGCCAGCGCCCTGGGCTTTATGGTGATGTACTTCCTGGGGAGGTACCTGGGGGAGAAGATGGCGCGGAAGGGCAAGCCCGGCTGGATCCCGCTCGAGGCCCTGGCCAAGAGCGAGCGCTGGTTCGAGAGATACGGCTACTGGTTCGTCGCCGCCAACCGCTTCCTCCCCGGGACCCGCTCGGCGATCAGTTTTGCCTCCGGGGTGCTGGACGCCGAGCCCCGCCGGACCTTCGGCTGCGCGCTGCTCAGCGCCCTGCTCTGGAACTCCATGATCATCTATCTCGGGATGCTGCTGGGGGCCAACGTCTGCCTGATCGACCGCTACCTCTCCGCCTACCACCGGGTTATCATCCTGGTCACTGCGGCGGCGGTTGCGGTCCTGCTGATCCGGTGGCTGGTGAAGAGGAAGCGGGGCGCCGGCGCCGGCGAACCCGGGTCCCCGGCCGGCTAGCCGGGGGAAAGGGTTAGGGCGGGGGATTCTTCTCAGGTCTCGGCCAGGAGATCTTCGAAGAGGACCTCGATGTAGATCAGGAAGGAGGGGGAATGGTTCTTCCAGTACTCGGGGAAGTCCTCGTCGTCCCCGGGGACCTCCCGGGTCCAGGTCAGCCGGGGGCCGTATTCCAGCCTCAGCCAGGGCCGCCAGATCCGGTGGCGGAAGCGGAGGGCGAGCCGGTGCTGGTCGTACTTGGTCGAGGTCCAGGTATGGCCGTCCGATTTCCAGCCGAGGTCGATGGCGAAATGCGGGTAGCCTTCGACGGAGTAATCGAGGTAGCTCAGCTCGATCGACTGGCTGAAATCCACCCCCTGGCTGGTATTGGAGTAGACGAAGTCGGGTTCGAAACGCAGGAGAAAGTGCCGGTTGAGAAAGTAGTTGAACTCGAGGTCGGTCTCTTCCCCGAAGCCGTCGTCGCTGTACCAGAAGACGTACTGCCGGGGTTCGAAATAGACTCTACCCCAGGTGAACTTCCCCTTGGCCATCGGCTTGGTGTAGACCACCGGCTTCCCGGATTTCAGGCTGGCGCCGAAACTGACGTTGGCGTCGAAGTTCTTCCGCTTCCGGAAGAAGTAGCGCAGGCCGGCGGCCCCCGTATGCTGGTCGTCGTCGTCGAAGTAATCCGGATCCTCGCTCTTGCCGTCCTCGTCGGAACCGATAAACGCGCCCAGCCGCTTTTCCAGGATCGGCAGCGGGAGATAGACCCGGAACCGCTGCTTGAAATCGAACTCCCAGCCTTCCTTCCACTCCACCCCGACCCGGACCCGGAGCCAGGGGGTATCCAGGTCATCCTCCAGCTTGGAGTCGCCGAAGAACGAGTCGAATTGAAAGACCCTCGCCGCCAGGAACCGGGAGACCTTCCGCTGGGCGACGTCGGCGACGGTATCCTCCGCCGAGCCGGGGACGGGGGTGGTCATCAACTGGGGGGAAGGGCTGGGAACCGGGGAGGCGGTGATGACGGGTGAAACGGTGGGGACGGGGGAGGCAAGGTCTTCCGCCCGGGCCGGCAACCAGGCCGGGAGGAGCCCGGCCAGGCCGATCAAGAGGGCCGGGATGATCGGTCGGCGAAATGGCTTCAGTGCTTTCACGATGAAAGCCGGGGTCCGGCGAGTTTTACTCCAGCAGCCGGGGACAGACAACGAAGAGCAGCTGCCAGGTCCCTTCACCGTTCCGCTCCAGGCAGACGATCTCCCCGGTCTCGAAGCGGAAGATCGAGTTTTCCCGGGGGCAGCCGAGGAGCTGTTCGGCCAGGCGGGGGAGAAAGGGGAGGTGGCCGACCAGCATCAGGTCTTCTTCCCGGCCGAGGATCTCGGCCCGGACCGGGCCGACCGGGTCGAGGGGGGCGAGGCCGGGACGTTCGAGGAGGCTGACGCAGCCGGTCGCCTGGCCGATGATCTCCGCCGTCTGGCGGACCCGGCGTTTCTCGCTGTGCCAGATCTCGGGGACGAAGAGCTCGTTCTGTTCGAGAAACCGCCCGATGATGGCGATGTCAAGCTCCCCCCGGGAGGTCAGGCTCCGCTCCGGATCCTTCGACTCCGGGAGCGGTTCCCCGTGGCGGAGCAGGTAAAGTTTCATCTTTTCCCTCCTTCAAAGTGATCAGGTAACGTTGGCAGCGGCGGTACCTCCGGATCCCGATCGCGGCGACCAGCGCCGCCAGGGGGAGAAAAGCGATCCCCAGGACCCGGATGATCGAATCGTCGAAAAACTTGTGAAAGGATATCCCGGCCACGAAGAGACCGAAGGAGAAGCGCAGATAGGAAAGCAGGGTCCGTTCGTTGGCCAGGATCGTCCGGTCGGCCGCCAGGTGATCGGTGACCCTCTCGAGGCAAAAAAGCCGGGCCGGGATATTATTCTTCATAGATCTTCGGACGGTGATTCCAGACCGAAAATTTCGTAAAGATCCTCCACCCGGGAGGCGTAGAGATCGACCGCCGCTTTCAGATCCCGGCGGGCGTCCGGGGAGTCGAGGCCGAAGGGGGACCCGATCGAGATCACCTCCTCGACGTGGTCCTTGGGGTTGTCCCCGATGGTGACCGCTTCCTGGGCGGGTTTTCCGTATTCTTTCAGGATGTGCCGGATCGCCTCCGGCTTCTTCCCCGCGATGATCTTCTCATTCCGGAGGCGGTGGACGCTGAAGTAACTGTCGACCGGGATCCGGTAATGTTTCATCCACCTCCCGTCGGATTCACTGGCGGTGAGGATGGCGATGATCGCCCCGGCCTCCTTGAGGGCCCGGATCAGCTTGTCCATCCCGGGGATCAGGAGGTTGAACTCGGCCTTGTGATAGTTGCCGATGTAATAATCCCAGCTGACTTCGCCGATCCGCTCCTGCTCGCTCTCTTTGAGCCGGGGATAATAGACCTCGTAAACTCCGGTCCGGGCGAAGGGGTGGTAGGCCCGGCTGAAATGTTCCACGCTCAGCTGCCCGGCTTCCGGGTCGGATTTCCGGATCACCTGGTCAAAGGAGGCCAGGTAGCAGCCGTAGGCGATCTGGCGGCTGGAGATGATGGTGGCGTCCCGGTCGATGATGAACAGGGTCTCCCGGAGGGAGAGGGGGAGGTCAATTGACTTTTCTGTCGCTGGTTTCTTCACCGTGGGTAGTTTCGGTTAATTGATAATTTTAGAGTAAGCCGCCCGGGGTCCATTGTCAAGCCTTTCATTCCCGACCGTCACCGGCTCCCGGGATCAGGATCGCCACTTCCTGAGCATCGTCGGGAGGGGCCAGTCGGTGGAGAAGCCGAGTTCTTCGAGCAGTTCGATCCCTTCCCGGATCCCCCGGCCGGCCTCGGCCGGGGAGTGGGAGTCGTCGCCGGGGACGGCGGCCACCCCCAGTTCCCGGGCCCAGAGGAGAATCTCCCGGGCCGGATAGGTTTCTCCCCCCGCGGGCAGGAGACGGCAGTTGCAGTCGAGGATCAACGAGAGTTTTTCCATTCTCTTCAGGTTGCGGCGGATCCGGGCGGCGATCGGGGCTCGTTTCATCCGGGTCGGCCATTCGGGGTCGTGGATCCGGATCAGGTCGAGGTGGGCGACCAGGCCGGGCCGGAGCCGTTCGATCATCTCCAGCTGGAGGTCGTAATAGCGGCAGTAGAGTGCTTCCACCCCGCCGGCCTTTTCGGCGGCGGCCCGGTATTCTTCCGGGGAGTAATCGAAGGAGATCCCCTCGACGTGGTGGACCGAGCCGACCAGGTAGTCGGGGCGGAAGGTCTTGACCAGGGCCCGGACCGCCGGCCCGTAGCCGGTCCAGGCCTCGGTCTCGAAACCCAGATAAATCGTGATCCGGGCGGCGTATTTTTCCTGCAGCCGCCGGGCGGCGGTGACGAAACCGGCGAAACGGCGGTAGAGCCCGGCGGCGTCGAGGCCGGCGGCGATCTCGTCGGGATAAAGCCAGCGGTCGTTTTCCGGGGGGATATGCTCGGTGATTCCGACCGCGGTGAAGCCGCCCTCGAGGTAGGCGAGGATCGTCTCCTCCAGGGTGCCCGAGGCGTGGCAGCAGAACTCCCCGCTGTGGCCGCCGTGGAGCGAGATGGATTCCGGCCCCGCCCGCTTCACTACTTCTCCTCCAGGGAGTAGGCGAGGTACGGGGCGAAGAGGACCGGCTCGAGGAGGAAGGCGTCGTGGCCCTTGGCGGAGTGGACGGTGATGTGCCGGCAGGGGACCTTGGACTTCTGGAGTCGGCTGACCAGCCGCTCCTGGTCCTCGGGGTAGAAGCAGACGTCGGAGTCGATGCTGAAGACCAGGTGGCGCTGCTTCCGGCAGCGGTTGAAGACGGTGGCCGGAGAGCGCCGCCCGCCGTCCTTGACCAGGTCGAAGGTCTGCCAGAGGCCGAGGATTCTCAGGTAGGTGTTGGCGTCGAACCGCCGGACGAACTTTTCGGCCTGGTGGAGAAGGTAGGACTCCACCGGGTGGCTGAGCCGGTAGCGGTTGCGCCCGGTCCGGTTTTCCCGGAGAACCTCCTTGCGGGCCCGCCGGGTGAGCGAATGGAGGGAGACGAAGGTCTTCTGGGAGATCATCCGGGCCAGCCCCAGCCCCCGATCGGGCCTCCGCCGGGAGGAGTAATCGCCCCCCCGGAAGTCGGGGTCTTCCTCGATGGCGCAGATCTGCTCGAAGTTATGGATCCGCTGGAGGATGGAGACCTCCATCGCGGCGGCGATCGGGATCACGTTCTTCACCCGTCCGGGGTGGCGGACGGCGAGGTTGAGGGCCAGCATCCCCCCCAGGGAGGGGCCGATGGCGGCGTGGAGCCGCTCGATCCCGAGATGATCGAGGAGGCGGACCTGGGAATCGACGAGATCGTTGGCCGTGACCCAGGGGAATGAACCGCCGTAGGGCTTCCCGGTCCGGGGGTTCGGGGAGCGTGGTCCGGTCGAACCGTAGCAGCCGCCGAGGTAGTTGGCGCAGATCACGCAGAATTTCCGGGTATCGATCGGCTTGCCCGGCCCGATGAACTGGTGCCACCAGCCGGTCCGGCATTCCTCCCGCCAGAGGGCGCCGACCCCGGGAACGGCGGGGTTGATCCCGGCGGCGTGCTGGGAGCCGGAGAGGGCGTGAAAGAGGAGGATGGCGTTGTCCTTTCCGCCCGAGAGCCGCCCGCAGACCTCGTAGGCCAGGGTCAGGGGACCGAACCCGGGGGCGTTCTCCAGGGAAATATCTTTTCCCAGTTCGAAGAATCGGGTTCGGACTTCTTTCATCGGTCTGGGGGGCGGCCCGGCCGGGGGCGGGCTCTCTTTACCGTTCCCGGCCCAGGTAATCGACCTGGATCGCGGCCCGGCCGTCTTTCTCGGTCAGGCGGAGGTAGATTTTGCTGGCCCCGGTCTCCCAGTAGGTCATTGGTTCGGCCCCTCCGGCCAGAACCAGTTTCACGAGTCCGTCGAGGTCGTCGGGGTCGAGATCTCCGGCCGCTTCGCCGTCTTCCAGGTTCAGCTTTTCCACCAGGGGCGGCCCGTAAAGTTCAACGAGGTGGGAACGCGCTCGCGGGTAGTCCCGGCTCACGGCTTGGGATTCGGCCGGTTCGATCGAGTAAACGCCGCGCTCCAGGCGGCCGTTTTGGAAGATGTAGATGATATCCGCCTCGATCCCGGCGATGGTTCCCTGGTAGATGAGCAGGCCTTCCATATCCCCGAAGGGGGCGGCCTCGGTCTCCGTCTCCCGGACTTCTTCGGGCGTCATCCCCCAGCGGGCCCGGCGGAAGTCAAAATCTTCGGCCCGGGTGATCCCGGCGGAGAAGACGGCGAGCGCGGCCAGTGTGATCGTGATGGTTTTCATCCTTGGCTCCTTACCGGCTGATCCGGTTTAGGCGTTGATCGGGTTAAAGGATATTTTTCGCATTATCGAGACAAATGTAGTATACCATAGTTCGTGTTTATAGTGAAATCTTTCCCCGAAACCGCGGCCCGGGAGCCGGATAATGCCTCAGAGCGACTTTAAGTACACCTACGTCGACAGCCCCGAAGGGCTGGTCCGGCTGGCCGAACGGCTGGAGACAGCCGACCGGATCGCCGTCGATACCGAGGCCGACAGCCTCCACCACTACTACGAGAAGGTCTGCCTGATCCAGCTGACCGCGGGCGGGGAAAATTTCATCCTTGATCCCCTGGCCGGCCTCGACCTGGCCGGGTTCTTCCGGCTCCTGGCGGGAAAAAACCTGATCTTCCACGGGGCCGATTACGACCTGAGGCTGCTGGCGGCGGATTATGCTTTCCGGCCCCGGGACGAGGTCTTTGATACCAATATCGCCGCCCGGCTGCTCGGGTTCCAGCGGCTCGGCCTGGCCGCCCTGGCCGAAGACCTGCTCGGGGTGACCCTGAGCAAGGGGGGCCAGAAGTTCAACTGGTCGCGCCGCCCGCTCCCGGAGGATAAGATAATCTACGCCGCCAACGATACCCGGTTTCTCGAAGCCCTGGCCGACATCCTCCGGGACCGGCTTGGGGAACTGGGGCGGGAAGAGTGGGCGCTCGAGAGCAGCCGGGCCCTGGTCCGGGAGACCGGCCGGCCGCGGCCGGCCAAGGACCCGGACCGGATCTGGCGGATCAAGGGGCTCAAGGACCTGGGCCGGGATGAACTGGCCCTGGTCCGGGAGCTCTGGCACTGGCGGGAGGAGGAGGCGAAGGCGGTCGATATCCCGCCCTTCAAGGTTCTCGGAAATCAGCCCCTAATCGCCCTCGCCCGCTGGCTGGTCCGTCATCCCGGCCTTCCCGCCACCCGGGGGCCGAAACTCCCCCGGACCTGCCGGGGGGAGCGGCTGAACAACCTGGGGCGGGCGATCGGAAAGGCGCGGGCCCTGCCCCCCGAAGAGCGGCCGAGGCCGCCGGTGCGTCAGCCGCCTCCGCCCCGGGTCCCGGGGGAGTGCGAGCGCTACGAAAAACTCAGGGAGCAGGTCGCCGGAAAGGCCCGGGGGCTGGGCTTACCCCCCTCGGTGGTCGCCCCCCAGGCGGCCCTGCGGGCGCTGGCCCGGGAGGACCCCGCCTCCGTCGGGGAGATAATGGCGGCCGGCGGCCTGACCGGCTGGCAGTCCCGGCTGGTGGCCGAGGCGGCGGGGATCCCCGGACGCTGACCGGGGCCGGCGGCGGTTATAGTGAAGAAGTCGAGAGACGGAATCGAAGGAGCGGGAACGACGAAGCTGGTATATCTTTTGCTGATCGCGCTGATCTTTTACAGCGCGCTTTTTTTCTTCAGCGACGAGGTGATCTCCCCGGACGACCTGATCTTCAGTTTCTTCTCCGGCCACCTGGCCGAAACCGGCCGGCTGGGCTACCACCCCCCCGGTGACGAACTCTTCGGCGAGGAAGGGTTTATCCCCCGCTACTTCGTTTACGGGCAGGGGGGGCTGGTCTATCCCCGGAAGTTCCCCGGGTTTATCATCTTCTGGGCCGGCCTGAAACGGATCCTCCCCCCCGAGGCCGCCCGGCTGGTCAACCCGCTCTGCGCGGTCCTCTCCCTGCTTTTGATCTACCTGATCGGCCGCGAAGTCTTCCCCGGGGGCAAGACGGCGATCCGGGCGGCGGTCTTTCTCGCCGTGACCCCGGTCTTTATCCGCCGGGCCTACGCCTACAACCCGACCCTCTTCAACCTGGCCCTCTTTCTCGCCGCGCTCTATTTCCTCCTCCGGGGTTTGCGGCGGGGGTGGTGGTGGGAGTATCTCCTCTTCGGGCTGCTGGCCGGGGCGCTGCTCTGGACCCGGCCGACCAATATCGTTTACCTGGCCTCGTTCTTCATCTTCTTTTTTATCGAGCGCCGCCGGGTCGACGGCCGCTACCTGGCCGCCGCCCTGGTCGTGATCGCGCTGTGCGGCCTGGGACTGCTCTTCTTCAACCGTTCGGTTTACGGGGGATATTTCCAGCTCGGTTATACCGCCACCCACCTCCAGGAAGCGGCCGCGTCCGCGGAGACCGCCCCCTCCGGGATCGCCGGCATCCTTGACTACCTGAAATTTCATCCCCAGATCTGGCTCCTCCACCTCAAGGACACCCCCGGCGCCCTCCTCCTCGGCTTCCCCCTCCTGATTCTGGCCCTGCTCGGTTTCATCCTCCCCCGACCCCGGCCTCCTCTGGCGGAGGAGGGGGAAGACGAAGCCGGCCCCGCGCCCGCCCCCCCGCCCCGGTTCAACCTCTACTACTTCTGGCTCTTCGCCCTTTCCCTGGTCTTCTTCTCCAACTTCGGGACCTACGGCCACGAGAAGAACGAGTTCACCCTCCATTCCTCTTTCCTCCGCTACCTGGTCCCGGCGATCTGCCTCCTCCCGCTCTTCGCCGCCCGGGCCCTGGAACGGGTCAGGATCCCCGCCCGGCGGCTGATGGGCGGGCTGGCCGGGTTCAGCCTCCTGGTGGCTTTGCTGGCCCCGGCGGGGATGATCGAGACCGCGCTCCAGAGCTGTTATTACCGGGAGGCGGGAAAATTTCTCCTCGACGCCACCGACGGGAGGACGGTCTTCTTCACCCATTATTGGGACAAGGCCGTCTTCCCCGAGCGGATGATCTACACCCTGGGGACCCACTTCCCCCCCGAGGGGGTGGGCGGGGTCATCCGGAAGGTGGAGCGGTCCGGTTACCGGGCGGCCTATCCCGTCCATCCGGCCGACGGGGAGATCGGGGATTTTATCCGGGAAAATTACCGGGTGGAGGTGATCGAGGGCCCGGAGCGGCTCTCCCCGCTCAGCCGCCTGGCCGCCCGCTTCATCCCCGCCGACCTCTACCCGGTCCGGCTCCTGCTGGTCAGGGGGGAGAAACCGCCGGCCGGCGAGGGCCCGCCCCTTTAACCCCCCCCGGCCCCCGGTTATGCTTCTCTACATCACCCGCAAGAACGCGCCCTCGATCGGGGGGATGCAGCGCTTCAACCAGAAGCTGATCCGGCACCTGGCCGATTACCGCCCTTTCCGGCTGATCTCCTGGGGGGGCTCCCAGGCCTTCCTCCCCGGATTTTTGATTTTTGCCTTCTTCCAGGCAGTCTGGCTCCGGCTGAGAGGGAAGATCGATTTGATCTACCTCTCCGACGGGCTGCTCGGTCCCCTGGGGCTGGTTTTAAAGCAGCTCTTGCGGGTCCCGGTGGCGGTCAACATCCACGGGCGGGATATTGCCTTCGCCTTTCCCCTCTACCTGACCATCGTCCCCGCCGCCCTGAAACGGCTCGACCTGGTGATCTGCGTCAGCTCCCAGCTCAAAGAAATCTGCCTCGGCTACGGAATCCCGGAATCGATCCTCCGGGTGATCCCCAACGGGATCGACCCTGAGGATTTCACCTGGAAGGAAGCGGTCTCCCCGGCGGAGAAACTGGGGCTGGAGACCGCCGGCCGGACCGTCCTGGTCACCGTCGGGCGGCTGGTCCCCAAGAAGGGGGTGGACCGGTTCGTCGCCGAAATCCTCCCGGCGCTGGCCGCCCGGGCCCCGGAGGTCCTCTACCTGGCGGCCGGGGACGGACCGCTGCGGGAGAAGATCGAGTCTACAATCCGGGAGAAGGGGCTGGAGGATAACGTCCGGCTGCTCGGCGATCTCCCGATGGACGACGGGCGGTTGGCCGCGGCCTACCTGGCGGCCGACATCTTCGTGATGCCCAACGTTGAGGTGACGGGGGATATCGAGGGGTTCGGGATCGTCGCCATCGAGGCGGCGGCGGCCGGGCTCCCGGTGGTGGCTTCCCGCCTCCAGGGGATCCAGGAGGCGGTCCGGGAGGGGGAGAACGGGATCCTCCTCCCCTGGGACGACCCTGCCGCCTTCGTCGAGGTCCTCCTCGACCTGGTGAAAGACCCCGCCCGGCGCCGGGAACTGGGGGAACGGGGCCGCCGCTACACGGCCAAAAATTTCTCCTGGGACCGGATCGCCGGCCGCTACTCCGAGCTCTTCGCCGGGCTGGAAGGTCAGTAGATCAACGAGACGCCGAGTTCGTAGCCGGTGTAGCGCGACTTGATCCAGCCGACGATCTCCTCGTCGGAGTAGCTCTCCCCTCCCGCCTCCTCGCCGCTCTCCCGGCCGTTCCGGTCGGCGGTGAGAACGACCCGTCTCAGGGCGGCGAAGACCCGGCACCAGCCGGTCAGTTCATAGGCGATCCGCCCGCTCAGGGCGGCCCCGGACCCTTCGGCTTTCTGGTGGAAGCGGTAGTCCCGGAGTATCCAGTGGCCGTCGCCCTCGGCCCGCAGCCCGGGGATGAAGACGGCCTCCAGGTCCAGCGAGAGCCGGGGGAGAGGTTCGGCCCGGAGGAAGATTCCGGTCCGCAGCCCGGTAAAATCGGCGTCGTAGGTCGAGACCTTGCCCTCGAAGTAGTAAAACTCGCCGGAGTAGTCACCCCAGCCGTCGCGGACGGTGAACTTGTACTTCTCCTCCCCGTAGCCGGCGAAGACGCCGGTCTCGATCGACCGGAAGATCGGCGACTCCAGCCCCTCGAAGGGAAAGACGGCGAAGACGGCGTCGATATCCCAGATCAGCAGACCGGTCCGGCAGTCGTGCTCGGAGTAGCCAAAGCGCTCGCCGAAGGACCAATCGGAGTCGGTGGCGGTCCCGGTGAGGTCGATATCCCCGGCCAACCGCCCCCGGACCCCGGCCCGGGCGAGGAGCGACCCGATCGGGAAGCGCAGGCTGACTTCCCCCCGGACTTCGCCGACTGTCCCCCGGAAGGGATAGACCAGGTCCGAGGAGATGAAGGGGTCCAGGTTGGGGGATTGAAAAGAAGCCTCCCCTCTTCCGTACCAGATCGAGGCGTCCGCCCGGGCCTGGAGCCCGGTCCGTTCTTCCCCGCCGCCCGCGGCCGTCCCGCCGGCCAGCGCGCAGACAGCCGCCGCCAGAACCAGTAATCCTCTCATCGATCTGTCCTCCTTGGTTGATGGATAGTGCCGGCCGGGGTCCGCTACCGGGAGACGGGAAGGTCACCGGTTCCGCCAAAGTAGGTCCGGGTTAGCTGCCGCACTGCCCAGAGTCCGGTGGCCGGCCGAAAGACGGCGATCCGGTCAATCCGGTCGCCGCCGTATCCGGCGGGAACGGGGGAGTCAAGTGAAGAGCCGAAGTAGATCCGGGTTAGCTTCCGGATCGCCCAGAGTCCGGTGGCCGGCCGAAAGATCCCCGGTTGCCATCGTCCGCGGCCGTCGTAGTCCCCCGGCTGGGCAAGATCGCCCGCGGATCCGAAGTAGAGACGGGTAACTCCCCTCACCGCCCAGAGCCCGGAAGCGGGACGGAATATCCCCGCCGCGGCCGGTAGTCCGGAATAGTATCCCTCCAACGGTTGGTCGCCTGAACCTCCGAAGTAATACCGAGAAAAGTTCCTGATTGCCCAGAGTCCGGAAGTTTGACGGAAGATGGCGATATCGATCTTCCCATCACCGCTCCACTCGGCAGGCCGGGGCTTGTCGCCGGCCCTGCCGAAATAGACTCGGGTTACTCCCCTCACCGCCCAGAGCCCGGAAGTAGTACGGAAGACCGCGATATCAGCCGTGCCGTCGCCGTTGTAATCCCCGGGAATGGGGATATCCCCGGAGGAGCCGAAATAGGCCCGGGTTACCCCCCGCACCGCCCAGAGTCCGGAGACCGTCCGGAAGACGGCGATGTCACTGGTCCCGTCTCCGCTGTAATCGAGGATGGGAAGGACAAAAGGTGGGGTGGCGGTGGGAACGGGGCTGGCGGTTAAAGCGGGGCTGGCGGTGGGGGTACAAGTCTGCACGGGGGTAGCGGTTGGGGTAGAAGTGGGGACGGGGGAGGCGGTGGGGGTGGCGGTGGGAACAGGGGTGGCGGTGGGAACAGAGGTGGCGGTGGGAATGGGGGTCGGGCCGGCAGGGACGGCCCAGATCTCGATATCGTCGAGGTTCCAGCCGGAGGGGTTGACGAATTCATCGGTCGGTCCCATCACCCAGCGGACATAGACCGAGGTCTGGTGATCGGCGATGGAGGAGATGTTGTACTCCTGCCTCTGCCAGGAAGAGTCGCGGACCCAGTCGCCGGGGGGGTTCTCCCAGATGGTCTGCCAGTTCCAGCCGTCGGAGGAGACCGCGACCGCGGCCCGGTCACGTTCCCAGCGCTCGATGTTCAACCAGCGGTAAAAGACCAGGCGGGTCTTGACCAGTTCCGAGCAGTCGATCGGGGCGGTGGTCAGGGAGTAGGGCGGCATCTCGGCCCCGTAGCCGCCGGCGAGGTTGAAGCCGTAAACGTTGTAGCCGGTGTGGGGGTAGGTCGGGTTGGGGTAGAAGCCGGGGATCTCGCCCCCCCCGCCGGGCCGGCCGAAAGCCCAGGCCGATTGGGTGGTCCAGCCGGGATCGGAGTCAAGCGGGAAGCTGTAAATCCGGACCGGCTCCCCCGGGGAGGGGCTGGGGACCGGGCTGGCGGTGGGGACCATCGTCGGGGTGGCCGAGGGGGTCGGGGTCGTTGATGGTGAAGGGGTCGCCGTCGGCACCGGGGTCGGGGTGGGGCTGGATGAGGGAGAGGGGGACGGGGTCGGGGTCGGGGACGGGGTCGGGGTGGCGGTGGGAACCGGGGCGACGGTCGGGGAGGGTGATGGGGGCGGGGTGGCGGTGGGCGTGGGGGTCTTGTAACCGAACGGGGTCGAGGTCGGGGTGGCGGTTGGAGGCGGGGTCGGCGCGGGCGTCACCCCCCAGAGCTCGATGTCGTCGATATTCCAGCCGGAACAGGTGTAGTGTTCCGAATCGGTCGGTCCCATCCCCCAGCGGAGGTAAACGGCCGTTTGGTGGTCGGCGACCGAACCGATCCCGTACTCCAGGAAGTCCCAAGCGGAATCGTTGATCGGGCCTTCCAGGGGGTTGGACCAGACTGCAATCCAGTTTTCCCCGTCGCTGGAAACCTCGAGACGGGCTTCGTCCCACTGTCTTCTCTCCACGTTGAGCCAGCGATGAAATTTCAGGGTCACCGAACGGTATCCGGTGCAATCGATTCCCGGAGAAAGGAGGTAATAAGTTGCTTCCATCCCGTTAGGGTAATCGCCTTGCAGATTGTAACCGTAAACATTGTCCCCGGTGTAACCGGAATCCGGGTCGGGGTAGCCCCAGGTATCGTCACAGCCGCCCAGCGGGTTTGGCGCGTCACATCCTCCCTCCCCGGTCGGCTGTCCGAAGGCCCAGTCCGATTCGGCCGTCCAGCCGGGGTCGGAGTCGAGCGGTTCGGAGTAGAAGCGGACCGGCTGCGCCGGCAGGGGGGTCGGGAAGATGCCCCAGACCAGGGCGGGGAGGAGCAGGGTGAATATTGTTTTGCCCGGGTTCATATCACCTCGATAAACAATGAAACAACATAACCTGATTCAACTATAGCATAGCCGCGGTCGGCCGGACAGATAATTATCTCCGCCGGGCGATATCGGCTTGACCGGCTGGGGAGATATCTTTACACTGATTTACTATGAATCCGGAGATACCGTCCCTGAAGGAGATCGCCCGGAAGAGCCCTCTTCCGCTCAAGCAGCTCGAGGAGATCGAAACCCGGATCGTCGCCCGGGGCAACTTCACCCCCGAGCGGGTCCGGAAGGAGATCGCCTGGTTCTGCCTGGAACTGGGGATCGCCGATTACTACTTCAAGTACACCCCGATCAAGGAGATCGCCCGGCATATCGAGTCGCTGCGGGCGATCCGGATCATCTCGGAAAACAGCGGCGGCCGGCCGGTGGCGACCGAGTTCGTCAGCGAGCGCGGCGAGAGCGGGACCTATATGGTCGAGGACGACTACGACCAGATCCGCGCCCTGAAAGAGAGGATCGAGGCCCAGTACCCGGTCTTCCGGCTCCAGAGCTACCGCTGCCGGGGTTATCCCCTCCGTTTCTACGTCGCCGCCCGGCCCCACTTCGACCCCCGATCCGGAGCGGGCACCGGGGATTTCACCCTCAACGCCTCCCGGGAATTCCTGGAGAACTCGCCCCGGGCGACCATCGAGCGTTACCGCAAGCTCTGGCGGCGGATGCGGGGTTCCGACATTCCCCGGATCGTCTTCTCCCAGCTTGCGAAATCGCGGGAGACCCGGATTATGGTCGGGATGGGACCCGATGCCGCCCGGGGATTTATCGTCAACTATACCTTTATCCTGAAGAAGTATCAGGCCCACATCAACCGGGAATACGTCGAGCCCTTCGCCGACGGGACGACCATCTTCTCCTTCTATCTCGACCGGCTCCAGGATCGGCTGGAACTCGACCGCCTCTTCCAGGATATCTCGATGGCGGCGATGATCTCCACCGGCCCGCTGGCCGAACTGTTTTATTCCGGCGACTTCAGCGCCGAGGAGAAGATGTACGCCGCGGCCGCCGCCGCCTTCGCCCACCAGTTTCTCACCTCCTACACCGAGGAGTACGAGACCCTGGCCCGGGAACTGGCCGGCAAGCCGGAACTGCTCGGGACCCTGGCCCTCTTCAAGACCCACCTGGCCAAGGACACCTACCACGAGGACCGGGTGGTCCGGACGGTCCTGGCCCACCGGGAGATCGTCCGCGAACTCTTCCACGACTTCTTCCACCGCTTCTTCCCTCGCCGGGATGCCGTGTCCGGTGAGAACCGGCATCGTCGACAGGCGGAGAAGATGATCGCGGAGACGGTCGCCTCCGAGATCGCCCGGCATATCCTGGAGGCGCTGATCGTCTTCAACGCGGCGATCCTCAAAACCAACTTCTTCACCCGGGAGAAGGTCTGCCTTGCCTTCCGCCTCGACCCCGGTTTCCTCAACCCGGTCGACTACCCCCAAAAGCCCTACGGGATCTTCTTCCTGCTCGGGAAGGGCTTCCGCGGTTTTCACGTCCGCTTCCGGGAGATCGCCCGGGGTGGGGTCCGGATGGTCTGCTCGCCGACTCAGGCTGATTACGACCTCAACTCCGACTTCATCTTCGACGAGAACTACAACCTGGCCCTGACCCAGCAGCGGAAGAACAAGGACATCCCCGAGGGGGGAGCGAAGGGGACGATCCTCCCCACCCTGGAGTACGCCGCCGCCGGCGGGCGGATCTTCCGCCATTACATCGACGGGCTGCTCGACCTCCTCCTCCTCCCCAGCCCGGAGATCGTCGATTACCACGGGAAAGAGGAGATCCTCTTTCTCGGACCGGACGAGGGGACGGCGGAGCTGATGGACTGGGCCGCCGCCCACGCCCGGTCCCGGGGCTACCGCTGGTGGCGGTCGTTCGCCACCGGGAAAGGGCCGGAACTGGGCGGCATCCCCCACGATACTTACGGGATGACCACCCGGGGGGTCCACCAGTACGTGATCGAGACCCTGAAGGCCCTGGGCCTGAAGGAAGAGAAGATCACCAAGTTCCTGACCGGCGGCCCCGACGGCGACCTCGGCTCCAACGAGATCCTGATCTCCCGCGACCGGACGGTGGCGGTGGTCGACGGCTCCGGGGTGGCCGGCGACCCGAAAGGGCTCGACCGCCGGGAACTGAAGCGGCTGGCCCGCCGCCGATCGCCGATCGCCGGTTTCCGGCGGGAGAAGCTCTCGCCTCGGGGTTTCCTGGTCGAGGTCGGGGACCGGGACGTCCGCCTCCCCGACGGGACGCCCGTCGCTAACGGGACCGAGTTCCGCAACCGGTTTCATTTCTATCCGGGCCTGAAGGCCGACCTCTTCGTCCCCTGCGGGGGGCGGCCGCGGGCGATCAATATCAATAACTGGCAAGAATTCCTCGACGAAGAGGGCCGCCCTCGGGCCGGGATCATCGTCGAGGGGGCCAACCTCTTCATCACCCAGGAGGCTCGGCTGCGGCTGGAGGAGAACGGGGTGATCCTCTTCAAGGACGCCTCGGCCAACAAGGGCGGGGTGACCTCCTCCTCGCTCGAGGTCCTGGCCGCCCTGTCCCTGAGCGACCCGGAGTACGAGCGGCTGATGGCCGTTCCGGAGGGGAAGAAGGAACCGGCCTTCAGGAAGCGCTACGTTGCCGAGATCCTGGAGATCATCCGCCGCAACGCCGCCGCCGAATTCCAGGTCCTCTGGCGGGAACACCGCGATAGCGGCGAGCCGCTATCCATCCTCTCAGACCGGCTGAGCGACAAGATCAACCGGGTCACCGACCAGATCGCCCGCTCCGATCTCTTCGGGAACGCGGCCCTCCGGGCGGCGATCGTCCGCCGTCATCTCCCCCCCTCGCTGGTCCGGAAAGTCGGCCTGGAGACGATCCTGAAGCGGGTCCCCGAGAACTACCTCCGGGCCGTCTTCGCCGCCGCCCTCGCCTCCAGCTACGTTTACGAGCGGGGTTTGGGCGCCGACGAGCTGGACTTTTACGCGTACGTGGTGGAGATGGGGAGGCGGGGGTAGGGGAAGAAGTTCAAAGTTCGAAGTTCGAAGTTGGGGCGAGGCGGGGGAATACAGGAAAAGATCGATCCCGATAGCGATCCCGATAGCGATTCTTTTCCTCTCCGTGAAGATCCGTGAAGATTCGTGGTTTCAAAAAGGGGGCGAGGCGGGGGAAAATTAAAGTAAATTCGTTTAATCAGTGGATAACAAAGAGGAGAGTTAGATGGCGGATAAATTCGATGAAGTGATTGGAGAGCTTTTGCGGCCGATGTCGGATCTCAAGCTCGGCCCGCTGGACACCACCTACCTGATGCGGAAGGACGGGAGCTTCGTCTATACCGAGGGCTACTGGCACCCCGAAGACTCGTTGGTCGGGAAACTGATCTACTACCCCGACCCCGACGGGGAGAAGGATATCCACGGCCGGCGCTACGCCAGTATCGTCAAGGAGATCCGGAACGGCGAGGAGGTCTACGTCTCCCACCGCGACCAGATCGGCAAGCTCTACCGCCTCTTCCCCGACCTCCCCCCCGACTCCCATAAGCTGATCCTGGCCGAGTACCAGGTGGCCTTCCCCCGGGAGAGCTTCGCCGGCTACTTCAACGACCGGGAGGCGCTGAAATACGTGATGGCCCATTACCCCCGGGTCGACGAGGTGGTCCGGATGACGAGCGAGCTCTTCGAGGTCCCCCTGGATCGGCTGGGGATCACCGGCTCCTCGGCCCTGGGCCGG
>JAVCCZ010000006.1 GCA_030765265.1 Candidatus Erginobacter occultus
ATTATCCTTCCGACCGCCGACGGCCCGGTCGAGCTGATCCTGGGGGAGCTATCTCAGGGCGCTTCCCGTCCCGGCCGCGATTATTCCCCGGCCAAGCCCGGGGCAACGAAACCGGGGAATCTGGGGGGAGGGAAACCGCTGACGGTTACGGTCAGTTCCCTGGTCGATCCCGGGGTGGAAAGACCCTTGAGCGAGGTCGGCACAAGGTTCTCGATCCGGGGGTACCTGGCGGGCGGGGAAAGTTTCATCTCCACTATCCGGGAGCGGACGATCTTTCTCCTGGAGAAAGAAGGGGGGGAGTGGAGGATCATCTCCCAGTTTTAATTTGATGTAGAAGAAACCCGCGAGTCTTTTCGGGTGCCGAAAAAAAGTTATTGCTTGCCGGGGATTACTTTCATATATTCAGCCGTCATTTGAATCTGAATTAATCAAATACGAAGAGAATACGTTATCTGATGCGATTGGCGGAACTGAAGAAAGTGTCTTACCCGGAGACGGTTGCGGAAGCGGTCCGGATCCTGGCGGAAGGAGAGAACCGGTCGCTCCCGCTCTCCGGCGGGGTCTCTTTCGTCTTCGCTCCCCTGAAATCGGTCGAGGAACTGGTCTCGCTTTCCCGCCTTCCCTTAAGCTATGTCAAGGAGGAGAAGGGAGGACTCCGGATCGGGGCCACCACCCCGGTCGCCGACCTGGCCGCCTCCCGGGCGGCGGGGAAATACGGCGACGGGATTCTCTCCCTGACCGCCCGGCGGATCGGGTCGAACCTGAACCGGAACCTGATTACCGTCGGCGGCAACCTGGTCCAGCCCTTTATCTGGTCGGATCTGCCGACGGTCGCTCTCGTTCTTAACGCCGCGGTCGTGATCCAGGGGCCGTCCGGGCGGAAGACGATGAAAGCGGAAAAGTTCTTCGCCCGGATGCCGAAACAGCTCCTGAAAGATGGGGAACTGGTGACCGAGGTTATCTTCCCGCCGCTGCCGAAAAATTCCCGGACCGCCTACGAGCAGTTCGCTCTGACCGAGGTCGACTTCGCCTACCTGAAGACCGCCATCCGGCTCTCCCGGACCGGGAAGAAGTGTCTCAACCTGGCGATCGTGATCGGCGGCGCCACCATCCTTCCCCAGCGGGCGTCCGGGGCGGAAGCCGCCCTGAAGGGAAAGACCGCCAACCAGGTCCTGGTCAACGAGGCGTCCGAGATCGCCGCCGAGGAGATCAAGATCCAGCGGGATATCCGTTGTTCGTCAGACTACAAGCGCGACCTGGCCCGGGCCCAGGTCCGGGGAATCCTGGAAAGAATCCTGCTCGATCAGAAGGTGCCGGAATGGAAATTGTTCTAACCATTAACGGAGCGGAGAAGCGGGTCGATGCCCGCCCCTCGGAGAGCCTGCTCGACCTGCTCCGTCGGCTGGGCTACCAGTCCGTAAAGTTCGGCTGCGGGGAAGGGGCCTGCGGCTCCTGCACCGTGATAATGGACTCCCGCCCGGTCAACTCCTGCCTGGTGCTGGCGGTAACCGCCGACGGAAGAGAGATCCTGACCGTGGACGGGCTGGGGACCCGGCAGCAGCCCCACCCGCTGCAGACCGCCTTTGTCGAGGCCGGGGCGGTCC
Source organism: Candidatus Erginobacter occultus (assembly GCA_030765265.1). Classification (GTDB taxonomy): domain Bacteria; phylum Auribacterota; class Erginobacteria; order Erginobacterales; family Erginobacteraceae; genus Erginobacter; species Erginobacter occultus. The sequence goes on from JAVCCZ010000006.1 coordinate 1,605, forward strand.
AGTGCGGCTTCTGCACCCCGGGGATGATCCTCTCCTCCTGGGCGCTCCTCCAGCGCAACCCCGACCCGGGAGAAGGCGAGATCCGGGAAGCGCTGGACGGCAACCTCTGCCGCTGCACCGGCTATGTCCAGATCGTCGAGGCGGTGAAACTGGCCGCCGGGAGGATGCGGCCGAAGAAGAAAACCGCCCGGAAAAAGAAAACCACCGGGAAAAAGAAACCCGCCTCCGGGAAGAAAGGCCAGAAATCATCATCGTGAAGAAGCAAAAATTCAACCAGGTAAACACCGGGGTGGAGAAGGTGGACGGACTCGGCCTGGCCCTGGGGCAGGGCCGGTTCACCGACGATTATTCCTTCCCGGGGATGCTCCACGGCAAACTGCTGCGGAGCCCCCACGCCCACGCCCGGATCAAGAAAATCGAGACGAAAAAGGCCGAAGCCCTCCCCGGGGTGGCGGCGGTCTTCACCCACCAGGACGTCCCCCGGATCGCGATCACCACTGCCGGGCAGGGGTTTCCTGAACCTTCCCCCTACGACGAATTTATCCTCGATAACAAGGTCCGGTTCGTCGGGGACAAGGTGGCCCTGGTGGCGGCGGAGACGGCGGAGATCGCCGAAGAGGCATTGAAGCTGATCGAGGTCGAGTACGAGGTCCTTCCCGCGGTCCTCGACCCGAGAAAGTCGATGCGTTCCTCCTCCCCGGTCATCCACGACGAGAAGGACTGCGAGATCGTCATCCCCGTTCCCTACGAGCCGGAGAAAAACCGGGTCGCCCGGGTGGACGCCGTGGTGGGAGATATCAAGCGGGGGGTGGCCGAAGCCGAGATGACGGTCGAGGACGAGTTCGAGAACCAGACCGCCAGCCACTCGGCGATGGAGCCGCACTGTTCGATCAGCCGGCTGGACGAGAACGGACGGCTGGAGATCATCTCCAC
>JAVCCZ010000014.1 GCA_030765265.1 Candidatus Erginobacter occultus
AACTCGTCATCATCCAGGCTCTCCAGGTATTCCATATAATGCAGGTTTAAAAGTTCGAGGTAAGAACCCCGCCGCCATTCCAGCCGCCGCCAGTCCATCGGAACCGAAAAGGGGATACTCAAGTTCAAAAAACGGATCGTCCGGCGATCCGCCTCCTTCCACACCAAAGCTTTTCTCGCCGGAAAGACCGGCCGCGGCAACGTTCCCCGGAGGGACAGGGCCTTCGGTGACCACTGACCGGGATAACGTATCAAGCGTCCGAGAGGGAGAGAAGACAGCGCCCTCCGTTTGAACATCAGGCTCAGACGGGATACCAGCTGGCGGAGCCGGCTGTAACGGAGCGTCTGCCAGAAGCGACAAAATTTTGAGAAAAGATTTTTCAATTTCAGGATCGTAGCGAAGAAGCTTCGCCGATCGCCCGGCGTGGTTAGGTCAAAACCATATCCAAGGATAAGGGAATCAACCGGCAGCTTCCAGCCGAGCTAATTTCCTCTCCAGAATCTCCCGGAGGACCGGAGCCAACATAAAACATTGCCGGTAGCGGTCGGCGTCTTCCAGGGCTGCGGCCTCAATCGGTCCGGGCGAAGCCACCACGGACCGGATCCCCCTGATTCCCTCGATCACGCACCTGGTCCGAAGGCTTTTAGCGGTGTCCCCGATTTCGACCGTAACCGGGAGACGGAGAATCACGGGACCGGTATCGATCCCCTCGTTTATGTAGTGGATGGTCACCGCGGGAGCCAAATTGAGCAAGACCGACCATTCACAGGCGTTCATTCCCCTGATCTCGGGCAGAGGCCCGGAATGGGCGTTGATGATCCAGTGGTCGGCGGCCTGGAGAAAATCTTTCCGGATGATGCCGCCGCCGCCGTAGATGACCGCGTCCTTCTCCGTGTTTTGAAGAAAATCAATGGCCGCCGGAACGTTCAAGCCGGGGACCACAAGATAAGGTACCCCCCGGTCACGGCACCAGCTTTTCAGCGAACGGTAACGCAGATTTTCCTCCCGGCGGAACTCAGCTATTAAATCAGCATCCTCAGTTTCAACGTTTCCCGCCCCGCTCATCCGCTTGAACGCTTCAATCACCGCCCGGAATCCCCGCCGGCGAATGAGAGACCTCAGCCGTCTCAGGCGGAAGGGAGAGACAATACAGAGTCCAGTGATTAGATGGCCATCCCGGGAAAGCAGTTCACAGAGAGCTATCACATTCACCGCCCGGTCAAATCCGGCTGTCAAGAGGACTTTCAATCGTTATCCCCCAGTTCGCGCTGAAGCCGGTTGATCAAAACCCGTAGGGCGTCGCAATGATATTTCGCCGCCCAGTTGGGGTAGCGGAGAGGAAGATAACTCCCCCAGAGAGGATCCGATCCGGCCACGCCTCCCCGCACGCCCGGAAGGGATGATTGGAGACGTTGTTTCCGACAGACAAAGTCAACCAGCTTGGCCGCGCCGTTGACCAGCCGAAGGTCACGCTCGCGGTCCTCCCAGGTCAGCAGACAGAGGGCGATCTGAACGTTTCCGGTCAGACAGGAGAACCGGTAATCACCCTTCCAGCCTTGGGTGAAGACACCCGGCAACCGTCCATTGCGCAGTTCCGCTTTCCGCCAGAGTGTCTCGAGGGCTCGCTCACAGGGCTTTCCGTAGCGATCCCATTGCTCTAACAGGAGGGCGCTGGCCATAAATCCCCGCAGGGTATAGGCAATGGTGTGGGTAAAAGCCGGGCTTCTTTCATCGAAGCTCCAGAACGAGAAAGTACCGTCCGGCTGACGTCGGGCGAGAATCGCGTCCAAAACCCCTTGAGCCCGCCGGCGAAAGATATCTTCTCGGCTGATCTTCCAGAGCTGTAAAAGCGGCCGGGCCACTTCCGTGTAATAACTGGGAGTCAGCCGGGCTCGGTAATCCTTACGCGTCCAGAGTCCGTCCTGATCGATCCCGGCGATAATCCATCGGGCGCCCCGCCCGACCGACTCCAGCCAGCGGGATTCCCCGGTATTTTCATAAAGGGCGATCAGGCCTTTCAACACCTGACCGGTGTTAAAGATACTGGGCCGCGCCGACTTCCGGCTCCGGTAGAAACCGCCCGGCCAGGAACCATCGGCGAGTTGTATATTCAACAGCCATTCGCCCAGCCGGATCGCCTGGACGGGCAGATCCCGGGCGGGGAAGAACGGGTCCAGAGAGAGGAGAGTCGGTATGAGATAGCCGGTGGTTTCCGGATAAGGAGCCGACCAGCCCATGGGAGGAAGGTAATATCCGCAGGAACCGCCGCGCCCCCGGTCAATCGAGCGGGAGATCCAGTCCACCGTCAATTCCAGGTGGCGATAATACTTATCGAGAGTCGGGGTTGTTTCCAAAATAGCTCTGCCCGGCGTAAAAGATAAGGAGCTGTCAGAGAGTAACCTTCCGGTTCTCCCGCGCGGATGTCACGGCGGCAAAACTGGCCCGGGTGGTGTTAATCAGTTCCTCGAGGGGGATCAGGGGTTCTCCGCCTTCCCCCACCCGTTCGACGAAGGCCGACGCGAGGAGAACGGGAGGGGCGGCCGCGGTCCATTACTTCCTGTCGGTTCCCGGCTTTTTCATCCAGACCTCACACCAGGGGAATTAGCCCCGGCCATATCTGTTTTTACAAATTGTGACAAGAGAGACAGCTTGCCGGAAAAATACCGGCCGGGAACATTCCCGGGCGCCGGCCGAACCATACCTATTGATCGCCCTTCTTAAGTTCAATGTACGAAAATGAGCCGCAATTCCGTAGGGAGGGAAACCGGCGGAAAAGGAAGTCATCGGATTTTTTCGCCAACCTGAGTAGCCAGCGCCCAACCGGCCCCGGCTGCCGTTTCCAAAACATCTTGATTGAATAGAGCAACGTATCCCCGGTGATGTTCATTTCCGCGAACATACTGGCTTTCTCGCGCAGTTCTCTGGTGAAGATCGGTACGTCCCCCTCGGCGATCGGCCCCTTGATCTTCCAGTGCCACCGCCAGGGTCGGAAATCAGCCAGGTTTTCCAAAAAAAACGCGGAAGTCCCCGGCTTCATCACCCGGTGCAGTTCGGCAAACACATTCGGATACTTGATCGTATGGTGAATTGCCCCGTGCCCGATCACCAGGTCAAAACAGTTATCCGGGTATTCCAGCCGGCGGGCGTCCATCGTCCTCAAGTCGACGATGGAGTCCAGCCCCTGCCGGGTCACCCGCTCCCTCCCCCGCTCAATCCCCACCGGGCTGAGGTCGAAACCCGAGACTTTCCCCGCTCCGGTGAGTGCGAAGTAGACCGCCCAGAAGCCGTCACCGCAGGCATAATCGAGGACGTGCTTCTTTTCCCAGCAGCGGTTGAGAATACCGTGGAAGGCGATCTTGTTGCACGTGTATTTGTCGCTTCCCCCCTCGTAAAAGGGGCGCAGCACCTGCTCCCTCACGTAATCCAGCGTGACATCATCCACGGGATCCCGGTGCCGGCGGGCATCCCAGTACTGCCGCTCGATCAGACTAACCTCGCCTCCGGAACGAATTTTTCCCATTATCGGCCTCCCGATGGATTGTTTCCAACAGAACGTGGGCGTCCCGGAGGAATTTCTCCCGGTTGTAGGTTTCCCGGGCGATCTCCTGTCCCCGGATCGCTATTTCCCGGGACTTCCAGGGATCGTTGACGGCGTCGAGGATCATCTGCGCCATTGCCTCCGGGTTGTCGGCGGCCAGGAAGTGGGTGGGATGGCTCCCGGCGATGCCCCTGGCCCCGGCGGCCGTGGAGATCAACAGCCGGCCGCTCAGCATCGCGACTAAGCACTTCAGTTGTATCCCCGCCGCGTTGACCTGGGGATTGATGAAGATCATCCCCTGCCCCAGAACATCGCGCTCGTCGTCCACGAATCCGAGCCCCTGAATTCCCGCGCCGGGCCAGTCGTATTTTTCGGTGCCGGCGCCCCCCAGAACCAGCCGCGCGTCCGGTTGGACCCGCCGCACGGCCGGCCAGACATCTCGGATGAAACGGTCCATCCCCCGGCTTTTCCGCAGGTCAATCCGGCCGATATGGACAACCGTTTTCGGGTTTCCCGGGGGGATGCCCTGGAACCGGTCGATATCCAGGTAAATACCCAAAATCCCATCGGCCCGCACCCCCAACATCCGGTGGTACTCGTCGCGGTCGTTTTCCGAAATGCACCAGAAATGATCGGCCTGCCCGGCGACCCGCTTTTCGAAACGGCGGAGCCGGGCCAATTCGTAACTCCAGGCGGCCCGGGAGAACGGTTTCCCCTGACGGGCAAAGCCCGCCAGGGCC
>JAVCCZ010000132.1 GCA_030765265.1 Candidatus Erginobacter occultus
AACTGGAGCCACTCCCCGGGCAGGAACTCCGCCGTCCGGATGTAGTAGCCGTCGGTGTCGAGCTTGAGCGAGGGTGAGAGATGCCCGTAATCCCCGGAGGTGGTATAGACATCCCCGGCCACCACTCCGGAGAAGATCCAGCCCGCCGGGACATCCCAGAGCGGGGCGGCAAACCCGTCAAATCCCTCGTCCAGACGCGTGCAGATCTCCGGTGTCGGCGAGGCGGTCGGGGCCGGGGTCGGCGTCGCCGAGGGCGTCGGGGTGATTGACGGCGTCGGCGTAACGGAAGGCGTCGGCGTGATTGATGGTGTCGGCGTAACGGTTGGTGTCGGCGTGACCGAGGGCGTGGGTGTCACACTCGGGGTTGGCGTTACTGAAGGCGTCGGAGTAACCGACGGTGTCGGCACCACGGAAGGCGTCGGCGTAATGGATGTTGTCGGCGCCGGTGAAGGCGTCGGCGTAACCGAAGGCGTCGGGGTCACCGTGGGCGTAACCGTAGAGGTCGGGGTCACCGAAGGCGTCGGGGTGATTGACGGCGTCGGTGTAATTGAGGGGGTCGGAGTTATCGACGGCGTCGGCGTGATTGACGGCGTCGGTGAGGGCGTCGGAGTTATTGACGGTGTCGGCGTAATTGAGGGTGTAGGCGGCGCCGTGGGCGTGGGAGTCACCGAAGGCGTCGGGGTCACCGAAGGCGTCGGCGTCACACTCGGGGTCGGTGTCAATGTCGGCGTCGGACTCGACGTCGGCGTCGGCGTGATCAGGCACTTGACCAGGACGTCGTCCAGGGCCAGGTCGCCCAGGCTCTTCTGATAGATGAACTGCACCTGGCTCGTCGAGGGGTTGAGAACCAAGCCGCTGAAGACCGTCCCGATCGCGGGGATGGGGAGAAGATCGGTCACGGCGGCCCAGCCGACGGTAGCGGCGTACTCCTCGACCAGGAGGCTGCTGGAGGCATCGGTCCCCTGCCCCTTGACCCAGAACTGGAGCCACTCCCCGGGCAGGAACTCCGCCGTCCGGATGTAGTAGCCGTCGGTGTCGAGCTTGAGCGAGGGTGAGAGATGCCCGTAATCCCCGGAGGTGGTATAAACATCCCCGGCCACCACTCCGGAGAAGATCCAGCCCGCCGGGATATCCCAGAGCGGGGCGGCAAACCCGTCAAATCCCTCGTCCAGACGCGTGCAGATCTCCGGTGTCGGCGAGGCGGTCGGAGCCGGGGTCGGCGTCACCGAGGGTGTGGGCGTGACCGAGGACGTCGGCGTCACCGACGGCGTCGGGGTGATCGAGGCGGTCGGGGTTGCCGACGGCGTCGGGGTTATGCTCGGAGTCGGGGTGACCGACGGGGTGGGCGTAACCGAAGGCGTCGGGGTAATTGACGGGGTCGGCGTAATTGATGGAGTCGGCGTAATCGACGGAGTCGGGGTGATCGATGGAGTCGGCGTCACGCTCGGGGTCGGCGTGACCGAGGGGGTGGGCGTCACCGTCGGGGTCGGCGTGGCGGAAGGCGTCGGTGTCACCGACGGCGTCGGCACCACGGAAGGCGTGGGCGTAATGGATGTTGTCGGCGCCGGTGACGGCGTCGGCGTCACCGATGGCGTCGGCGTCACCGTGGGCGTAACCGAAGGCGTCGGGGTCACTGACGGGGTTGGCGTAATTGACGGCGTCGGGGTGATCGATGGCGTCGGCGTAATTGACGGCGTCGGGGTGATCGATGGCGTCGGCGTAATCGACGGAGTCGGCGTAACAGTCGGGGTCGGCGTCACCGAAGGCGTGGGCGTCACGCTCGGGGTCGGCGTAATCGAGGGAGTCGGCGGCGCCGTGGGTGTGGGTGTCACGGAAGGCGTCGGCGTCACCGACGGCGGCGGCGTCACACTCGGGGTCGGTGTCATTGTCGGCGTCGGACTCGACGTCGGCGTCGGCGTGATCAGGCACTTGACCAGGACGTCGTCCAAGGCCAGATCCCCCAGGCTCTTCTGATAGGTAAACTGGACCTGGCGGGTCAAGGGGCTGAGAACCAGGCCGCTGAAGACCTTCCCCGCCGCGGGGATCGGGACGATCTCGGTCACCGCGGTCCAGCCGGCGTAATATTCTTCCACCAGCAGACTGCTCGAAGTGTCGGTCCCCTGCCCCTTGACCCAGAACTGGAGCCACTCCCCGGGCAGGAACTCCGCGGTCCGGATGTAGTAGCCGTCAGTGTCGAGCTTGAGCGAGGGAGAGAGATGTCCGTAATCCCCGGAGGTGGTATAGACATCCCCGGCCTCCACCCCGGAGAAGATCCAGCCCGCCGGGATATCCCAGAGCGGGGCGGCAAACCCGTCAAATCCCTCGTCCAGACGCGTGCAGATTTCCGGTGTCGGCGAGGCGGTCGGGGCCGGGGTCGGCGTCACCGAGGGCGTCGGAGTGATTGACGGCGTCGGCGTAATCGAGGGGGTCGGAGTTATCGACGGCGTCGGCGTAATCGAAGGGGTCGGCGTAACGGTCGGGGTCGGCGTGACCGAGGGCGTGGGTGTCACACTCGGGGTCGGCGTTACTGAAGGCGTCGGGGTCACCGACGGTGTCGGCACCACGGAAGGCGTCGGCGTGATTGATGATGTCGGCGCCGGTGACGGCGTCGGAGTCACCGACGGCGTCGGGGTCACCGTGGGCGTAACCGTAGAGGTCGGGGTCACCGACGGCGTCGGGGTAATCGAGGGGGTCGGAGTGATCGAGGGCGTCGGTGTAATTGACGGCGTCGGTGAGGGCGTCGGAGTTATCGACGGCGTCGGCGTAATTGAGGGTGTCGGCGGCGCCGTGGGCGTGGGAGTCACCGAAGGCGTCGGAGTCACCGTGGACGTCGGCGTCACACTCGGGGTCGGTGTCAGTGTCGGCGTCGGACTCGACGACGGCGTCGGCGTGATCAGGCACTTGACCAGGACGTCGTCCAGGGCCAGGTCGCCAAGGCTCTTCTGATAGGTAAACTGGACCTGGCTGGTCAAGGGGCTGAGAACCAGGCCGCTGAAGACCGTCCCCGCCGCGGGGATCGGGACGATCTCGGTCACCGCGGTCCACCCGGCGTAATATTCTTCGACCAGCAGGCTGCTCGAAGTGTCGGTCCCCTGCCCCTTGACCCAGAACTGGAGCCACTCCCCGGGCAGGAACTCCGCGGTCCGGATGTAGTAGCCGTCAGTGTCGAGCTTGAGCGAAGGTGAGAGATGTCCGTAGTCCCCGGAGGTGGTATAGACATCCCCGGCCGCCACCCCGGAGAAGGTCCAACCCGCCGGAACATCCCAGAGCGGCGCGGCAAACCCGTCAAATCCCGCGTCCAGCCGGGTGCAGATCTCCGGTGTCGGCGAGGCGGTCGGCTCTGCCGTAGGAGTCGGGGTCGGAGTAGCACTGGGCGCAATCGAGGGAGTCGGGGTCGCAGTCGGGGGTACGGTCGGTGTCGGAGTTCTCGTCGGAGTCACCGTTGGGGTCGCGGTCGGCGGAACGGTCGGCGGTGGAGTCTTGACCGGGGTAAGAGTCGGGGTCGGAGACGGCGTGGTCAGGCAGCTGACTAAAACATCATCAAAAGCGAGATCTCCCGCGGACTTATCATAAGTAAAGCGCAACCGCGTAGTGGAAGTGAGCAGATTAAAAGCTCCCAGTGTACTCCCGGTTGTCGGGAGCGAACTTATATCGGTAACCATACTCCAGCTGTCGATCGAGTAGTACTCCTCCACCAGAAGATGACTGGTTGAGTCGGTCCCCTGGCCTTTAACCCAGAACTGGAGCCAGTTTCCTTCGGCAAAAGCTGTCGTCTCGATAATATCCCCGGTAGTGTCCAGTTTGATCGACGGGGAGAGATGTCCAAAACTCCCCACCGCGGTATAGGTATCGGAATTCAGGTTACAGCCGGTAAAGGTCCAGCCGGCCGGCCGGGTCCCGGTATTGTAACCGTCAAACCCTTCGTCGATCCGGGTACAGATCGCCGGGGTCGGAGTCGGGGTGATCACCCGGGGAGTGGGAGTAACCGAGGGGGATGGAGTCGGGGTGATCACCCGGGGAGTGGGGGTGACAGAGGGAGTGGGAGAAGGGAAGTCGGCCGGGAAGTTGAAGCGGGCGGCAAAGGCGTCATAGTCTCCGGCCCGGGAGGACTGGTAGGCGTTGAGGACCGGAAAGTTGGAGGAATTGGTATAACCGCCGATCGCGATATCGGGGGGATCAACCGCCAGCGCCCGGCCCCGGTCCTCCCCCGAACCGCCCAGGTAGCTGGAATACTCCAGGGCCGAACCGGCGGGGTTGAAACGAGCCAGATAAGCGTCCCAGCCGCCGCCGGAAGTGGACTGGTAGGCGTTGACCGCCGGGAAGTTGGAGGACTTCGTGGCCCCGGCCACGGAAGCCCGGCCGTCGGTCACCCGCAGGGCGTAGCATTCCTCCAGGTCACTCCCCCCGAGATAGGTGGAATAACCGAGAGTGGAGCCGTCGGCGGCCAACCGGGCGACAAAGGTATCGCTGGTTCCGGAGAGGCTCCCCTGATAGGCGCTGGCGATCGGGAAGTTAGCCGAGAAGGTATCTCCCACCAGGTAAACATCCCCCCCGGCATCAAGGCCGACCCCGCTGGCGAAATCGGCGTCGTTGCCGCCGAGGTAAGTGGAGAAGACCAGGGAAGTCCCCCCGGAGGAGAACCGGGCCAGGTAGGCGTCATAGCCGCCCGCCAGCGCCGCCTGATAAGCCGCCACGGTGGGGAAATCTCCGGAGTAGGTCAAGCCGGCCAGATAGATTTCTCCGCTGGAAACGGCAATCGCCAACCCCTCGTCGTCATTCGCCCCCCCGAAGTAGGTGGAATATAGCAGCGATTGCCCGTCCGCGGCGAAGCGGGTAATACAAGCATCGTAGTCGCCCCCGGGCGTCCCTCCGTGCGAGGACTGGTAGGCGCCGACGACCGGGAAATCGCCGGAATTGGTGTACCCGGCCAGATAGGGGGTGTCGTTTTCAACGAAAATTCCGTAACTCCGGTCATTTTCATTCCCCCCCAGATAGGTGGAGTAGAGAAGATCGGTGCCCCCGGAGGAGAACTTGGCGAGAAAGGCATCGGTGGAGCCGGACCGGTACGACTGGTAGGCGTTGACTACAGGGAAATTATAGGAATAAGTGGTCCCGGCCACGTAGGCCTGGCCGGACGAGTCAACCGCCAGGGCGTTGACGTAATCGGCTGAAGACCCCCCCAGGTAGGAGGAGTAAATCAGGCTCTGCCCATCGGAGGAGAACTTGGTCAGGAAAACATCGTAATTTCCGGCGTTGCCGGATTGATAGGCGTTGGCGACCGGAAAATTGCTCGACCGGGTGTAACCGGTCAGATAGATCGAGCCATCAACGATCTCGATCCCCCGGGTGTACTCATTGCCGGTGCCGCCGAGGTAGGTGGAATACTCCAGGGCCAGGTTGGCCGGGGTCGGGGTCGGTCCGGACGGGGTCAGGGTGGGGACCGGGGTCGGCGGCAGAGTCGGGGTCACGGTGGGGGTGGCGGTCGGAGGCGGGGTCGGCGGCAAGGACGGGGTCGGGGTCGGAGTTTCGTAGTCGCCCGGCGTCACCGTCGCCGTCGGCGGCGCGCTGGGGGTCGGGGCCGGCGTCGGTGAGGTGTAATCCACCGGGGTCGGCGTAATCAGAGAGGGATTACCCCGGATAATGATGTCGTCGAGGGCGATGTTGCCCACCGATTTTTTTAAGGTAAAGCGAATCCGATCGGTAGGATTGTAGAGATTGATCGGCCCTACCGTAACCCCGTGCTTGCTATTGGGTAGATACGTGAACTCACCTAACGGATACCATTGACCATCGTAGTGATCCTCAACCAGCAGGGAGGTGGTGATATCGTTGCCGGCCCCCCGCATCCAGAACTGGAGCGAGGCGGCGTCATAAAGGACCTCGGTGGTGATCTGGGCCCCGGCGGTCTCGAGCTTGATCGAGGGAGGCGCCTGGCCGCAGTAATCGGGGTTGATATAACTGTCGCTGTTCTGGTTGCAGTTAAGAAATGTCCAGCCGGCTGGACGGACGCCAGCCGTAAAGCCGGTAAAATCTTCATCAACCACAATCTCGTGGGCGGTGACGTGGAAGGTCTTGGTTACCGGCTTGTGGGTGATCCCCTCGTAATAGAGGTCGTCGTACTGGATGGGCGGAACGGCAGAGAGGGGGACAAAGATATGGTCGTCAAAGACGTGGCCGGCGGTAAAGGTCTGGAACGAGGTGTAGGCCTGGCCGACGTTGGTGGTGATGGTCAGGTCGTCGAGGAGGGCGTTGGGCATTATCCAGTCGTAGGGATAGGTGCGGGGGGTGGTCGAGTTGGTTTGGGAGTTCCCCTCCCGGTCCATCGGGATGTAATCGTTGTAGTTGAGATAAGTCGCGAAAACGGCCAGGCAGGGCTCGCTGGCCGGGGAGCGGGAATAGGCGTTCATATCCCCGGCCAGGACCGCGTAATGGCTCTGCATATCAAACTCGGCTTCCATATAACCTTTAAGCTGGTCGGCCTGGTCCTCCCGGATCAGCCGGTCGGATGTAGTGTTTCCGGCCTTGAGATGGACGGAGACGATCTGAAGGTCCCGGTCGCCGGGAATATCGACCACCGCCCAGGCGAAGTTCCTCCCCAACGACTCGTGGCCGACGTCCTCCCAGGTCCCGGCGGTCAGGATCGACCAGCGGCTGATAATCCCGTTGGCGGCGCCGGCGGTCTCGATGTAATAATCGAAGTCGCTCCCGAAGGCGGTATCCACCCATTCCCGGACGCCGGAATAGGTGGACTGGACGCTGAACTCTTGAACGCTGACAATGTCCGGCCCCAATCCCTGGAAGATCCGGGCCGCCGGATCACCGTAGCGGTACTTGAAAGCCATAATGTTGGTGGTGCAGATGGTCAGCGACTCCTGGTGGGAGCCCGGGGTCGGCGGCGGCGTCGGGGTCTTGTAGCCAAACGGAGTCGGAGTAGTGACACCGGCGGTCGGGGTCGGAACCGGGGTCAAGGTCGGGAGCGGGGTCGGGGTCTTGGAGAGGGAGGCGATCAGAACATCGTCAAAGCCCAGATTGCCGTCCAATTTATCGTAGGTAAATTTCAGCTGGCTGGTCGAGGGATTGAGGGAGAGGTCACCGATCGTCGTCCCGGAGGTGGGGAGATAACTGATCTGGGTCAGGGTGTGCCAGGTACTGTAATACTCTTCGACCAGGAGGTTGCTGGTGATATCCGTCCCCTGTCCCTTGACCCAGAAGCGGAGCCAATCGGGTCCGGAGAAGGTGGAGGTGGTGATCGCGTCGTCGGTGGCGTCAAGCTTGATCGAGGGGGAGGCGGAGCCGTAATCCCCGGCCGTGGTATAGGTATCGGTATTTTGATCGCAGCCGGTAAAGGTCCAGCCGGACGGCCGGGTCCCGGTATCGAAACCGTCAAACCCCTCCTCGATCAGGGCGCCCCGAACGGAGGAGAGGAAAAGGGAGAACGACAGAAAAGCCAGGGCACAAAATCCCCGCCGGAGATAGCTGCCGATCCTCAAAAGCGATACCCTCCTTCCTTCTTATAATGATGCGCCCGGCAACATTCCCGGAGGCGACCTTTCCGCTGAATATTTAATACTATATATATCAAAGGGAAAAAACAAGAAAATCGGCTGAATATCTGTTGTTTTCAGCGCAACGGCAGATAACCGGGTCCGCCCCAATAGGCCCGGGTGAGGCCGCGGATCGCCCAGAGCCCGGTAGCCGGGCGATAGATCGAGATCGAGGCCCGGCCCGAGACGCTGTAGTCGGCCGGTTGGGGAAGATCTCCGGCCTTTCCGAAGTAGATCCGGGTCAGCCCCTTCACCGCCCAGAGTCCGTCCGCCGGGCGGAAGATCGCGGGATCGGCATAACCGTCCCCTCCGTAGCCGGCCGGGGCCGGGAAGTCGCCCGAGCGGCCGAAGTAAATCCGGGTCAGCCCACGGACCGCCCAGAGACCGGCGGACGGCCGGAAGATTGCCGGCCGAGCGGCAAACGGGCCGGTGTAGGTCTCCGGGACCGGAAGGTCTCCGGCCCCGCCGAAATAGAAACGGGTCAGACCCTTTACCGCCCAGAGACCGGCGGACGGCCGGAAGATTCCCGGATCGGTCACCCCGTCCCCGGTATAATTGGCGGGGACCGGGATATCCCCTCCCCCGCCGAAATAAAACCTGGTGATCGACCGGATGGCCCAGAGTCCGGTCGCCGGGCGGAAGATCCCCGGATGGGTTATCCCCTCGCCGAGATAATCGCCGGGGACGGGGATATCGCCGGGCCGGCCGAAATATTCCACCGTCGGGCTCTGGCCCGAGCTGTGAGCGATCAGCCACCGGCCGTCCTGGCCGTTCCAGACCGCCAGGTCGGCCCGCCCGTCGCCGTCGTAGTCGTTCCCACCCAAGACCAGCCAGGAGGGGTCCGGATCCGGGGTGGAGGTGACCTCCGGGCTGGGGGTGGCCCGGGCGGTGGCGGTAGGGGACGGGGAGGGCTCAACGGTCGGGACCGGAGAGACGGTGGCGGTGGGGACCGGAGACGAGGTCGGCGTCACCGTCGGCGGCGGGGTCGGGGAGGGCTCCGGTCCTTGCTCCCAGACGTAGAGGTTCCCTCCGGTGGAACCCCCGTAGATGTAATCCCCGCCGGCAAAGATTGAGTTGAGCCAATCGGACCCGGCGGCCAGGTCATCGGTAAAGAAAAGATCGTAACGGTTCCAGACCCGGGCCAGGTCATCGTCGGTCGCGCCGAAGATAAACCTCTCCCGGCTATAGACCGAGTTGATCCAGTCCCCGGGGCCCGCCAGGACCCCCTGGAGAACGAATCCGGGACGGCTCCAGAGATAAATCCCGCCGTCCTTGTTCGCTCCGTAGAGCCGGTCTCCGTCGGCGAAGACCGCCAGGAAGCCCTCTCCCGCGACCAGTCGCCGGTGGAGGGAAAAGTCGGCCCGGGACCAGACGTAGACCGCCCCGTCCTCGCCGGCCCCGTAAAAATAATCGCCGTCGCCAAAAACACCGTTGAGGACGTCTTCGCAGTCGTCGAGCGCCCGGTTGAAGGCCAGGGTCGGCCGATCCCAGATGTAGAGACGGGAATCGCCGCTCGCCCCGCAGATATAATCGCCGTCGGCGAAGACCGAGTAGATCGGTCCCCCGCCGAGTTCGAGGACCGACTGGAGGGAGAAATCGCTCTCGTTCCAGAGATAGACGGCCCCGTCCGAGCAACCGGCCAGGATCGATCCGCCACTGACGGCTACCGAGTTGAGATAGGTGGAAGACGCGGGGAGGACGGACTGGAGGGAGAAGTCGGAATCGGACCAGACGTATAGACGGCCGTCGCCCCCGGCCCCGAAAATCCGGCCGCCGGCGGCGGTCACCGAGTTGATACTGAGCGTAGAGTCGGAGAGCACCGCCCGGAGATCGAAGGGCGCCCCCCGCAAAGCGGGAACCGCGAAAAACAGCGCCGGCAGAACCAATAAATACTTGACCCGCGACATAGAGACCTTTTCGACCGGACAGAAAAAACGATTGGTTGAATAAAAAAAGGCAAATCCGAAAAAATAATTAAAACCGCCCAAGTTACTTGTGTTAATATAGCTTTCTCCAATCCTGATGTCAAGCCGGTGGGGCGGATTCACCCCACCTCAAAACCAAACCGCGCTCTTAATCAATCAACCCAACCCGGAGAGATCGCCGTGGAGAATATTGTCATCGTCGGGGGCGGGGTGGCCGGGCTGACCGCCGGCTACCACCTGAGCCAGAAAGGGATCAAGGTGACCGTGGTCGAGAAGGAGGACCGGCCGGGGGGTCTGGCCCGAAGCTTTGGCTACGGGGATTTCATCTTCGATGTCGGCCCCCACCGCTTCCATACCGACGACCAGAAGGTGCTCCGCTTCATCAAGATGGTTTTGGGGCCCGACTCGGTGAGTATCCCCCGTTCCAGCGGGGTTTACTTCTTCGGCCGCTACCACGAGTGGCCGCTCAGACTCTCCACCCTCTTTAAGCTCCCCCCCTCCCTGACGTTCCGGGTCGCCAAGGACCTGGTCCACCGAAGGCGGCGGACCGGTTCGAGCTTTGAGGATTACATCATCAATATGTACGGCCAAACGCTCTACGACTCCTTCTTCAAGATCTATACCGAGAAGTTCCTCAAACATAACCCGGCGAAGATTCATTCCGACTGGGCCAAGGCCGGGATCGACCGGGCGGTGATCGACAAGAAGATGCAAGCCAACACCCTCTTCAGCCTGATCCGCAAAACCCTGCTCCCGAAACCGGTGGAGACCGAATTCATCTACCCCACCTCGGGGGGGATCCAGCTCTTCAGCGACCGACTGGCCGCGGAGATCGAAAAAAACGGCGGGGAGATCCGGCTGAAGGCCGGGGTGGCCGAGGTAGCGGCGGGGAAGAAGAAGGTCGAGGAGGTCACCCTGGCCGATGGGACCAAGCTTAATCCCGACCTCCTGATCTGGACCGCCCCGATCGACCTCCTCTGCCGGCTGCTCGAGGTCGAGGAACCCCGCCTCTCCTACCTTTCGGCGCTGCTCTACAACGCCGAGGTCAAGGGGGAGCCGACGATGCCCTACCAGTGGTGCTACTACGGGCAGGAGGACATCGTCTTCAACCGGATCAGCATCCCCCGCAATTTCTACAAGGGAACTGCGCCGGAGGGGAAGACCGGGATCAACCTCGAGGTCACCTGCCGGGAGGGCGACTTGGTCTGGAACGACCCGGAGAAACTCAGCTCGGTGGTGATCGAGGATATGCGACGGGTGGGCCTGATCCCCTCCCCCGACGCCGTGAAAGCCCTTCATATCGAGAAAGCGGTCAATGTCTATCCGATCTACGAGCTGGACTACCTTTACCCGCTGCAGCGGATCCTCAATCACCTAAGTTATATCGGCAACCTGCTGCTTCTGGGGCGGACCGGGACCTTCTGGTACAACAATATGGACCACTCGATCGCCGCCGGGATGGACGCCGCCGAGGATATCGTCAGCAGCCAGCGGCAGGGGATCCACCCCCTCTACCACCGCAATGACTTCTGGGCCTGAGCCTTACCGCTGCCACCCGGGAGAAATATTCACCGCAGAGAACACCGAGGGCGGAGAAATTTTACCACAGAGGCACAGAGAACACAGAGAGCTTAGAGAATACCGCCAAATATTATGAACCAGGAACCGGATCTCTCTATTTCGGCTATCATCCCCAATCACAACGGAGCGGGGACTCTGGAGGAGTGCCTGGAGGCGGTCTTCGCTGGCGGATATCCGGGGCTGGAAGTAATAGTGGTTGACGACGCCTCCGATGACGATTCCCTGAAGATAGCCGAAAGATTCCCGGTCCGGACGGTTGTCCACGATGCCTGCCGGGGAGCGGCGGCGGCCCGGAACAGCGGAGCGGGGGCGGCCCGGGGGGAGATCATCTTCTTCATCGACAGCGACGTGGTCATCCCGGAGAACACCTTTGGGCTCCTGGAAGAAGACTTCCGGGATCCGGATATCTCCGGCGTGGTCGGAATGCTCAAACCCTTCACCCGCTTCGACAATCTCTGCAGCCAGTACAAGAACTTTTATATGCATCACACCTACCGGCGGCTCCCGGAACTGATCTCCGTCTTCTACACCAGCGCTGCCGCCATCCGGAAGGATGTCTTTTCCGCTGTCGGAGGTTTCGACGAACGCTACCGTTCGGCCACGATCGAGGACACCGACTTCGGGGTCCGGCTGACCGGGGAAGGTCACCGGCTGCTCCTCGACCAGCGGCTCCAGGTCGATCACATCCGCCGCTACGACCTCCCGGGACTGCTGAAGACCGGTTTCAAGAGGGCGGCCAGGATCGCCATTATCGCCCTGAGGGAACGCCGGAAGCGGAAAAGGGAATCCTCCTGCCTGACCAGCAGTCCCGCCTTCCTGGCCGGGATCGTCCTTGCCGGACTGGCTACCCTTGGCCTGGTCGGCGCCATCGGCCTGGGCAGCCCCGCGCTGCTCCTGGCGGCCGCGATCGGCTGGCTGGCGATCCTCATTCTCAACCGGCGGTTCCTCTCCGGTCTGGCTCGGCGGCGGCCGGCTTTCCTCTTCAACGCCAGCCTCCTGCTCCCACTCGACCTTCTGGCTCACGGGGCCGGAGCGGCCTGGGGGGTATGGTCTTTTCTCCGAGGGAAGAAATACTGAAAACCGTAGGGAGAACCCGACTATGATCACCGGAAAGGAAAAAAGCGAACTGCTGAGACTGGCCGGACTCGTCCGCCGCCACGCCCACGCCCCTTACACCAATTACCGGGTGGGAGCAAGCCTGCTCACCTCGG
The DNA here is from genome assembly GCA_030765265.1 of Candidatus Erginobacter occultus. GTDB lineage: Bacteria > Auribacterota > Erginobacteria > Erginobacterales > Erginobacteraceae > Erginobacter > Erginobacter occultus. The sequence continues at coordinate 12,262 of JAVCCZ010000132.1, forward strand.
GGGGGAAGTATTTCAGCGGCTGCAACGTGGAAAATGCCGCCCTCACCACCACCAGCCACGCCGAGATGAACGCGATCGCGACCGCGGTGGCGGCCGGGGAGAAGTCTCTAAAAGCCCTGCTGGTCCTGACCGAGACCGATCCCCCGGCCTTCCCCTGCGCCATCTGCCGGCAGTCGCTGGCCGAGTTCGACCGGGGGGAGATGCTGATCCTGGCCGCCAACACCCGGGGCGAGATCCGAGAAACCCGCTTCGCCGACCTCTACCCGGAGATGTTCGGCCCCCACAAATTATAACATCGAGATCGGATCGACATCGATCTCGACCCTCAGGTCCCGTTCCCGTCCGGTCTCGGAGAGGACTTTCCTTAACGCCCGGAGGGTCGAGACCACTCCTTTGGTCTTGATCAGGATCTGGTGGCGGTAGTATCCCCGGAGCCGGTTGATCGGGGGCGGGGCGGGGCCGAGGAGCTCGTCCCCTTCCTCCAAAACCGGGTGAAGCCGGCGGGCCAGGTGTTCGGCGACCCGGAGGCTCTTCTCTTCATTGCGGGAGAGAACGGTCAGGGTAACGAAGTGATTCAGCGGCGGATATCCGAGTTCCTCCCTAAAACGCATCTCCTTTTCGAAGAAATTCCCGTACTCCTGGCGGACGGCGGCCAGCAGGGCCGGATGGCGGGGGGAGTAAGTCTGGATGATCACCTTACCCTTTAACTCGCCCCGCCCCGCCCGACCCGCCACCTGGGTCAGGATCTGGTAGGTGTACTCCGTGGCCCGGAAGTCGGCCAGGCTAAGCGCGGTATCGGCCATTATCACCCCGACCAGGGTGACATTGGGGAAATCGAGCCCCTTGGCGATCATCTGGGTGCCGACCAGTATATCGATCTTCCCGGCCCGAAACTCCCCCAGGATCTCCCGGTGGGAGTCCCGCCGGCCGACGGAATCGGTATCCATCCTCCGAACCCGGGCGGCAGGGAAGATCTTCTTCACCTGTTCCTCGATCCGCTGGGTCCCCCGCCCGGTGAAGACCAGCTTCCGGGACCGGCAGACCGGGCAGGCCCGGGGGGGAGGCTCAAAATATCCGCAGAGGTGGCAAACCTGGCGGCCGGTCTTTTTATGGTAGGTCAGGGAAACGCTGCAATGGCGGCAGCGGGCCACGTAACCGCATTCCGGACAGGTGAGAACGGTAAAAAAACCGCGCCGGTTGAGGAAGAGGATGGTCTGGAGACCGGCGTCCAGGTTGTCCTTGATCGCGGTCAGCAGGAGATCGGAAAAAGAGACGGCGGACTTCTGCCGCTCCCGTTCCGCTTTCATATCGACGATCTTCACCGTGGGCAGCATCGCTTCCTCGGGACGGGTCCGGAGGGTAAGCAGGGTGTATTTGCCCGCCTTTTGGTTATGGTAACTCTCTAAAGAGGGGGTGGCCGAACCGAGGATGACCGGGCAGTTCTCCAGCTTGCCCCGCATCACCGCGGCGTCCCGGCCGTGGTAAAAGGGACTGAGGGCCGACTGTTTGTAACTGGTTTCGTGCTCCTCATCGACGATGATCAACCCGGGGTCGGCCAGCGGGGCAAAAACGGCCGAGCGGGGACCGAGGACGATCCGGGCTTCCCCGGAGGCAATTCTCCGCCAGCTATCGGCTCGCTCGCCCTCGGCCTGCGCGCTGTGCACGATCGCCACCCGGCCGCCGAAACGGCCCCGGAACCAATCCCCGATCTGGGGTGTGAGCGAGATCTCCGGGACCAAAACCAGGGCGGATTTGCCCCGGTCGAGAACTTGATTGATCGCCTGCATATAGATCTCGGTCTTGCCGGAGCCGGTAATCCCGTGGAGGAGGAAGACCCGGAAGGCATCCTCCCCGATCGCCTCCCGGATCGCCCCGAATGCGGTCTCCTGCTCGGAAGTCAACCGGAGCGGGCTGGTGGCCAGCACTTCCCCGGAACCGGCGCCGTAACGGCTGGAAGCGGTAAGGTTTATCAGCCCCTTTTTCTCCAGGGCGGTCAGGGAACTCCGGGACGCCCCACAGAGGCGGAGCAGTTCGGCGGCGGGGAGGGAGCCGGATTTTTCCGCCAGGAGACGCTCCAGGAGGGCGGCCTGCCGGGGGGCCTTTTTTCTCAGCTCGGCGGCGGCGGACCGGGTCTCTTCCAGCGACAGCGCCGGGCCGGCCCGGATGATCGGGACGGCCCGGATATTCTTCCGGACCGGGGCGGGGAGGGCGGTCTTGAAAGCCCGGGCAAAAGAAGAGAAATAATATCTCGATACCCAGTTGATCAGGGAGACCAGGTTGGAGCCGAATAACGGCTCCTCCTCGAGAATATCCGAGAGGGGTCGGGGCGTCTTGCCGGGCGGCGGCGCTGGGAAGGCGACAACAAATCCCCCTACCCTCCTTCCCCCCAGGGGGGCGGAGACCTTCTGCCCGACCCGGAGGCGGCCGGCCAGGCGGTCGGGGACGGCGTAGGTTAAATAGAGATCGGCCGGCAGGTTGAGGACTACTTCCGCGAAAAGGTCGGTCGACGCGATCCCGTTCGGGGCAGTCATTTTCTCAAGCCGGCGAGGAAATCGCGGACCATCTTGATATCTTCCCAGGCTTTCTTCCGGTTCTCCACGGTGTAGGAACGGAGGATATAGGCGGGGTGATAGGTGGGAAGCAGCGGGATCCCCTGGTAATCGTGGAACCGGCCCCGGAGACGCCCCAGGGAATCGGTGGATTCAAGCAGGGTCCGGGCGGCCGGCAGGCCGAGGGTGACGATTAGCCGGGGCCGGAGGAGCTTGATCTGGGTTTCCAGGAAGGGCCGGCAGGCGATCACCTCGGCCGGTTCGGGATCCCGGTTGCCGGGGGGGCGGCACTTGACGATATTGGTGATGTAGATATCCTCCCGTCCCAGGGAGACCGCGGCCAGGATCTTGTCGAGCAGCTTCCCGGAACGGCCGACAAAGGGGCGGCCGGAAAGATCTTCGTCCCTCCCCGGCCCCTCGCCGATGAAGAGCACCTGCTGCCGGTTTCCCCCCTCCCCGGGGACGGTGTGGTTCCGGGTCCCGGACAGCGGGCACTTCCGGCAAACCCGCAGCTCTTCCAGGAGGGTCCGGTAGGCCTCCCGGGGATCGGAGGCCGCCTTCCCGGCGGCGGGCGGGGGAAGTGGCGGCCCCGGGGCGGGGGCCGCCGCCGGCCGGGGGACGGGTGCCGCCGGGCGGGATGCTTTTGCCGCGGCCGCCGTCACGGGACGGGCAGCGGGCCGGCGAGGCGGACGGGCCAAGCCGCCGGGAGAAGAGGATTCGAGATACTCGATCCCCTCCTCTTTTTGCTGTTCGAAGTAGCGGCGGAAGTCGTAGAGGAGAGACCTCATTTCGGCTTCGGTATTTTCCGGGCTGTTTATCATCACAAGTATCGGACGAGTCGGACAGATCAGGCAAAGGAATCTACCAGCGGAGCGGCCACCCGGTCAAAGATTTCCCGGGCGGCGAGGCGGGCCGGCGACTCCGCCGGGAGCTGGAGGAGAGTACGTTCCTCGAGATCGTAGGCGTCTACCAGGGGATCGTGGGGGATGACCCCGGCCAGAGGCAGGCCGGGGGGCAAGGCATCAAGATTCCCGCTGGAATCCCGGGGACCCCGGTTGACGACCAGACACTCGGCTTTCGTCTCGATCTTTAGTTCCCGGATCAATTCGTGGATCCTGGCCGCGGTCCGCAACCCCCGGGGACTGGGGCTGGAGACCATTATCAAAAGATCCAGACGCCGCAGCAGTCGCCGGCTCAAATGTTCCAGCCCCGCCTCATTATCCACCACCATCGCCGGGTAGCCGGAGGCGAGGGCCTGGATGATGTTCCGCAAAACCTGGTTTGGGTAGCAGTAACAGCCCGGTCCTTCCGGCCTCCCCATCGTGATCAGGTCGAAGCCCTCTTCCTCGGCGATCGACTCCTCCAGGCCAAGCCGCAGCAGTTCCTGTTTGCTCAAGGAACCCGGATTCTTCTTCGTCTCTGCCAGGAGATGATCGCAGATCGTCCCCACGTCTCCCTCCGGGGCGATACCGAGGAGACGACCCAGGTTGGCGTTGGGGTCGGCGTCCACGGCCAGAACCGGCCGAACGCCTTTCTCCACCAGGTAGCCGATCAGGAGAGCGGAGAGGGTGCTCTTCCCCACCCCGCCCTTGCCGCAGATACCGATGGTCGTGGTCATAGAATCAGAATATAGAATTCAGAATTCAGAAGACAGAAGACAGAATACAGAATGTTGGAGCCGGGGCCGCGGGATACGGTTCCCGGGCAGTTTTGAGGATTATCTCACAACCGGGAGATCGGAGGAAGAGCCGAAATAGATCCGGCTCACGGACCGGAGCGCCCACAAGCCGGAACTTCCCCGGAAGATTCCGATCCGGTCGGTCCCGTCCCCGGCGTAGTCCCCGGGAAGGGGCAGGTCATCCCCGACGCCGAAGTAGGCCCGGGTCGCACCCCTCGCCGCCCAGAGGCCGGAAGACGGGCGGAAGACCGCCGGAGACCAGACGCCGCTCCCTCCGTAATCGCCCGGAACCGGGGAGTCTCCCGAAGATCCGAAGTAAACCCGGGTCAACCCCCTCACCGCCCATAAGCCCGAGTCGGGGCGGAAGATCGCCGGCCGGGCGGAACCGCCCGAGTAATAACCGGGGACCGGGGTATCGAGCGAGGAGCCGAAATAGACCCGGGTCAGCCCCCGAACCGCCCATAAGCCCGAAGCCGGACGAAAGACGGCGGGCCGCGTGGTACCGTCGCCGGCGTAATCACCCGGAACCGGGGCGTCCCCCGAAGAACCGAAATAGACCCGGTCGGCTCCCCGGATCGCCCAGAGGCCGGAAGCCGGCCTGAAGATCGCGATCGCGGTTGTCCCATCCCCGGTGTAATCGCCCGGAACCGGACGGTCGCCAGATACCCCGAAGTAAACCCGGGTCAGCCCCCGGACCGCCCAGAGGCCGGAAGCCTCCCGGAAGATCGCGATATCGCTGGTCCCGTTGCCGTTGTAATCATATATCCATGGCGGCGCGTCCGGACCCGGGGTCGGAGAAGGCGGGACAGACGGGGTTACGCTCGGTGATGGAGATGGTGTGGGACTCGAGGTTGGAGACGCTGTCGGCGAGGGGGTCGGGGTTACGGTAGCGGTGGGGACGGGACTGGGGGTCGGGCTGGTTGTGGGAACCGGAGTAGCGGTCGGGGGCGGCGTCGGGGTCCGGGTGGCCAGCGGTGTCGGGGTCGGGGTGGGAGTCGGCGACGGGGTGATTGTAGGAGGCGGAGTGGGGGGTGGGGTTGGGGTAGGACTGGGAGAGGGGATGGTCGAGGGCGTTGGCGACGGGGACGGGGTAGCGGTCGGTGAAGGAGTGCCGGTCGGTGTCGGCGAGGGGGTCGGGGTCAGCAAAATCCCGGTCACCCGGACATTACGAAAATCGTAGGATTCACCGTTCTCGTCCTCCGTGGAAGACTTGAATATGACCGCCAGGTTATCCCCGTAAACCGGGGGCGAAGTCTGCCAGCTCCAGACTTTCCCGGCGCCGATGGTACCGGTCTGGGAAAACCAGGTCACCGGGACCCCGGAGTCGGTCTGATAAAAGAAATAAACGTAACTCTTGTCTTCAGGGACTCTGAAGAGATCGCTGAGAACTTCGATCGAGATCTCCGCCCGGTAGGAAGATATGTTGATGGTCTCGGACCGCCACTCCCCTTCCCAGGGGTACAGGCCCCGGCCCTCGAAAACCATCGACGGCTCCAGCAGGGCCCCAATATTCTGCACCGCCCAGTAGACATACCCGGCCCCAGAAGTCGAGGTGGTCCAGTTGCCCGGACTGCTGGTCTGGCCGACCGTACAGGAAGTAAAATTATCACTCCAGATCTCCTCCGCGGCGGCGAGCGGGGGGAGCAGAAAGACAACCAACGCCGCCAACAGGATCGCGGTCTTCCCAGGGCCAAAGTGTAACCGTCTGTTCATCATCATTCCTCCGGGACCGGGGTCGGGTCGGGACGGGTACCGGTCACCCGGATATCGCGGAAGAGATACTCCTCGCCCATTGCCAGCTCGGTCGAGACCCGGATAATCACCGTCAGACTCTTACCGTCGATCAGCGGGGAGGACTTCCGGACGAAAGTCTGGCGGGGGTAGATATCCCCGGTCTGGGAGAACCAAACCACCGGGTCTCCGGTATCGGTCTGGTAGAATAAATGGACGTAGCAGTTGTCATCCGGCTTCGAGTAGATATCGCTGTACACCTCGATCGATATCTCCGCGTCCCCGGAAGACGAAAGATCGATGGGTTCACTCCTCCACTCCCCCCGCCAGGGATGATCGCCGCGGGCCAGCAAAACCATCACCGGTTCCAGCGCGCCCATTGACGCTACCTCCCAGCGGATGTTTTTCCCCGGGCCTTCGGTCGAGGTGGTCCAGTATCCCGGACGATTGGTCTGACCGATGACGCAAGACTGGAAATCCTCGCGAAAGATTATCTCGGTCTGACCCGGGCAATCGGACGGCGGGGAACCGGCGCATAGAACCGCCGGCGGGAATAAGGAGAGATGCACCAGCATCGCGAAATACAATTTTCTCTTCATCAAACAGAACCAAGCGGTTAGCATTGGTTGTTTCAAGCATACCCCTTTTCCTCGGCTAATTCCAGGACCTTTTCCGAGATCTCCTGGTTGACCCGGAGGATCTTTTCGCACTGGGCCGGGGAGACCGTCCCCATTCCGCAGCTGGGGGTGATCAGGGCCCGGCGGGCCAGCTGCTCCCGGGCGAAGCCCAGTTCTTCCAGCCGTTCCCAGGAGGTAATCAGCCGCTTCCAGAGTGAATCGACATCCTGATCCTCAATGACGTCGGTCGAGGGGGTGATCCCCCAGGCGAGAAATCCACCCCGATCGAAGAACCCCCGGATATCCTCGGCGTAGAGGAGAAGATTTTTCGCGTAGCCAAAGGCGTCGAAACTTAAGATATCGACCTCGGTCCGCATCAAAATCGACCAGTCGGTGTTGGCGCAGCAGTGAACCCCGGCCCGGGCCCCCTCCTGGTGAATGGCGGCAATCACCTCGTTGAGCTTGGCGATCACCTCTTCGACCTGGAGGCTGACCAGGGCCGAGCCGACCGAAGCCAGGTAAGGCTCGTCGATAAAGATGATGGGAAGATCGCAGAAGGGGGTGAGTTTCTTCACCTGCCACCGGGCCTTGATCGCGATCGCCTTGGTGACGGCGTCGAAGATCTCCGGGTGGTAGAGCGAGGGCTTGCGGTCCTGATCGGTAATTGTCAGGCCGAAGGTGATCGGGCCGGTAACACAACCCTTGACCAAGGGATAGCGATCCCGGCCGGACAGATATTTCAACAGGGCGTGGAAACCAAGCGCGTAATCCGGGGTCAGGGCGAAATAATCCAGGTCGTCCTCGATTACCTTGAGGTAGAACTTTTCCAGCTCCGCCGGCAGGTCCTCGCCGACCTGGAAAAATATCTTGCCCTCCTCCAGATCAAGTTTCAGGGCCGGGAGGCCGGAACTGAACTGGGGGCACATATTCTCCTTCAGGCCCCGCTTCGGGAGTTGGGGCCAGGCCGGGGCGGCGGGGAGATACTTTTCAATCAGCTCCAGGGCCGGACCGGGCTCGGAGTGGGGAAAACTCCCGATCGCCGTCGCCAGCCCCCGGGGCAAAAATTTTTTCGCTGGAGTATTCATCTTAACTCTTCAGTGCGGCGCCTCCGGCGCGAATGATTCACCGCGGAGGCGCGGAGGACGCGGAGAAATATTAACAAGGATATTTCAAAACAATGCACCCTTGTGCTTATATTATCACGGTGACTTACTGATAGCCACTCGATAGTCTAAACCCTGAATTCTCCTCCGCGTCCTCCGCGCCTCCGCGGTGATTTTTTTTTTGGGGGGGATGGGTTAGGCGAAGAAAGATTCGATCGCGGAGGCCACCTCTTCCAGCTGGGCTTCGGTCAGCTGGGGGTAGATGGGGAGGGCCAGGGTCTCCCGGGCGGCCCCTTCAGCCTCGGGGAAGGATCCTTCCCCGTAGCCCAGATCCCGGTAGCACTCCTGGAGGTGGAGCGGGACGGGGTAGTAGATCTCGTTGCCGATCTCCCGCTCCTGGAGGTACTTCCGGAGGTCGTCCCGCCTTTCGGTCCGGATGACGTACTGGTTGAAGACACTATCACAGCCCTCGGCGACCCGGGGGAGAACCAGGGGCAGGTCGGCCAGCCGCCGGTCATAAAAGGCGGCGTTTCTCCGCCGGCCTTCGTGCCACTTATCCAGGTGGGGGAGCTTGACCAGGATGATCCCGGCCTGGAGGGCGTCCATCCGGCTGTTGATCCCGATCACCTTGTGGTAATACTTCGGCTTCGCCCCGTGCTCGCGGAGGATGGTCAGCCGATCGGCCAGATCGGTGTCGTCCGTGGTCATAAAACCGCCGTCGCCGCAGGCCCCGAGGTTCTTGGAGGGGAAGAAGCTGAAGCAGCCGATCGAGCCCATCGATCCCGCCGGGCGGCCCCGGTAGCGGGCCCCGATCGCCTGGGCGGCGTCCTCGATCACCGGGATATCCCGCTCCCGGGCGATCTTGAGGATCGGGTCCATATCGGCGCACTGCCCGTAGAGATGGACAGGGACGATCGCCGCGGTCTTGTCGCTGAGGGCGGCCGAAATCAATCGGGGATCGATATTATAGGTAACCGGATCGATATCGACGAAGACCGGACGGGCGCCGAGCCGGGAGATGCAGCCCCCGGTGGCAAAGAAGGTGTAGGGAGTGGTGATCACCTCGTCGCCGGCCTTGACCGAATGGGCCATCAGGGCTAGAAGGATGGCGTCGGTGCCGGAGGCGCAGGTGACCGCCCGCTTCACCCCGCAGTAAGCGGCCAGCTCTTTTTCCAGTTCCTCCAGCTTCGGACCCTTGATATAGCGGCCGCTGCGGAGGATCTCGATTACTTCCTTTTCCAGTTCATCGCCGATCTCCCGGTACTGGGCCGGAAGGTCTAACAGGGGGACGGTCATTGTATTCTCCTTGTTCAAAAATTAAACTGGATTCAGGCAAAGGACCTGAAGGACATAAAGGACGAAAAGGACACTAGTGTAGTGATTCGTAACACTTTAGCTCTATAAAAGTCTCTACTGTTTTATAAGCCTGCAATTGTCATTGCGAGGAGCCGAAGGCGACGAAGCAATCTCAATGGGTTACGGTAAAATAGATTGCTTCGTCGCTCCGCTCCTCGCAATGACACTAAACATAGGCAGTTGCTTATGAAACACTAAACTATTCGCTTTCCCGATTATAACGGGAAGCAAAATAATCATAGGTCCGGCGCAGTCCTTCGGGGAAGAGGACCGTCGGGGAGTAACCGAGCAGGGACCGGGCCTTTTCGATATCGGCCCGGGAATGGAGGACATCGCCGGGACGGCGATCGGCAAAGGCCGGAGTTGCCGGTTTCCCGGATATTTCTCCGAGTATATCCAGGACGCCGAGGAGATCGATCCGCTCCCCGCAGGCCACGTTAAAGACCTCGCCGTAGGCCTCCTCGGGGGCGGTGAGGCAGGCCAGGTTGGCCCGGACCACGTTCTCCACGTAGCTGAAATCCCGGCTCTGGGTCCCATCCCCATAAATGACCGGGGATTGCCCCCCCAAAACCGCAGTAATGAAGAGAGGGAGGACCGCCGCGTACTGGGATTTTGGATCCTGTCCCGGTCCGAAGACGTTGAAGTAGCGGAGGCTGATCGTCGGCAGACCGTAAAGCTTGCGGTAAAGCCGGCAGAACTGCTCCCCGGCCAGCTTGGAGACGGCATACGGAGAGAGCGGAGCCGGGGGGAGGGCTTCCGACTTCGCCTCGGCCGCGGCGTCCCCGTAGATCGAGGAAGAAGAGGCGAGGACAAAGAGGGAGAGATCGGCCTTCCGGGCGGCTTCGAGCAGGGCCAGCGTTCCCCCGGCGTTGACCGAAGTGGTCTCGACCGGCTCGGCGAAAGACCGGGGGACCGAGGGAAGCGCCGCCTGGTGAAAGACCGCCTCGACTTCCCCGAGCAAGGGATCGATGGTCGCCGCGTCCCGGATATCTCCCTCGACCAGGGTTATCCGACCGGCCAGGGCGGATAGATTTTCCCGCCGACCGGTGGAAAAATCATCCAGCACCCAAACCCGGTGGCCGTCATCTATCAACCCCCGGGTGAGGTGGGAGCCGATGAAACCGGCTCCACCTGTGACCAGAACGTTCATTGGGGAATTCAGAGTGCGAAGTTCAAAGTTTGAAGTTGCCGGCGCGGACCCTCGATACCGATAGCGATCAGGTTCCGCCGGTCAGGGCGATAAAAGCAAAATGATATTATCTTCCCACCGAGCAATAGGTGAATCCCAGTGCGGCCATCCGTTCCGGATCATAGATGTTCCGGCCGTCGATGACGATCGGCTGGTGAAGAAGTTTCTTCATCCGACCGAGATCCATTTCCTTGAACTCGTTCCACTCGGTAAGAATGACCAGGGCTTCCGCCCCCTCCGCGGCCTGGTAGGGGTCGCGACAGTATTCGATATCGGGAAGCTCCTCCCGGGCTTTCTCCATCGCCTTTGGGTCGTAGGCCCTCACCTTCGCCCCTTCGGCCAAAAGCTTCCGGATAATCTTGACCGAGGGAGCGGAGCGCATATCGTCGGTGTTGGGCTTGAAGGCCAGCCCCAGAATCGCGACCGTCTTTTCTTCCAGGATCCAGAGAGTATCCTTGATCTTGCGGAAGAAAAAATCGATCTGCTCTTCGTTAATCCGTTCCACTTCCTTCAAAAGCCGGAAATCGTACCCCAATTCATCGGAGATGGATACAAAAGCGGAGACATCCTTGGGGAAACAGGATCCTCCGTAGCCCACCCCGGCGTTGAGAAACTTGGCTCCGACCCGATTGTCGAGCCCCACTCCCCGGGTTACTTCCTCCACGTTGGCCCCCGCCGCCTCGCAAATCCGGGCCAGGGCATTGGCAAAGGATATCTTGGTGGCGAGGAAGGAGTTGGCGGCGTGCTTGATGATCTCGGCGCTGTTGATGTCGGTGATGATCACCGGGGCATCGAGCGGCTTGTAGAGTTCGACCAGAATATCGGATGCCCGGCGGCTGGGACACCCGATCACGATCCGGTCGGGGTGGAAGGTATCGTAGATTGCCGACCCCTCCCGGAGAAACTCCGGGTTGGAGACCACGTCGAACTCGCTCCCTTCCCTGCTGTAACGCTCGATGGTCTCGGTCACCTTTTCCCCGGTCTTTACCGGAACGGTGCTCTTATCCACCACAACCTTGTAGCCGTTGAGATTTTCGGCCACTTCCCGGGCCACGGCGGCCACCGCTGAGAGGTCAGCCGAACCGTCGGGTTTGGGCGGAGTGCTGACGGCGATGAAGACGACCTCGGAGGATTTCACCCCCTCGGCGATCGAAGTGGTGAAAGTGATCCGTCCGGCCTGGCGGGAGGTGGCGATCAACTCGTTCAAGCCCGGCTCGTAGATGGGAACCTCTCCCCGGTTGAGCAGAGCAATCTTCTCCTGGTTGTTATCGACACAGATAACCCGGTTGCCCAGTTCAGCCAGGGTGGCCCCGGTTACCAGACCGACGTAGCCGGTTCCAATAATACATACGTTCATCCACCTTCCTCCTTATTTATTTGTAGTTGTAATCTCTATCGGTATCGCTATCGCTATCAAAAGCCGGCAATACCCCCGGAGCATTTCCCATTCCCGCCCCCTCGCGCAATAGAGGCCCCGGTCGATTCCGGGACACAACCTGAAGGTCGCGCCTGTCGGGTCGGGTTCCGGGATCGGAAAAATCTGAAGAACTGCCGAGGCGAAAATAGAAAAGGGGCTATAGTAGCAGACCGGCAGCGGGGTGGCTATTGTAAAAGTTATAAGTTATAAGTTCGAAGTTCTCTACCTGACGGTCACCGGGCGGAAATGTCCGGGTGGGGAAACCGGATCAGGAAAGCCGGGCGCGGAGCAGTTGGTTGACCAACTTCGGGTTGGCCTGGCCTTTTGTCGCCTTCATCACCTGGCCGACCAGGAACCCGATCGCCGCTTCTTTCCCGCCCCGAAAATCGGCGGCCGGCCCCGGGTGGCCCGTGATCACCGTCTCCACGATCCCCTCCAGTTCCCCCCGGTCGCTGATCTGGAGCAGTCCTCTTCGCTCCACGATTCTCGCCGGCTCCTCCCCGCTTTCAAACATCTCGGCGAAGACCCGCTTGGCGATCTTCCCGCTGATCGTCCCCTCCTCGATCAGCTTGAGGAGTCCGGCCAGGCGGCCGGCCGGGATCGGGCTCTCCTCGATGGTCAGTCCGGCCTCGTTCAGTTTCCCCAGCAGTTCGCCCATCACCCAGTTGCTCAGCGACTTGTAACCGGCCCCGGCGACGGCCGCCTCCTCATAGTAGTCGGCCAGGGACCGTTCCGCGGTCAAGACCCCGGCGTCGTAGTCGGGGAGACCGTACTCTTCCCGGAACCGGGTCAGGCGGGCGAGGGGCAGTTCCGGGAGTTGTCCCCGGATTTCCCCGGTCCGCTCCGGAGGGAAAACGACCGGAACCAGGTCGGGGTCGGGAAAGTACCGGTAGTCGTGGGCCTCTTCCTTGCTCCTCATCGAAATGGTCTGCTGGAGATCGGCGTTGAAGAGCCGGGTTTCCTGGAAAACCGGTTCCCGCCGTTCGAGCAGACCCCGCTGCCGGATCTCCTCGTACTCCAGGGCCCGTTCCACCGCCTTGAAGGAGTTGAGGTTCTTGATCTCGACCTTGACCCCCAATTCCCGGGAACCGGCGGGACGGAGCGAGATATTGGCGTCGCAACGGAAGCTCCCTTTCTCCATATCGCAGTCGCTGACCTCGATGTAGCGCATCACCGACCGCAGTTCCTTGAGGTATTCGTAAGCCTCCCGGGGGCGACGGAGATCGGGGTCGGAGACGATTTCCAGCAGGGGGACCCCGGTCCGGTTGTAATCGACCCCGGACCAGCCATCCTCGAAGTGGACCAGTTTTCCCGCGTCCTCCTCGAGGTGGGCCCGGGTAACCCCGATCCGCTTCTTCCCCGCGGCGGTCGGGATCTCCAGCCAGCCGGCACCGTTAAGCGGCCGGTGGTACTGGGAGATCTGGTAGGCCTTGGGCAGATCGGGGTAGAAATAGTTCTTCCGGTCGAACTTGCTGAAACCGGAGAGGCCGCAGTTAAGGGCCGCCCCGGCCCGGAGGGCCAGTTCCACCGCGCGCCGGTTGAGGACCGGAAGCGTCCCCGGCAGGCCGAGGCAGACCGGGCAGACCCGGGTGTTGGGCTCCCCGCCCGACCCGGCCGGGCAGGAGCAGAAAATCTTGGTCTCGGTCTTCAGCTGGACGTGGACTTCCAGTCCGATCACGGTTTCGTAGTTCATACCGTTGACTATAATCCGGGAGGGGGCGGGAAGTAAATTCAAAAAGCCGGACGGAGAGAAGACGGTGCAAGACTCAGAGGCCGATGATCGAGTAAACCAGGTCGGTCACCACCCCTTCGGTCTCCAGCCGGATCAGGACCGGGTCGAGTTCGCTGGGGGACCCGGCCAGGAGGAAAGTGTACCCTTCCGACCCGGAATGGACTAGTTCGATGGTCAGGAAGGTGTTCTCTCCCGCCACGTCCCTAGGGGTCAACTTTCTCACCGTCCGGATGATGGCCGACTTCCGCAGGTTCTGGGAATCGTAGGGATGCTCTTCCAGCGTCTTTACCTTGCTCAACCGCCGGATCTTCCGGACCATAATGTCTTTATCCTCCTCGCGGCAACGAAAAGTCATCACCACGCTGCCGTCGATCCCGGCCCGTTCCTCCAGGCCGTGGCCGACCACGGTATCGATGCTGATCCCCTCGTTGCTGAAGGCTGAGGCGATGCTGGTCAGGGCCCCGGACCGGTCGTAAACGTGGGCCCGGAAGACCCAGTGGCGCTGTTCTGATTTTTTCATTTCACTCTCCTGGTAATCGGGCGATAGCGAATCGGTCGGACCCGGCCCGTCAGCGTCGCCGCCGCGGCATCGGCCAGAACCTCCAGTTCCGGGGAACCTTCCAGGACCACCACCGGGGCCAGCCGGTTGACCATTTTCCGGATCGCCCGGCGGATTTCCCGGTCCCGGGTCAACTCCCCGGTCAGGACGATCGCCTCGACATCACAGCCGGCGGCGACATAGGCCGACCCGATCTCCCGTCCGGCCCGGCGGACCATCTCTTCCGCCCCGCCAACCCCGGGATCAAGGACTGAGCCGTCGATAACCCGGCCCCCGCGGAGGGCGGCCACCGCGATCTCCCGGCCCAGGCAAGCGACCACCAGGTTGACCTCGTCCCGGGGACGCCGGAGTTCGGCGGCGGCCCGGACGGCGGCCGCTTTCCAGCGATAATCGAACCCGGCAGATCCCCCGAGAGGACCGCGGCCGGAGGCGTCGGCCGGGGTCGGATCGGCAGCGTAGGCCGGGGCCCGGAAATTCCGGGCCAACGCTGCCGCGACCGGGATCCCGAAATTCTCCGGGCGGGCGGAGCCGGGGGAGGATTGTCCAGCGGCGAGAATCGCCCGGTCGACAGCCACCCCCTCCCCCTTCCGGGAGGCAACCCGGTAGAGTCCGCTCCCCGGTTCCCCTTCCGGAAGCTGGAGGGACCCGGCCGGGGCGGCGATCGCGTCGATCCGACGGATCCGCCACCCCCGGACGATTTCTTCGATCCGGCCCGCCAATTTCGCCACCGCCCGGTCCCGCACGTCCGGTCCGGGGGCTTCCGCGAGTTCCAAAGGTTCCCGGAGCAGATGGAGCGGCTTCCCGCGGGAAAATATCCCGACCGCGAGTTCCCCCGGCCTCGATTGGAAGACCAGGATCCGGGGGGCGGGCCCGGACGGTTTGGTCTCCGGCGGCCGGCGGCGGCCGCCGGAGCTCCGGAGCCGCTGAACAAAGACGCTGCAGAGCGCGATCGACTCCAGCCGGGTTTCCAGGGTGTCGGCCCGGGAGAGAATCACGTAGGGGAAGGGGAAACCGACCGTGATCCCGGCCAGGGAGGCCAGACCGAACTTATTGAGAGCGGTGATGGTCTTGTAGATGGCGTTGGCGGTGTCGATCCCCGGGCAGACCAGGATGTCCGCCCGCCCGGCCACCTCCCGGGCGGCCGCCGAACCGGAGACACCTTTCAGGGCCACCGACTCCGGATCGGTCGCCAGGTCTAAAGAGAGCGGACCGTAGACCACGGCGTTCTCCCAGCTCCGTTCGGTCAGCTTCTCCCCCAGCCAGGTGGAAGGGAGGGAGGGAATCGGTTTCTCGTTGGCCGAGAGAATCGCCACCCGGGGCCGGGGTATCCCCATCACCAGCCGGGCGACGTCGCAGGCGTTATGGATCAGGTCCACCATCCGTCCGAAGTTGCAGACCGTGGTGAAGCCGGCGTCGGTGAGAACCATCGGCCGCCCGCCGGAGATCGGGGCGGCGTCGAAGACCGTGGCCAGGCTGACCGTCGGGCGGACGGCCAGGGGCTTGAGGGCCCGGTTGATTACCGGGGTCGAGATATCCCCCTTGAGCACGATATCGGCCCGGCCGGCGGCAACCAGTTCCGCCGTGGCAGCGGCCGCCGACGGGCCGTCCGGGGCCGCGACCACGTGGTCGGGACGGATACTGATCCCCAGCTCGGCGATCGAGCGCTCGATCGCCGGGCGGTCGCCGACCAGGATGATCCGGTCGACGATCCCGTGGTCGCGGGCCGCCTCCACCAGCTTGAGATCCTCCAGCCGGTGTCCGCCGGGGACGACCACGTTCGAGGGGGGGAGTTTCCCGGCGATCTCCACCAGGTCGGCGACCGAAGTCAGAATCTCGGGTACGATCTTCATCGACTTAATAATAGCTTTTTCTCCCCGGGGAGGTAAAGTATTGTTTGGGGTTAGGAAATAATCGCTATCGGGATCGAAATCCCGCTTAGCCTCGATAGTGATAGCGATCCCGATAGCGATAGCGATTGGATGAGGGGAAGACGCAATGATATATCTCACCGTTGTCTCCCTGATCTGGGCTTTCTCCTTCAGCCTGATCAAGACCCGGCTGCCAGGGCTGGACCCGGCCCTGGTCGCCTGGGCCCGCCTGGTTATTCCCATCCCCCTCTTCCTCCCATTTTTCCGACCCCGGGGTCTCCCGTTCCGACTGATGGCCCGGCTGATTCTGACCGGGGCGGTCCAGTACGGTCTGATGTATCTCGCCTATCTTCAGGCCTTCCGCTATCTCGACGCCTACCAGGTGGCGCTCTATACCATCCTGACCCCGATTTATGTCGCCCTCCTCGACGGTCTCTGCCGGCGGCGGTTTAAACCAGCCGACTTCTGGGCGGCGGTTCTGGCGGTGGGGGGGGCGGCGGTGATCACCTATCAAAGGCCGGCTTTCCGCGGTATCCTGACCGGTTTCCTGCTGGTCCAGCTCTCCAACCTCTGTTTCGCCGCCGGACAGATCGACTACCGAAACCTTCGGCCCCGCTTCCGGGCGTTGAAAGACCGGGAGGTTTACGCCCTCCTCTTTCTCGGCGGGGCAATGGCGACCGGACCGGCGGTCACCCTGACCGGAAGCTGGGAGCAGCTCGCCCGGCTCTCCCTCTCCGAGGCCGGGACCCTGCTTTACCTGGGGGCGGTCGCCTCCGGTCTGGGATTCTTCTGGTGGAACAAGGGGGCGGTCCAAACCTCGGCCGGGACCCTGGCGGTCTTCAACAACCTGAAGATCCCACTCGCGGTCGCCGTCTCCCTGCTCGTCTTCGGGGAGGAGGCCGATCCGGTCCGGCTGATCCTGGGGGGTGCGGTCATTGTCACCGGTCTCCTGCTCGCCCGGCAAAGCGGCGGGAAATAATCCGTTTGCTTGCCCCCGGAAATAGTGTAAGATATCAGCCCCCCCAAAGGCGGATCGGGGGTTAGGGTGGGAAAGACCCTCCGCGATTAAAATCTTAACCGCAACGGGCCGCGCCAGGCCGGCGGCCGGGAGATGATAATTCCGATGGGAGACGCTAAACTTCAGGATTTGATTCTGCGCCGGGAGAAAATCCGGGCCGGGGGTGGCGAGGCGAGGATTGAAAAACAGCACGCTCAGGGGAAATTAACCGCCCGGGAGCGGCTGGAACTTCTCTTCGACCCCGGGACGATGGTCGAACTGGGGGCCTTCGTCAAGCACCACTGCACCTACTTCGGGATGGAGAAGAAGGAAGCCCCGGGGGAAGGGGTGGTAACCGGATACGGCCAGGTCGACGGCCGGCTGGTTTACGCCTTCGCCCAGGATTTTACCGTGATCGGGGGGTCGCTGGGCGAGATGCAGGCCCTGAAGATCTCCACCGTCCTCTCCAACGCCCTCAAGGTCGGTGCCCCGGTGGTGGGGATCAACGACTCCGGGGGGGCCCGGATCCAGGAAGGGGTAGCCTCCCTGAAGGGTTACGGGGATATCTTCTATCTCAATACCCTGGCCTCCGGCGTCATCCCCCAGATCTCCGCCATTATGGGCCCCTGCGCCGGGGGCGCGGTCTATTCCCCGGCCCTGACCGACTTCGTCTTTATGGTTGACCGGACCAGCAAGATGTTCATCACCGGACCCGAGGTGATCAAGTCCGTGACCGGGGAGGAGGTTTCGGCCGAGGCCCTCGGCGGAGCGATGACCCACAACAACACCAGCGGGGTCGCCACCTTTATCGCCGACGACGACCGCGCCTGTATCGCCGACATCCGGAGGCTTCTCTCCTTCCTCCCTTCCAACAACCTGGAGACCGCCCCGGCCAGGGAGGAAAACGACAGTCCCGACCGGAGCGATCCCGAACTGAACGCGATCATCCCCGACAACCCCTCCAAGCCCTACGATATCCGGGAGATAATCGGCCGGATCGTCGATAACGGCGACTACCTGGAATATATGCCCTACTACGCGATGAACATCACCACCGGTTTCGCCCGGATGGGCGGCCGGTCGGTCGGGGTGGTGGCCAACCAGCCGAAGGTGCTGGCCGGCTGTCTGGATATCAACGCCTCCGACAAGGCGGCCCGGTTCGTCCGCCTCTGCGACGCCTTCAATATCCCGCTTCTGACCCTGGTCGACGTGCCGGGGTTTCTCCCCGGGACCAACCAGGAATACGGCGGGATCATCCGCCACGGGGCCAAGCTCCTCTTCGCCTACAGCGAGGCCACCGTCCCCCTGGTCACCCTGATCGTCCGCAAGGCCTACGGCGGGGCCTATATCGCGATGAGTTCCAAGCACCTCGGCGGCGACCTGGTCCTGGCCTGGCCGCAATCGGAGATCGCGGTGATGGGCCCCTCGGGCGCGGCCAACGTCATCTTCCGCAAGGAGATCAAGTCGGCCGAAGATCCGAAAAAAGCCCGGGCGGAGAAGATCGCCGAATATACCGCCGAGTTCGCCACCCCCTACAAGGCGGCCGAACTCGGTTATGTCGACGACGTGATCGACCCAGTCTCCACCCGGCCCCGCCTGATCGACGCCTTCAATATGCTGGAGACCAAACGGGAGAAACTGCCGGCCAAGAAGCACGGGAACATCCCCTTGTAGGGGCACGGCATGCCGTGTCCCTACGTATCGCCGGTTGGTCGAAACCGATAAGGAAAAATACGGATGACACTTCTGGAAATTTTTCGCGACCCGGGAAAACTGGCGGAGATGGCCCTGGCGGATAAGATTATCGGGGCCCTCCAGATAACCGTGATCGGGATGGCACTCACCTTTGTCGCCCTGGTGCTGGTCTGGCTGGCCGTGCGCCTGCTGGCCCGGATCGCGGCCGGAAGTCCGGCCCGGGAATTGCAGCCGAGCCCTCTCCCCCGACCGATAACAGTCGAAGACTCCGGTGAAGTGGCGGCGGCGATCGCCGCCGTCCTCACCCTGATCGGGGACGGGTCCGGGGACGGGTTCCGGGTGAAGAAAATCGCCCGGGTCCCCGCCGGAGGCTCGGGCTGGTCGGACTGGAACCGGGAATAAAATCCCGGCCAATCACTAAACAGAATCAAGGAGAATCCGATGAGAAAGTTCAACGTCAGGGTAAACGGCAAGTCCTACCAGGTGGAAGTCGAAGAAGATGTCGCCCGGCCGGCAGCCGCCGCCGCGCCTCCCCCACCCCGGACCGCCCCCCCTCCCGCCCCGGCTCCCCAGGTGGCCCCGCCGCCGGTACCGGCCGGCGGCGGGAACGTCACCTCGCCGATGCCGGGAACAATTCTGGCGATCAAGGTCAAGGTGGGAGACACGATCGCCCAGGGAGAGATCCTCTTGATCCTGGAGGCGATGAAGATGGAGAACGAGATCCCGGCCCCGGTGGCGGGAAAGATCGCCTCGATCGCGGTCGAGAAAGGAGCCGTAGTCAGTTCCGGCGATCCGTTGCTGGTGATAGAATAGGGAATGGGGAATAAAGGAAAAAGATAATGGGCGAGATTATTTCCCGGTTTGTCACCGATACCGGCCTGGTCAATATCGATCCGAAGAGCGCGGTAATGATCGCCGTAGCCTTCCTTCTTCTCTACCTGGGAATCAGGAAAAAATTCGAACCCCTGCTCCTGCTCCCGATCGGCTTCGGGATGTTTTTAACTAACCTTCCCTTGGCCGGGATGATGCGGGAGGCTTCGGCCGGGCAGGCCGGCGGCCTGCTCTGGTATTTTTACCGGGGCAACGAACTGGGGATCTGGCCCCCGATCATCTTCGCCGGGATCGGGGCGATGATCGATTTCGGCCCCCTGATCGCCGACCCGAAGTCGATCTTCCTCGGGGCGGCGGCCCAGTTCGGAATCTTCACCACCTTTATCGGGGCGATCCTCCTCGGTTTCAACGGCCAGGAGTCGGCTTCGATCGGGATCATCGGCGGGGCCTCCGGCCCGACCGCGATCTGGCTGACCACGATGCTGGCGCCTCATCTGTTAGGCCCGATCGCGGTGGCGGCCTACTCCTATATGGCCCTGGTCCCGATCATCCAGCCGCCGATTATGCGGCTGCTGACCACCGAGAAGGAGCGAAAGGTGAGAATGGCCCAGCTCCGGCCGGTCTCCAAGACCGAGAAGGTCATCTTCCCGATCCTGGTTACCCTGGTCGCCGCCCTGATCGTCCCCCCGGCCACCACCCTGATCGGGATGCTGATGCTCGGCAACCTCCTCAAGGAGTCGCTGGTGGTGGAAAGGCTCAAGGAAACGGTGGCCGGGGCGATGATGAACATCGTGATCCTGCTCCTCGGGCTGGCCGTCGGGGCCAGCGCCAAGGCGGATACGTTTCTCACCCCCCGAACCCTCCAGATCATCGGCCTCGGGCTCTTCGCCTTCGCGGTCGGGACGGCCTCCGGGGTGGTACTGGCCAAGCTGATGAACTTCTTCTCCGGGGGAAAGGTCAACCCCCTGATCGGTTCGGCCGGGGTGGACGCCATCCCGATGTCGGCCCGGGTCTCCCAGAAACTCGGCCAGGAGGCGGACCCCTCGAATTTCCTCCTGATGCACGCGATGGGTCCCAACGTCGCCGGGGCGATCGCCGCCGCCACCGTTGCCGGGGTGATGATGGCCCTCTTCGGCGGTTAACCTGAACTCCCTATCGAAAAAGAGAAATAATTCAAATGAAGGTTAAATATCTGTTTAAGATTCAAAACATCATCGATACCGAGATCCGGCGGATCTGCGAACGGGACGGGGAACCGCTCGACCGGAACCGGCTGATCAAGACCCAGATCCTGGCGCTGGAAGTGAAGACCGGGGAACTGGCCAACCTGACCAAGTGCTACAAGTATCCCTGCCCGGCCGGGGGACTGGAGAAAAAGAAGCTGTTACTCCGCTACATCGATTGCTTCAAGTTCCTGCTCTCGATCGGCAACGACAATGAATTCAACGTCGTCAACTCCGAGCTCAAGGACATCCCCGACGACGCCGAGGGCGAGCTGCTCGACCTCTTTCTGAAAATCTTCGACCGGATCGCTGAGCTGAAGAAAAATCTCCTCGAGGAAAATTATATCCCCAGCCTCAACGCCTATATGGAGGTCTTCAAGGACTTCATCTTTGTCGGCTACCTGCTCGGGATCACTTTCGAGGAGGTCTTTGAATTTTACGATCAAATTTACCAGGATATGGTCCGCGGATAAATGAAACCTCCGCCGGCGACCAGCCCGGCCCCCCCGGCCCCGCTCTCTCAAGAGTCGATCCTCAAGGAATTGACGACCGGGCGGTTCGGCCGGACGCTTTTTTTCTTCCCGGTGGTTGACTCGACCAATGAAACTCTCCGCGGACTCGCCGGCCGGGGCGCCGAAGAAGGGACGGTTGTGGTCGCCGATACCCAGCTCCAGGGTCGGGGCCGGCGGGGAAGACAATGGTTCTCGCCCGCCGGAGAAGGGATCTTCCTTTCTCTCCTCCTGCGGCCCCGGCACGCTCCGGCGAAATGTTCCGGGATCGCGCTCCTGGCCGCCGCCGCCGTCAGCCGGGCGATCGAGGACCAAACCGGACTGCGAACGGAAGTGAAATGGCCCAATGATATCCTGCTCGGCGGGCGAAAAGTCGGTGGGATCCTGGCCGAAACCGGCGGGGACGAAACCGGGGAGAGATACCTGGTTCTGGGGATCGGGATCAACGTCGGGGGGGGGGAATTCCCCCCGGAACTCGAGGACCGGGCCGTCTCCCTCCGGATGGCCGGGGCGAAAAACCCGGATCGCCCGGGTTTGATCGCCGCCATCCTCGGCCGGCTGGAGAAACTTTACCGGGTTTTCCAGGGCAGCGGCGACCTCTCCCCGGCGCTTGACTTCTGCCGGGACCGCTCGGCGACGCTGGGACGGCGGGTCCGGGCGGTGGGGCCGGGAGGGGAAATCTCCGGCCTCGCCCTCGACCTGACGGAAGAGGGCGGGCTCAGGCTGCGGCGGGATACCGGCGAGGAGCTGGTGGTGATGTCCGGCGAGGTCACGCTGAGTCCGGCGGGATAATGTAGCACAGACATTCCTGTCTGTGAATGCTTGGCCACAGGCAAGAATGCCTGCTATGAAGCCATCCCCCAAGGAAAAAACATCATCCCGCTAAAACAAAGGCGTCAGCCTGCTATTCGTGCTCTACGGCACAAGGTAAAAAATTCTTTATTGAGGAAAATC
>JAVCCZ010000234.1 GCA_030765265.1 Candidatus Erginobacter occultus
GCGGGGCGGCTGGCCGGGTTTTTCCGGGAGCTGGGGGTTAGGCTCCCTCTGCTCCTCGATATCTCGGTCCGGATGCTCAAGGAAGTCGCTTCCTTGCCCATTCCCCGGCTCCAGGGCGACGCCCACCGGCTTCCGCTCCGCGATGGTACCGTCGGCCTGGTGTACTGCTTCAGCGCCTTTCCCCACTTCGAGGGCAAGGAAGAAGTGATCCGGGAATGCGGGAGGGTCCTCCGCCCCGGCGGTCTCCTGGTGATCCTTCACGGTTGCGGCCGGGAGGAGATCAACCGCTTCCATTCCGCCCAATCCGAGGTGATTGCCGGCGATCACCTCCCCCCGCTGGAATATTTCCGCCGCTGGGGGGAGCAGGCCGGGATGATTCCCGAGCGGCTGGAAGACAGCCGGGAGAAGTTCCTGGTCTGCTACCGGAAGCCGCTTTCCCGATAGTTATTTTTCTCTCCTTCGGGGATAAAATATCCCCGAATCCCGCCTCCAGCGGGGTCTTCGATCGGTTTTCCTTCTTGACAGAATCTCTCCACCTGTCAATGATAGTACCATCAGGTTAAGATAAGTTAAATAAGACCGGATCCGCCGCCGGATGACAAGACGATAAAAAAATCCCGCCGCGCCCGGTCGATCAATGGGGGAAGACCCCGGGAGGAGAGACGTTATGCCGAATTTTGCCAAAGCCATTAAGGAAGAGATAACCCGCCTGGCGAAGAAAGAAGTGAAGAAGGCCTCCGGCCCGCTGAACGACCGGGTCCGCCAGCTTTCCCGGTCGGTCTCCAGCCAGGAGAAGAAGATCGCCCGGCTGGAGAAGACCGTGGCCAAGCAGGAGAAGGAACTCCGCCAGGCCGCCCCGGTCCCCGAGGCCGCCCCGCCCGAAGAGGTGAAGAAAGCCCGGATCAGCCCCCGGCTGGTCAAGACCCAGCGGAAGCGGCTGAAGCTGAACCAGAACCAGTTCGCCGACCTTTTAAACGTCTCCGTGGCCGCCGTCCGTTCCTGGGAACAGGGGAGGGCGATGCCCAAGGATGATACGATGGCCACCTTTGTCGCCGTCAGGAAGTTAAAGCCCGGGGAAGTCTGGGAACGGCTGGGGATTGAACCTCCGGTCAAGAAGAAGACGCGGAAGAAGACAAAACGGACCCGCCGGAAGAAGAGCGAATAGCTCTTTTATTGCGGGATAAAGAGGATCTGGCCGACCCGGATCGCGTTGGGGTTGGCCAGCTGATTGGCCGCGACGATGGCGTCGACCGTGGTGTTATACTCCCGGGCGATGGTGGAGACGGTCTCGCCCGAGCGGACGACGTGTTCGTACCCCTGGGCGTAGCCGGCCGACCCCCGTCCCTCCCGGATCGATTTCAGGATCCGCTCGTTTTCCCGGGCGATCTCGTCGAGGATGATCGCCATCTTCTTCTCGTTGGATCCCCGGGTCTGCTCCAGTTCCTTCCTCAGGGATTCGATCTCCGCCCGCTGGGCGGCCCCGATGGTGGACGAACTGTTGAGGATCCCGGCCAGGCGCTGGTCGATGGCGTTCTGGTCCCGGCGGAGCAGCGCCAGGCTGCTTTCCAGATCGAAGATCCGGTTCTCGATGTTGACCAGTCTCCGACTGAATGAGTCCTCCCAGGCCAGCCGACGGGCCTCGGCTTCCTTCTGCCGGGGCGTCTGGCAGCCGGCCAGCAGGACCAGCACCGCCCCCGCGATCGGCAAAGTCAGCGATAATCTCATAATTTTTATTGGTGATAACGGTCGATCGAGCGGCCCCGCCGGCCGGTGGTTCCGGTATCTTCTTCCGCCGGCAGCTCCACCGGCTCCTCGATTACCACGATCTCTTCGTACTCGAGTATTGCTTCTTCCGGGGCGGGCGGGGCCACTTGCGCGGCCGCCGCTTCGCCGCCGTAATTGACCAGGAACTCGGCCCGGCGGTTTTGCGACCAGCACTCCTCGGTGGCTTCCGGGCAGACCGGCATCTCTTCCCCGTAGCTGATGGTGTGGAGCCGCTGGGGGTTGACGTTGAGCCCGGTCAGGTTGCTGCGGACGCTCAAGGCCCGCCTCTCACCGAGCGCCAGGTTGTATTCCTTGGTCCCCCGTTCGTCGCAGTGACCCTCGATCTTCAGCTGAGCTTCCGGCCGCTCGAGCATCCAGGCGGCGATGTCTTCCAGGACCAACCGTCCGTCGTCCCGGATCTCGGATTTGTCGAAGTCGAAATAGATCGGTCTCAGGATCAGGGCGTCTTCTTCGGTCGGTTCCCCGAAGGCGATCCCCTCGGTCAGGGGATCGAGCGGGATATCCCAGCCCTCCAGCGCCGCCATCTGTTCGTCCGGGGTGGCGGTCGGTTTTGGTTTGGAGGCGCAGCCGGCGGCAAATACCACTCCCACGGCCAACAAGGCCATCAGCCAGGTCAGGTTCTTTCTCATCCTCATTTTCTCCTTTCGGGTAATTATTCCCGGTTGATAATCAGTTCAGTTCAACTGCAGTTTCTTGATCGGCAAATATAATCCGATTATCTTTATCCGATCAAGATAATTCTCTCTTTTTCTAGTCAGCGGGACAAAAAAGGACTCCAGGCGGGGGAGTAGCAGTCCTGGCCTGAGGTGACCTGGACCGGCCGGGGGTTTAAACTGTCGAGGACGAAGAGAGAGGTTCGCCCGCCACGGCGGGAGGAGTAGACCAAATGACGCCCGTTGGGGGCCCAGGAAGGATCCTCGTCGTGATAGCGATTTTTCGTCAGCCGGGTAACCTCGCCGGAGTTGACGTCGACGACGCAGATTTCGAAGTAGCCGTTGAGCCGGGAGGTGTAGGCGACCAGGTCCCCCCGGGGAGACCAGTCGGGCGAGGTGTTGTAGCGGCCCTGCCGGGTCAACCGGCGGACTTCGCGTTCGGTTCCCTCGGCGGAAATCAGGTAGATCTGGGGAGAGCCTCCACGGTCGGAGGTGAAGGCGATCCGGCGGCCGTCGGGCGACCAGGTCGGGGAGCAGTCGTTGGCCCGGTGGCTGGTGAGCCGGGTGAGTTCCGAGCCGTCGAGCCGGGACTTGTAAAGCTCGTTGTTGCCGTCCTTGCTCAGGGAGAAGGCGGCCCAGCGGCCGTCGGGGGAGATGGCGGGGAAGGCGTTCAGGCCCGGCCGGGAGGAGAGGACCCGGCGCTTGCCGGCGGCCGGGCTGTCGAGGAATATCCAGGGGAAACCGTAGGCGTAGCCGGTGTAGGCGACCGAGCGGCCGTCGGGGGTCCAGGCGGGATAGAGGGCCAGCCCCCGGCCGGAACCGAGCTTCCGCCAGTTCCGGCCGGAAGCTTCCATCGTGTAGATTTTCTTCTCCCCGTCCCGGGTGGAGGTGAAGGCGATCTCGGTCCGGGCCAGTCCCCGCTCCCCGGTCAGGGCGAAGACGATTTCGTCGGCCATCGTCTGGATGATCTTCCGCCAGCGGGCCCGGTCTTCCCGGTACCCCTTGGAGTAGACCTGGCGTCCCTGGGAGACGCTGATCGCCCGGCACTCGATGGTGACGATCTCCCTCGCGATCGAGAAAGAACCCTTGATCACCACGTCGGCCCCGATCGCCCGCCAGCCGGCGAGGTTGACCTTCCCGGTCCGGCGGTCGGTGGCCTCGGCGTCGGCGATGAACTGCCGGTTCTCCACCGGGGTGAAGAATCCGGTCAGCAGCAGGTTATCGAGGAGCAGATCCGCCATCACGGCTCCCGGTTCCCGTTCGCCGGCCTCCCGGGGTTCGAAGTCGACCACCGCCGTCGTCAGCTGGGGGGCGTACTCCCCGCTGACCTTGATCCGGGTCTGGCCCCGGACCGACCCCGCCGGGAGCAAGAGAATCCCGAGCAGAACCCCGGCCGCCCGGGGGAAAAATATATTATTCAGCTTTCCCATCATTACGATTCCGAGTAAATCAAGCCTTTGTTATTTATCCTATCACCGGCCCCCGACTCCGGCCAAGGAAAAGTTCATATTTTACCGATCAAGTCATACCTCTTCTGTAAAATAAGCGGTTATTTCAGTTCGAAGAGGATCAGGAAGTCTTCGTGGGGGCCCTTGAAGTCTGGGGGGAGGGGGGGGAGGGGATCGGCGGCCCGGGCCGCCTGGAGGGCGGAGTCGTCCATCACCTGGCTGCCGGAGGCTTCCTGGAGCCGGATGTTTTCGATGTGGCCGTCGCGGAAGACCCGGAAGGAGACGACCGCGGTCGCGATCTCCCTCCCGACCGCGGTCCGCGGCGGGCGTTTCCAGAGGTTGTACATCCGGGCTTGAACTAAATCGCTGTACCAGGAGTAGGGGAAGCGGTCTTCCCGGGAGGCGGTGACCGCCGGCGCCCGGGGGGCGGCGGTCTCGACCCGGTCGAGGCGCTCCCGGAGCCGCTTCTTGAGGTCGGTCTTTGGGATTTGGGGGGCGGCGACCTGGCGGATGATCTTCCGCGGCGGGGGCTTGGCCTCTTCTTTCGGAGCCGGCTCCGGTTCCGGCTCGGCCGGCGGTTCCGGGAGCGGCTCGGGGAGAGGCTCCGGTTCCGGCTCCGGGGCGGCTTCCTCCGCCGGGGGCCGGTCGCTCTCCACCGCCGCCACCAGTTCCACCGCGGTGACCGGGCTGGTGTAGTACTTATCCGCCGAGGGCGCCGCGATCAGGATCAGCACGAGCAGGAGGACGAGGTGGGCCAGGGCGACCAGCAGGAGTATCCTGTTTTTCCGGGGGGTCATCTCTCGCGGGGGGCCGGGCGGGTGGCGACGCCGATCCGGGTCAGGCCGCTGTTGCGGACCGCGTCGAGCACCTTGACCACTTCCTCGTAGCGGATGGTGCCGTCGGCCCGGATGGTCACGCCGGTCTCCGGGTTGGCCCGGGCGGCTCCGGCCATCCGGTCGCCCAGTTCATCGAGGGTGATCCTCCGGTCGTTGAGGTAGATCATCCCCGGAGGGGCGATGCTGACCGTCAGGTTCTCGGGGGAGCTGTCGATCCGGGAGGGGGAGGCGGCGGGCAGGCGGACCGCGATCCCCTGTTCGAGAATCGGGGCGACCAGGATGAAGATGATCAAGAGGACCAGCATCACGTCCACCAGGTTGAGGACGTTGACCTCGCTCATCAGTCCGGTCTTTCTGTTCGGGCGGCGGTACATCGTGGCTGCGAATTTCGCGAATTCAGGCCGCGAATTGGGCGAATTCGGGACCGTGGGTTATTGTATGTTGCACGTCATTGCGAGGAGCGCAGCGACGAAGCAATCTCAATCTACTGTTTTGGAATAGATTGTTTCTCCGTCTCAAGCCGGATCGCAATGACCTTATTCGGGGATGCAATCTATAACCTGCTCTCATTAATCACTGCGGCTTATTTGGATTTGACCTTAATTTCCCCGTCGGGATGGTATTCCCTCCGGGCGCGGTCGATGAAGTCGGCGATGAAGTTATCGAGCTGGAAGACCAGGTTCTTCAGGGAATTCTGGAAGTAGTTGTAGAGAACCAGGGCCGGGATGGCGACGATCAACCCGAAGACGGTGGTGATCAGGGCCTCGGAGATCCCGGGGGCGACGGCGTCGATCGAGGCCGAGCCGTAACGGCCCATCCCCTGGAAGGCGATCAAAACCCCGTAAACGGTCCCCAAAATTCCCAGCAGGGGCCCGGTACTGGCGGCGGTGGCCAGGAAGATCAGGCCTTTCTCCAGGTAGCTGGTCCCGAGGTCGGCGGTTCTCTGCATCTTTTCCGAGAGCAGTTCCCAGTCTCCGGGAGGGATATCCTCGAGCCGGTCCGTCCCCGCGGAGATCCGCGCCAGCTGGTCGCAGCCGGCCCGGTAGACATCGTAGGCCGGGTTGGGGTCCGGGGAGAGGGAGGGGGAGGTGAGACTGAAGGCTCCCTTTCGGGCCCCGGAGAACCTCCGGAAGAATTCCTCCATCGACCTTCTGACCTGGCGGAAGAGGGAGAGCTTGTAGATGATCAGGGTCCAGGAGTAGATAGAGCCGAAGAAGAGCAGCAGGAGGATGCCGAGCCCGACCGGCCCGGAATCCTGGATCGATTGGAGAAACGGGTTATTCATCTGGAGTAATTTCCGCCGCCGGGCCGGTTTAACCCGGGCCGGTTCAGTTGCCGGTTATTGCCGATGACAGGGACATTGAAGGGATAATATATCTTCTCCCCGGGGCCGGTCAATCACTATCGAAAAGGGGAAGGCGGATGGTCACGCTGGTTCCCCAACCTTCCCGGCTCCGCAGCCGGATCCGCCCCCGGTGGGCGAGAACGATCCCGTAGGCATCGCTCAGGCCCAGGCCGGAGTGGTCCGGGAGCCGGGTGGTGACAAAGGGCTCGAAAGCCCGTTCCTGGATCTCGGGACTCATCCCGATCCCGTTGTCGGAGATCCGGAGGAAGGCCGAGTCTCTTCCCTCCCAGGTAGCAACCCTGACCTCCCCGCCCCGGGGAAGGGATTGGAAAGCGTTGAGCAGGAGGTTGAGGCAGGCGACCTTCAGTTCGCCGGCGCTGCCCCGGATCGGCGGCACCGGCCGCAGGCGGGCTTTCACCTCGACCGGCGCCTCCGGCCGGGGTTCCCGGCGGCGGGCGAGTTTTTCCGCTTCGGCCAGAGCCTCTTCGACGACCCGCCGGAGATCGACCTCGGCCGCCTCTCCGGTTCCGGTCTCCGGGATCAGCCGCTGGAGCCGCCGCAGGTCCCGGGCGGCGGCCTCGGCCGCCCGCTCGATCGCCGCCAGCCGCCGTTTATCCTCCTCGTCGCCGGTGTCCTTCATCAGGAGCTGGGTATTGCCGAGGATGCTGGCCAGCAGGTTGTTGAAGTCGTGGCTCAACCCCCGGGTCATCTCCACCACCGCCTTCATCCGCTCGGAGCGGATCAGGGCTTCCCGGGTTTTTCCCAGCTCCCGGTAGGCGGTCCTCAGTTCGGTGATATCCTTGGTGATCCCCATCACCCCGAGAAATTCGCCCCGGTTATCCTTGACCACGGAGAGCCCGACCAGCAGGGGGAAGGATTCCCCGGTTTTCTTCCTCCCCTCCAGTTCACCCTCCCAGCGGTCGTTCTGCTGGAGTTCCTTGTTGATGACGGTCTTGATTTTTTGGCCGCTCTCCGGCTGGTAGAGATCGCCGGGCTGGAGGGATAGGAATTCCCCGACCGTGTAGCCGAACATCCGGGACTGGGCGTTGTTGATCATCAGCCAGGAGCCGTCCCGGCCGGTGACGGTGATCCCGTCGGCCGACTGCTCCAGGGCGGTCAAGAGGAGGAGGAACTGGTCCGAGG
Source organism: Candidatus Erginobacter occultus (assembly GCA_030765265.1). Taxonomy (GTDB): domain Bacteria; phylum Auribacterota; class Erginobacteria; order Erginobacterales; family Erginobacteraceae; genus Erginobacter; species Erginobacter occultus. The sequence continues at coordinate 7,211 of JAVCCZ010000234.1, forward strand.
AGGAGAGGTTGGTCTTGCGGAAACGGTCCCGGGCCGACTTGATCCCCAGCATCACCTTGATCCGCTGGACCAGCTGCTCCCGGGAGACGGGCTTGAGGAGGTAGTCGATGGTCCCCACGGTATCCCCGGGGAGATCCCGGGCGACCTGGTCGGGGTAGGCGGTCATAAAGATGATCGGGATCCCGGCGGTCTGCGGATCGGAGCGGAGTCTCTCGAAGGCCCCGATTCCGCTCAGTTCCGGCATCCGGATATCCATCAGGATCAGGTCGGCCCGGGGTGCGGCGGCGACGCATTCCCGGCCGTTGGCGGCGGTGATCGTCCGGTGCTCGGTGTAGCCGGCGATCAGCAGTTCCAGCATCCGGACCGTATCCTCGTGGTCGTCGGCGATGAGAATCGTGGCCATAATCTCAGGTGTCTTGAAATATTTTCCCGCGCTGCGTTGGAGCCGTCAGCGGCCCGGGGAATAATAGACGGCTCCGGCCCGCCTGTCAAATCCGGATTGATATTCCGGTCAAATATTTCCCGCGGTTCCCTTGATTGACCGGCTTGATTATGATTAGATGTTCAGCGTTGTCGCGACAGTGAAATTTAAGGGAGGGTAAATTTATGGATACGGAAAAAGCCAATGTCTTTATCTCCTGGATCCGGGACGTCGGGCCGGGGGTGGTGGCGGGGATCGTTTACGCCCTGGTCATCTTCGCGGTCGGGATAGTGGTCTCCCGGCTGCTGGTCGGGGCGCTCCGGCGGATCTTCGCCCGGGGGAAACTCAAGGACGAAACGATGCTGATCGGCCTGGTGACCCGGACGGTCAAGGGGGTGGTGATGGTGGTGGCCGGGATTATGGCCCTCGACCAGCTCGGGGTTTCGATCGCCCCCTTCGTGGCCAGCCTCGGGGTGGGGAGCCTGGTCCTCGGTTTCGCCTTCAAGGATTCCCTCTCCAACCTGGCTTCCGGGATGCTGATCCTGATCTACCGGCCGTTCAAGATCGGCGATACCATCGAGGTCTCCGGGACGATGGGCAACGTGCTCGATCTCTCGATCGTCAACACCACGCTCAAGGACTTTGCCGGGCCGGTCATCTACTTCCCCAACTCCCAGGTCTGGGGGACGAAGATCACCAACTTCTCCCGGGCCGAATTCCGCCGGTCGATCTTCACCGTGGGGATCGATTATACCGACGATCAGAACGGGGCCTGGGACGTCCTCCAGAAACTGATCAACGCCGAGGAGCGGATTTTAAAGGATCCGGCTCCCTTCATCCGGCTCAGCGAACTGGGCGACTCCAGCGTCAACTTCCAGATGTTTGTCTATACCAAGCCCGCCGATTTCGGCGCGCTGCTCAACGACTTTTACGCCAAGGCCAAAACCGCCCTCGAAGCGGCCGGCTACAGCATCCCCTTCCCCCAGCGGGACATCCACATCCTCGACGGGAAGCTCGACCAGGCTGGGTAAGGTTGCCGTTGAACCGGCCATTGAGGTGGTCGACGACTGGGGGCGTCAGCCGCGCCGACAGTCCTCTCATCCGGCAGTGGCTGGTCTTTAATGGAGTATGGAAGTAAGAACTACCCCGATTTCTTCCTCTTCGCCCCCGGACCATTTTTTTGTGACGAGCAGGCGGACTGGCTGGAGCGCAAGTATGAGTGAACCTGGGATAACTCCCGAAGAAATATTGAATTTCGCTATCGACCAGATCCCGGTCCCGGTGATCATCGCATCCGCCCCCGACGTCACCATCACCCACTTCAACCGGGCTGCCCTCGATCTTCTCGCCCGAACCGACACCGAGATCACTGGGATCCCCCTGGAAGCCCACCGGGAATACTGGCCCACTTTCTATCCCGACGGGACCCCTTACCAGATCGAGGACCTTCCCCTGACCCGGGCGATCAAAAAGGGCGAGGTTAGCAAGGACGTGGAGATTATTGTCCGCAATCCCGACGGTGACCGCTGGATCTTGGCCCGCGCCGCTCCCCTCCGGGATAAAGACGGTAATATCGTGGCCGGGATCGTGGCTTTCCCGGAAATCACCAATCGCAAACGGGCGGAGAAGGCCGCCCGGGCTTATGACCGTCTCTGCCGGATGGCAAAGGACCTGATCTGTCTGGCCGATATCGAGACCGCCACCTTCACCCAGGTCAACCCGGCTTTTACGGCCGCCCTCGGCTATTCGGAAGAGGAGCTTCTCGGGCGTCCCTTTCTCGATTACGTCCATCCCGATGACCGCGCCAAAACCGTCGCGGTGATTGAAGAGAAGTTGAAGCAAGGGGCCGAGGTGATTTCTTTTATCAATCGGTATCGCTGCCAGAACGGTTCTTACCGGTGGCTGGACTGGAACTCCCACCCGGTCGAAAAAGAAGGAGTCACTTACGCGATCGCCCACGATATTACCGAGCGGAAGAAAGCCGAAGAGGAATTGAGGACGGCCTATCAGTTTCTCGATCGAGTCATAGATTTAAGCCCTTTTTCGATGTGGATTTCCGATATTCGGGGAACCGTTATCCGGGCGAACCGGGCCCTCTGTCAGACCATCAACCTGTCCTCGGAAGCGATCATCGGTAGTTACAACGTGCTCAAGGACAGAAACCTGGAACAGGCAGGGGTGATGGACCGGGTCAGGGAGGTCTTTGAACGGCATCGCCCGGCGCGTTTCAGTATACCCTGGAAAGCGGAGTATTCCGGCGCCGAGGGTTTTGAAAAAGCTCGGGATATGTTTATCGATGTTGCTATATTCCCGATCCTGGATCAGGAGGGCAAACTGACCAATGTCGCCTGCCAGTGGGTGGATATCACCGATCAGAAAACAGCGGAAAAAGCGCTGGAAGAATCATTATTGCGGCAGCAGGCGGCGGTCAGGGCCGGCCGGGTCGGACTCTGGGATTGGGATCTGTCGACCGACAAAGTCAGCTATTCCGCGGAATGGAAGCGTCAGATCGGCTATGAAGAGGATGAGATATCCGATGACTTCTACGAATGGGAGAGCCGGGTCCATCCCGACGATCTGCAGTCCACGCTGGAAGCTATCAGGGGAAATATCGATTCCGATCGAACAACTTATTATGAGGTGGAATTCCGCTTCCGCCATCAAGACGGCAGTTACCGCTGGATCCTGGCCCCGGCTACAATTCTCCGCGACGAGAAGGGTCAAGCCTGCCGGGTGATGGGGACTCATATTGATATTACCGAGCGGAAACGGGCGGAAGAGGAACTGCGCCGGAGTGAGGAACTTCTCCGCCAGACCGGCGAGATGGCCCTGGTCGGGGGCTGGGAGATCGATCTTGCAACCGATACCGTTACCTGGTCGCAGACCACCCGGACCATCCACGAAGTCCGGGAGGATTATCAGCCCACCCTGGCCGAAGCGATTAATTTTTTTGATCCGGCAGCCCGTCCGAAATTGACCGAAGCCATTCGGAAAGCCCGGGAAGAGGGATCCCCCTACGATCTGGAGCTGCCGCTCATTACCGCCCGCGGACGGAAGCTGTGGACCCGGGCGATCGGGAAGGCGGACTTTAGAGACGGCAGTTGTGTCCGGGTGCACGGAACGTTTCAGGACATTACCACGTTCAAAGAGGTCGCGGACGCCCTCGAGGAGAGCGAGCGGCGCTACCGGCAGTTGGTGGAGAATATCAATGACGCCATCTTCTCGATCGACCGGGAAGGGATAATCACCTATATCTCCCCGGTGATCGAGGAGATAACCGGTTACCGTCCCGAGGAAACCGCTGGAAAGCACTTCGCGGATTTCATCTTCGAAGAGGATCTGGCAGCGGCCCGAAGACAGTTTGAATCTATCATCGGCGGCCGCGATGAGACCCGGGAATATCGGCTTCTCCATAAACAGGGGGGGGCGCACTGGGTGAGAATTTCGGCGCGCTCCCTGAGGGTTGAAGGCGAGATCGTCGGCTTACAGGGGACGGTCGCCGACATCGAAGAGCGAAAACGGATCGAGGCGGAACTGATCAAGGCCCGGAATCTGGAGTCGCTCGGATTGCTGGCCGGGGGGATCGCTCACGATTTCAACAATATCCTCACCGCGATCCTGGGGAATATCTCCTATCTCCGGATGGGTATCGACAAAGATTCGGCAGCCGAAGAAGTGCTTACGGAGGCCGAGGCCGCCTGCCGCCAGGCCAATCATCTCACCCACCAGCTGCTGACGTTCTCCAGCGGCGGGCAGCCGATCGCGAAGACCGCTTCCCTGGAGAAAATCCTGCGGGAAGCCGCCCGCTTCTCGCTCCACGGTTCCAACGTGAAATGCCGCTTCCGGATGGACGATGATCTTCGGCCGGTCCTGGTCGATTCCGGCCAGATCGCCCAGGTGATCAACAATCTGGTCATCAATGCCGACCAGGCGATGCCCGAGGGTGGGGAGATCGAGATCCGCTGTCTCAACCGGGAGGTCGCCGAAAACGAATTCACCGGGCTCGATCCCGGGTGGTATGTCCGGATCGAGATTGCCGACCAGGGGATCGGTATCGGTCCCGACCAGCTCTCCCGGATCTTCGATCCCTACTTCACCACCAAGGAGAAAGGGCGGGGCCTCGGCCTGGCCACCGCGTTTTCGATCATCAAGAACCATCGGGGCCGGCTCACCGTCGATTCGAGCCCGGGGGAAGGTACGGTTTTTACTATCCTGCTGCCGGCCGCCGCGGGAACAGTTGAAGAGGAAAAAGAGGAAGAAAGAATCATCCGGGGCGGAGGGCGGATACTGGTGATGGACGATGAGCCAGCGGTTTTAAAGACGGCGGCCCGGGTTCTGGAAAGCCTCGGTTACCAAGTAGGGACAGCCAGGGAAGGGAAGGAGGCGGTGGAAATATATCATAAGGCCCTTTCTGCCGGCTCCCCGTTCAAGGCGGTGATACTCGATCTGACTGTCCAAGGGGGGATGGGGGGAGAGAAGACCCTGGTGGAACTGAAGAAGCTCGATCCGAGGGTGAAGGCGATTGTCTCCTCCGGTTACTCGACCGACGGGGTGATGGCCGAATATAAAGCCGCCGGTTTCGCCGGGATGATCGCCAAACCCTACGATATGAGAACCTTCAGCCGGGTTGTGGCCGATGTGCTGAATGGCTAGCCCGGACGTTCCTGTTTAAGCAACCTGCCGTCTCGACCGGCCCGGCTGCCTCTGACGCGGTCGGGTGTACCCGGCAAAAAGCCGATGGTGCCGGTGAAGAGCAATCAGGCGATTAAATATCCGCCGGGCTCCTGACCGCGATCCCCGGGTGGTTGAGGTTGTGGGTGTAGATCATAGTCGTACTCACGTAGCTGTGGCCGAGAACTACGGGTCCCTGGAACTGTCCGGACGGGTGGAAAACGATCGCATAACCGGAATATGGTCGAACGGACGGAATGAAATGGGCGGGAGGTGGGCCAGGCTGCGGCGTTGAGCCGAATCCCACAGCCGCTAGGCTACGGAAGCGGATTCCGTTTATGAAGGAGATGGAACAAGAGGGACAGAACAAGATAGGCGGCGCGCTGTACGATATGAAGACCGGGAAAGTCACGTTGCTCGATTGAACCGGCCGCGTTTTATCTGCTCCGCGAACCGGCGGAGATCACCCCTCCCCGCCGTTGCCGGAGTCTCCGCCCCCGCCGCCGAAGTCGCCGGCGCCACCGCCGGAATCGCCGGAATCCCCCCCGTCGCTGGAGTCGGAGTCGCCCCCGGAGCGGCTTCTCTTTTGGGGCCGGGAGGGGGCGGCGGTCAGGCGCCCGTTCTCGTACTTCCGGGTTTCCTTGAGGTCCCCGTTCCGGTGCCAGTAGCGCCAGGTTCCGTGGCGTTTCCCTTCTACCCAGCGGCCCTCCAATTCCTTTTGGCCGTTGGTATACCAGCGGGTTTCCATACCTTCCAGATTCCCTTCCCGGTAGTTCTGCTCGATCTGTTTCTTCCCGTTTTCGAACCAGGTGATGAACCGTCCGTCCTTGGCGAATTTCCCGTCCGGCATTCTTTTCAGGCTGCCGACCGACTTCATCTTTCCATCGGGCCAGAAGGATTCCGTCTTCCTGATGTCCGCTTCCTGCCCGAACCCCATCCCCGCCAGCAAGAAAAAGCTCAGCATATATATTGTGATCTTCATTGCGTTTTTCCTCTCTTCGGTGATCGACTCGGCGCTTGCCGGCTTCCGACACCTGGTTTCTGTAAGCTGAATTCTGTATTCTGAATTCTATTTTATTCTTTCCCTTGCCGAAAGGGAAGCGGGAGCGTATCTTTTCTTCAGGATGAGAAACCAAGCAACCAATCCGGTCCGTCGACTTACCAGTCCTCTCCGGCCCCGATTGCGGGGCTGATGGAGAGGCTGCGGCCGGATTATCCGGAACAGGCTACATAACAGTCCCCCGGTTCCCACCGCCGCCTCTTCGAGGCCGGCGGATTTTTTTTCGTGAAACGATCCATAAAAGGTGAAGAGATGAAAATCAGACAAGCGAGAAAATATATTCCTTACCCCGGGATAGAACTGCCGGACCGGACCTGGCCGGACCGGACGATCGATCGGGCCCCGGTCTGGTGCAGCGTCGATCTCCGGGACGGGAACCAGGCGCTGGCCGTCCCGATGGGCATCGAGGCCAAGCTGGAGATGTTCCAACTGCTGGTGGAGATCGGGTTCAAGGAGATCGAGGTCGGCTTTCCTTCCGCCTCCGAGATCGAGTACCGGTTTTTACGGAAGCTGATCGAGGAAGACCGGATCCCCGACGACGTCACCATCCAGGTCCTGACCCCGGCCCGGGAGCACCTGATCGAAAAGACCTTCGAGGCCCTGGTCGGGGCGAAGCAGGCGATTGTCCACCTCTACAACTCGACCTCTACCCTGCAGCGCGAGGTGGTCTTCAAGAAGGACCGGGAGGAGATCAAGGCGATCGCGGTGGCCGGGGCTGAACTGATGCGGGAACTGAAGGCGAAGTCCGGCTCTCCGGGGATCCGCTTTGAATACTCCCCGGAGAGTTTCACCGGGACCGAGCCGGAGTACGCCCTCGAGGTCTGCCGGGCGGTAATGGAAGTCTGGAATCCGACCCCCGCCGATCCGGTGATCCTCAACCTCCCGGCGACGGTGGAGATGGCCGCCCCCAACATTTACGCCGACCAGATCGAATGGTTCTGCCGCCGGCTGGACGTCCGCGATTCCGCGATCGTCAGCATCCATACCCACAACGACCGGGGCACCGCGGTGGCGGCGGCCGAGCTGGCCCTGCTGGCCGGCGGGGACCGGGTCGAGGGGACGCTCTTCGGCAACGGGGAGCGGACCGGGAACCTGGATATCGTCACGATGGCCCTCAACCTCTTCTCCCAGGGGATCGACCCCGGGCTGGATTTTTCCCGGATCGAACGGGTCCGGGAAGTTTACTCGGCGGTGACCGGGATGGAGGTCCATCCCCGCCACCCCTACGCCGGGGAGCTGGTCTTCACCGCCTTCTCCGGTTCCCACCAGGACGCGATCAGCAAGGGGATGGAGGCCCGGCGCGAGGGAGAGCCCTGGGCGGTCCCCTACCTCCCGATCGACCCCGCGGATATCGGCCGGAGCTACGAGCGGATCATCCGGATCAACAGCCAGTCGGGGAAGGGCGGGATCGGCTACGTGATGGAGGCCGAGTTCGGCTTCCGCCTGCCCAAGGAGCTGCGGGTGGAGTTCAGCCGCCTGATCCAGGAAGTGACCGACCGGACCGGCCGGGAGCTCACCCCGGAGGAGCTGCGGAAAAACTTCCGTCGGGAATACCTGGATCGGACAACGCCGTACTCGCTGAAGAAATGCCGTTTCTCCGGCGATGAGGACGGGCGGACCGAGGTCGCGGCGGAGATCGAGGTCCGGGGACGGGATATCTGTTTCAAGGCCTCCGGGAACGGCCCGATCGACGCGTTTGTCCGGGGGCTGGGAGAGGCTGCCGGGCTGGTTTTTACCGTCGCCTCCTACTCCGAGCACGACATCGACCACAGCGGTTCGGCGGCGGCCGCCGCCGCCTACATCTCGCTGAAAGACGAGTCGGGCCGGACCGCCTTCGGGGTCGGGGTCGATACCAACATCAGCCTGGCCTCGATCAAAGCCATCCTCTCCGCCCTCAACCGGCTGGAGGTAATTAACCACCGAGGCACAGAGGACACAGAGGGGTAGAGGTTACAATTTGGCTCAATCCGGATTTCCCAAAAAGAATTGGTTCATTATGTGCCGCCCCCTGCGGGGGCTCTCTGATGTTTTTCGGATCTCTATACCACGGGCTAACGCCCGTGGCTAAAAATGTATCGCCCGCTGCGCGGGCTTCTATTGTGTAATCACTGCGTGGAATCAGGTTAAGTAGCCCCCGCAGGGGGCGTTACTTTTACTAGCCACGGGCGTCAGCCCGTGGGACTGGAGCAGCAAAAATATTTCAGAGCCCCCGCAGGGGGCGACACAATTCCGGGTTGGATGATGATGTATTTCCCGTATCAGCAGTGTGAATGATAACCTTGAGCAAGTTTTTGTTTATTTCTGAACTTTAGAAGCTGCCTTCAACGTTCCACCATCATTGAATAAGGCAACCAATAGGCTTTGGGAAATCCCCGGATATAGCCAAAATTCAGGTACGAAGATTATCATTAGGAGGAAATCGCGATGAGAATGCACAATCCGCCCCATCCGGGAGAGATCCTGCGGGAATTGTGCCTGGAGCCGTTGGGACTCTCCGTAACGGAAGCTGCCCGGGCGCTTGGAGTTGCCAGGAAGACTCTTTCGGCCATTTTGAACGGCCGATCCGGCATTAGCCCGGAGATGGCCATCCGTCTGGGCAAGGCTTTCAGCACCTCCCCGGAGAGCTGGCTGAATCAGCAGGTTCAATATGATCTCTGGCAAGCCGAGCAGCGCTCTCCGAACCTTCAAGTCAAGAATCTGGTGGCGGCGTAACAGTTGAAGGTATGAGGATCAGAGTCTATCCATCGCTCGCCGCTGATTTGCTCCAACCTCCACGAAACCTATCGATGGTCGGAATGTGCCACGTGGCACATCTGACCGAACAGTCAGAATTAGCCATTGTCCGTTGGGGTTGCTTAAGTTATCGGCAGGACGGCAAGATTTGCCCCCAGCGGTTCCAGAGTCAGGTTCCCGTTGGAAGGGAAAATTCGCCGATTAATATCACCGGACAATTCAAATACAACCGACAAATTCATTGGTTTTCCCGGGGTTAAAACTATAGACTATCTTCCCTGCCGTTGCTCCCATCGCCAACCTGGACGGAGAAGAGGCCCTTGAAGAAGCAGTACGTCAAATGGCTCGCGGCCGAACTGCCGGACCTGGTGGCGAGAAATATTCTCTCCCCGGACGCCGCCGACCGGCTGCGGGACTATTACGGCGGCTTCGACCAGGACGCCCGCCGGCATCTCGCCGCCAACGCCTTCGCCATCCTCGCCGCGCTGCTGATCGGATCGGGGATCATCCTCCTGCTCGCCCATAACTGGGCTGAACTCTCCCGGCCGGCCCGCGCGGTGATCTCGTTTCTGCCTCTGCTGGCCGCCCAGGCCCTGGCCGGCTGGGGGCTTGGGCGGGGGAAGGATTCCCGGGGCTGGAAGGAAGGCGTCTCCATCTTCTGGATGCTGGCGATCGGCTCTTCTCTGGCCCTGGTCTCCCAGACCTACCACATCTCCTCCGACCCCGAGACCTTCACCCTCTCCTGGATGCTCCTCTCCATTCCCATCGTCTACCTCCTCGGCAGCGGATCGATCAACCTGCTCTACCTGATCGGCATCACCGTCTGGGCCGGGATGGCCCGATCCGCCGGCGGCCACCCGGCCTTCTTCTGGCTCCTGATCGCCCTCCCGCTTCCCCGGATCTGGAAGATCGGCCGGCACGATCCCTACCGGACGGAGCCGGGATTGCTCCGGGCCGTCTTCACCATCTGCCTGATTATCGGCACCGGGATCATCCTGAATAAATCGCTGGCGGACTACTGGATAGTGATCTTCAGCTCGCTCTTTGCCCTCACCTACCTGGCGGGGCGGATCTGGTTCGCGGACGCTCCCCCCCGTGTCTTCCTCCAGCCTCTCCGCGCGATCGGGGGCACCGGGATACTGTTCCTGGCCTTTTCCGCCTCCTTCAGGGGCCCCTGGAAAGAAATCATCCGGTATAACCGGCCGTTGCTCCAGCCGGAAATAATCCCGGCCCTGATCCTCCCGGCCGGAGTCGTCGCCCTGCTCTTGCTCTGCCGGTCCCGGTCCCGGGGTTCCGGCAGCCTGCTGGGCGTGATGCCGTTGCTGGCCCTGGCGGCCACGATCCTGGCCCGGACTACCGGTTGGATGATCCCGATCAACATCGTCTTGTTTACCGCCTACATCTTTATCCTGGGCCTGGCCAACCTTCTCCACGGGATCAAGGAACGCAACATCGGACTGATCAACCTCGGCCTGGTAATACTCTGCCTGCTGATCGTGGTCCGGTTTTTCGACAGTGACCTCGGCTTCACCGTCCGGGGAGTTGCCTTCATCGTCACCGGGATCGGCTTCCTCCTGGCCAATTTCATCCTTCTCCAGAAAAAAGCAACCGACCGGCAAAAATGAAAAAGACCTGGATATTTATCGCCTTCACAGCCCTGGCAATCCTCCAGATCGGGGTTTGCGGCGTCCGGATCGTAAAATGGGAAAATATCCGCCGCACCGGAACGAAAATCCGCCTCCGCACCACCCCGGTCGACCCCTACGACGCCTTCCGCGGCCGCTACATAGCCCTCGATTTCGAAGAAGAAACCGTCCCGCTGGAACTGGGACCGGATCTCGAATGGGGAGACGAGGTCTACGCCGTCTTCCGGGAGGACGAAGACGGCTTTTCCCGGATCGACCGGCTGGTAAAGGACCCCCCGGGAAAGGAACTACCTCCAGGTCACCGTGCTCTATCTCAATGCCACGGACAATAAGCTCATCCTGCGGTTTCCGTTTCGGCGCTATTACCTGGAAGAAACCATTGCCCCCGCCGCCGAGCAAGCCTACCACTCCGGGAGCCGTGAGGAAAAAAGAACCGCCCACGTAACCGTCCGACTGAAAAACGGCTACGGCGTCCTGGAAGGACTATTTATCGGGGAAAAATCAATAACCCAGGCCATCTTGGAATAAAAACCGGATCTATTGAGGCAAAATATGCTTCAATCACAAACAATAATACCTACTGCGAATGAATGGCTATGGATGAAGTCAGAAAGATAATTCATATATTGGAACATCAGGAAAGTGAAGTTGCCTCACTTGAAAAAGCCGTTGTATATTTTGATAGTGATCACAAACCAGATAGAGACCACTATGTTGTTGCCACGTTTCTGAAATGTTTAGGCATAGACTTCAAAGATAATGAAATAACTCCTAATCCTGTCCAAGATCATCCTGTTGATATTTACTATAAAGATGCCCGATTCAAAATTACTGAAATACTGGATAAGAATAGGAAACGACATCAAGAATACAAAGACAGGCTCAGAAGAGTTAAAAATTCCCCTGACTTCGAAGACTTTATCAGAACTTATGATCTTTCTGATATAGAACTGAAAGAAGTTATTGATTTAACTACAAAGCATATCTTTCAACATAAATGGCTATATCCGGATTTCCCAAAGCCAGTTGAATGCTGATAGTCAATAGGGACGATAAATTTAAGCAAGTCTACAGTGTACGGAATTTAGCCGGTATTTGCGCAGGGATATCGACGTCTCCAACGGTCAGATAAATCATATCGGAAAAGGCTTCCAAAGTTCTAAAACCACTGGCACGATTCTTGACGATTTTGATTATGCGGTTGAGTCCCTCGGCCACTGCATTGGTCAGGCGGCTTTTGATGAAGGGGAGAATATGGGCATAATGCCTTTTCAGGGTTTTAACGAATTTTATGATCGGTTACAATCTGCTTTTCAGAGCAGTAGTCATCCAGCCCTTGAGGAATCTTTCAGCGGCCCAGGGGGCCTTGTAATCCCAGAATTTTTCGAATTCGTCTTTTAGGACCCAGGCACGGTGAATCCTGCGATTGCCTTTACGCAGTAAGTTGAGGAGGCGAGTATCTCTTTTGGTACGGTTTGAGGAATGGCGAAACAGAAGCCAGCGAAGACCCTTGAGGGCTTTTTTCTGGTCAGGGGAAGCCAGTCTCCATTGTTCTTTACGCACTTCATCGACAGCGGCATTGAGAGCTTTGACGATATGGAAGCGATCCAGAACCAGGGTAACGTTGGGGCAGTGGTCATTGATTGCGCCCATATAGGCTCGGCTCATATCACAGCTTGCCCACTTGATTTGCTGTTTCTGGTAGGCACTGAGTTTGGTTTTGAAGAAGGTATCGATGGTGTCCCGGCCTTTGCCCCGACCGACCCAGACCACGCAGGATCGATCGAGGTCATAGACAATTGTGGCGTACTTTTTCCTTTTGGCGTAGGAGATCTCGTCAATACCGATCGATTTCAGTCCTCGGATTCTATGGCCGTCGCGGATTCGGGTAATCGACCTGTGCAGGAGTTCCGAGAGGGTCGACTTTGGAATGCGCAGTATGGCGGCGGCAGTTTTTTGCGTCATCTGCTGGGAATAGACCAGCAGGACATATTCGAGTCGATAGGTTATCCGGGCGTGGCCATCAGCCCAGGGGATATTCTCCTGTATTCTTCCGTGAGTGGGGCATTGGATTTCTCTTGGGCAATAGAGGAGGCAAATGGTCCATCCGCAAACCGGAAGGTCGCTCCAGCATCTTGGGGCATCCACCGTTCTCAAGATGCGGCCGCGACGATTGCATTTGGGGCAGCGGGCTCCGTTTTTATAGGGTTTGACCAGTAGGTTGAGGGTTTTGTCCCTGGAGTTGAACCAGAAATTAACTACCGATAGGTCTTGCAGTTTGAGCAGCTTCCGGATAAATTTGTTTTTGGCCATAGATTCCGCATCTCCTTTCCTTTTTGGTTTCGGGCGAAATCCTTAAGGATAAGGATGGAATCTATGGCCTTCAATATTTTTCTGCAACAATGTCCATATGTGGCTATATTTCAACTCCCTTGTTTAACTTAAATTCCTTTGGGAAATCCGGATTGAGCCACATAAATTTAATAGATATCCTCCTGAAATACGCGCAAGCTTAGATATATTAATATACATAAATCTAAAAGGACGAATGCTTGATAATGGTTCAATCTATCCAGGAAGTGCCGAACTTTGTTCTCAGAATTGGCGATCAGTATCCATTTTATTTAAGGGAAGTAACGCTTTCGTCGTAAGTGCAAGTAAATTGGCCCCAGGGTTCATAAAGGATAATAAATTAATACCAAAGCCGATTTTAATCTAATAAAGACGGCACTGGAAGAACTGCCGTTCGGCACAATGAAGTGGAGCGAGCTATGCATTCATATATGAGCGAAATCAGACAGTCAACTGTGACAGCTCTTCTAGAAAAGGTAAGGCGTCACAACTACGGGAAATACCTACTGCAAGCGCGGCTTGAGCATGTGAGAGCCTTTCGTGGGCCAACTGTCACCTTTGAGTTCCCAGTAACTGCACTAATTGGTCCTAACGGAGGCGGGAAATCGACAGTTCTTGGCGCCGCTGCTTGCGCATACCGTGATATCCGTCCAGGGATATTTTTTCCGAAGAGCGCCATAGGTGACGATAGTATGGCTGATTGGGTCATTGAGTACGCTGCAATTGACAAGAGCATCAACCCGGAAGCTGATATCCGCAGAGGTTGTCGCTTCCGCCAAATGCGATGGAAACGAAATGATGTTCTTATGCGACCAATCCTCTACTTCAGCATTGAACGCACTGTCCCCGCAGGCGAAAAGCCTTGTTTTAAAAAGTTAATGAGGTCTACCTACCAACACACTGGGGTACAGCGAGATTTGGATGTTACCGTTGCCGAGCAGGTAGAGAAGATACTTGGGAAGTCAGTGAGCCAGTTCCATGTCACAGATATCGGAACTTCTGATAGTTTCCATATCGGAGGCGATGGCACGGTTGAGTACTCGGAGTTCCATTTTGGCGCTGGCGAATCCTCTGTTATCCGAATGGTCTCTGCAATTGAAACAACTGCCGAAAATGCATTGATCTTGGTGGAAGAAATTGAGAATGGGCTCCATCCGGTCGCCATCAGGCGTCTGGTTGAGTACTTTGTCGATGTCGCTCAACGGAGAAGCTCGCAGGTGATTTTTACAACACATAGCGACTATGCTCTTGATCCCTTACCTGCACAAGCCATATGGGCTGCAATTGACGGAACGGTCCAGCAGGGTAAGCTCTCAGTGGAAACACTACGTGCGGTGTCCGGCAGGATTGATACCAAGGTTGTCGTATTTGTGGAGGACAACTTTGCTAAGTGTTGGTTGGACTGCATTCTACGTGAGCGACTAAGACGCAACTTCGATCAAGTGGAGGTATACGCTGTCTCTGGAAATGGAAACGCAAAGCGTATTCATAATGGTCATAGAGATAATCCCGCCATCCAATCAGTGTCCTTCTGTTACCTTGACGGTGATTCCCAACAGATAGAAGACATAGCAAGAAGTGTCTACCGCATGCCTGGCAGCCAACCGGAGGCTACAGTCGTTGAAAATGTTTGCCAGCACCTAGACGATGATCTTGCCATTTTAACGGTATCATGCCAAAGGCCTCCAGAGGCGCAGGAGATTGTACGCGAGGCGGTAAATCGCGTACGCTCAACAAATCGTGATCCACACTTACTGTTCAATCAAATTGGGATTGAGATAGGTTTCGTCTCCGAAATTATTGTTCGAGGTGCGTTTCTCGCAATCTGGATGCGACGTAATGGAGCGATAGTGGATGCACTGATCGCCCCGATTTGTGAAGCTATCGAAGATGCCGAACAAGAGGATGCAGGCGAAGCTTGAGAGCGCCTGATCCACAGCGTTAGATGTTTCTAGAAAAATTAGTTGGGGCAGTTGAATGGAATCTTTCGAAAAACGACTTAAAAGATTTGTCAATGAAAACGTTGAAGAAATTCCTCTAACGCTAATAAATTCTATCCTAAATTTTATACTTCCTCAAATCGAGCAAGCTAATGAACACAAACACTATGAGTTGATGTTACTTGGAACCCACGCAATCATCCAAATCGTTTCTGAGAATGTCTTCGGGCGACGAGGGAATATAGCCACAAAATTTTATCTGGAAAATTTTGTTGATGGAGCTACGAAAGATACTAAGTTCTCTTTAGTTTCGGAAGTTATTCATGGTTGGAGAAATAATATCGCCCATCAATGGCTTTCTCATAGGGGCCATAAGTTACTTCCTGATTCAGAGATGAAAGAAGGCTGGAAATATGAAAATAACCTCCTCAAGCTAAATCCTAGAATTTATGGAGAATTATTTATAAAAGGTTATAAAACTCGTGGAATTTTCAAAAAATACCGACAACTATTAACAAATCCTGAAAAGTTAATACGAAAATATGAATATATCGCGAATTGGTTAGATATACGAAAAAAGAGCGATCCAATTTATCAGGAAATTACCAAATTAAAATTATGCACTTCCTCGAAAAATATTCAAAGCCAGGAAGGCATTATTAAAAACTTAATATATCGTAAGTATAAGATCGGAGGATCGTATGGCAAATTACGTAGACAGGATTAAGCCTGACTCCTACGGGATCACAACGTATCTCGACAACCTTCAGCGTGGACAATACCAAATACCCACATTCCAGCGCGACGTCGTGTGGGACCGAGATCGTGTGAAGCGTTTGTGGGATAGCATCTACAAGTTCTACCCATTGGGAAGTGTCCTCGTCTGGCGGACATACACTCGGCTACAGAATCACCGGGAGATCGGCGGCCACCCCCTGTTGCAAGAGCCATCCGGAGAAGAGTTCCACTATCTGCTGGATGGACAGCAACGCACTACAGCATTGCTCACATCTATGTATGGAGGGCTTATCAAGGGACAAGACGACCGTGATCCAACACTGTATGTGAATCTCACGGTCGATACTCCTGATGACATTGAGGACAACTCGTGGCGGGAGAGATTCCTGTACTGGGACGAGATTGACGATCGTGGGGGAAAGTTGCTTCGGAATGTGGGGCGCAAGAAATCGTTCGACCAGGGACTCATTGTTAAGTTGAAGGATATTGCACATTCGTATGGAGATGTGGAAAGACGATTGGTCGAAGCAGGTCAAACCGATTTTGATGCTCCGTGTCGAGAACAGCTTCGTCGTCTCAAGCAGGTTCTTGACAACTACAAACTTTCGTTCATTGAGCTCCGCGGTATTGAAGTCGGCGAGGTATGCCAAATCTTTGAGAGGATCAATCAGGCCGGCCAACCTCTGAATATGTTCGATATCGTCGTCGCCAAGACTTTCCGGCCTGAGAAGGATGATGTCACTGGATTTGACCTGCGGGGATTGTGCGACCAATTCAGACACGAACTCGACGCAGCAGGCAGCCGATTCGCAGAGGTCGATCATATGACCGTCCTGCAGGTTCTCGCCGTCTTGGTTCGAGACGCAATACCTGATGCAGGGGTTCATAACATTACTGACACGTATCTCAATGCGCTTCGCACGATACATCTCGAACAGGTATGGGAAGATGGGACGGAGGCGCTCCGAAAGGTTTACGATTTCTTGGACAATCAATTGCACCTGCCCGGACCAGCCCTCGTGCCTTACCGGTATTTCTTTATGTCACTGGCTTCGTACTTCTTTCGCAATCCCAGCCCTGACATAGCCCTTTTGAAGAGGTACTTCTGGTACTTCAGCTTCCATAATGATGATCTCCTTAGTAACACAACGTATCTACGAGATCACGTGCGTAGGTTACATACCGCTCGGAATGGAGAAGATTTCGAATTTGGTCGATTCGTGATTGATCGCCAGCGTCTACGTTCCACCAGCTACAGCGCGCGTGGTAGACTGTCTCGTGCAGTGCTTGCGCTATACGCAAGCCAGTGTCCGAAGGATTGGCAGCAGACCGATCGGTCCGTGCTGACTTCCGTGTACTACGCATTGACCGATCACCCAAACCTCCATCACATATTCCCGCTCGACTTTTGCGAAAAGCACCTGACCGATAAGCAGGATAAGCAATACGCCAACAGCCTTCTCAATATTGCTTATCTTACTCAACTCACCAATTTACAGATCAGCAACAAGAATCCGTTGAAGTATATGAATAATTATATCGGTGACGACTTTGGATCCGTCCAGAGGAGTCATTTGTTGCCGGACACGGTCTTGGAGTGGGCGACGGCGGACTCAATGCCAGAGGGTGCTCTGATCACATTTGCGGAACGTCGTCTGGATTTGATTCTTGATCACTTGAGGTCATATCTCGCCCCATTGCAGGTTAATGTCATTGACTCGGGGGAATTATCGGAGAGCGAACCGGTTGAACAATCCACAGCGGAACAATTACCTCCAGCATACCCCGAAGGGAGCGCGGATATGCCCACTGGGTCTGCTGAGGGGTAGCGTTATGTGGATGAGAAATGAGGAGGTTCATAAATATTGACGCTGAATACGTAGAGTCCGTCGTCAACAAGACATACCCTGGATTGACTATGTATGTGCGCGATACCAACTTGCCAGTCCACATATCAGACAAGTACAAAAAGGGTATGATTATTCGCGAGAAGGGTTATTGCGACGCGAGCAGTCGAGTGATGGGAATGATCACAACTCATCGTTACGGCATATTGTCAAATCATATGGCAGACTTTTCTGGGTATGAACATGGCTCGAATTGGGGATTGTATGTTGCCAAAAGGGATTCTCGATTCAAAGTGTTGGGGAATTACGATTACAAGGGCAAGAGGCTAATACTACTGCTCCATCTTCCAGATGATGACTCATGGAATATATTTCGCGATATTGATTTAAATATTGACGATCAGCTTATCGAAAGTTGCATACAATGTTTCAAGAATAAATGTGAGGCTTTCCCGGTCCCTGAACTTGCTACAGATGATTGGTTAGCGCGATGTGCTTTTCCCGTTGGGATGGATGACGATGGCAACCTATTTGACTTGGAATAATGCTAGTATGATCTCATAACCAAGCCCTTGACCGTACTTCGGCGGGTAGTCGCGACGCTTCGCTTTACGACTCACCCGAATCCGGTCAGCACCGCCATTGGGAGTCCTTGCAATACCGTTTGTTGCCTCTTGTGACCGCTATTTTCAGGAGTCGAATGCGGCTGAACTTGGCCGTCGTGACCGGAAGAAGATGCTTGTCAGTGTATCAGCGATCAACAGGACCAAGGCCGAATCAAATATACTTATGAAAGCCGCTACTGAGGAGTGCCAGTCAGCGCCGCCATTAAGCTGTTAAACTACCCATCGCTACAGGGAGAATACAGTGCTAGTTCGGATCGATACGATTTCTCGTGTTGGCCGTTTCCAGAGATTCCGCGCCCCTTCGGTGCAACTCGGCCATATCACGCTCATTTATGGTGAGAACACGACAGGGAAGAGTACGCTTGCAGACATTCTACATAGCTTGGAAATCCAGGATCCAATACCGATCCTTTCTCGCCGGACAATTCCTGCGGACAAGAGCTCAATCCGAGTAAAGCTCAGTTTTTCAGGAAGTTCTGGGTCCGAAGAGATTGTCGAATTCAAAAACGATCAATGGAGCGGAGCTGTGCCCCATGGTATGGCACTTCGAGTGTTTGACGATGGATTCTTGCATCGGAATCTCTTCACCGGACGGTCGGTAAGTCGCGAAAATAGGGTCTCATTGACTAAGTTTGTGTTGGGGGCCGAGGGAGTGACATTGAACGATCAGATTGCAACCCTCAAACAAAGGGCCGAACATGGACAGCGTCGGCTGGCCACATTGCGCGCCGATGTTTTTACTGGTATCGCGGATGTTTTGGGATTCGTCCAACTTGACATATCTGAATCCGAGATTGAACTCCGAGCAAAGCAAGAACAACTGAACGAACGACTTATGGAGTTGCAGGGCCGACATAAAAACGCAAGCGAAATTGCAGATCGAGCTACAGTGACCACGATCGTATGGACATGGGGGCCGGGAGGCCTTCTTGCCCGCATCAATGAGATCTTCACGTTCACTATGGAAACTGTCCACAGTGACGCTCGAAGCCGGTTGGAGGAACATCTCGCGGCTCACCTACGTCACGCGGCTACAGGAGAGTTATGGCTGAGACAAGGTCTTGACCATATTAAGAACGATGTTTGTCCGTTTTGTGGGCAAGAACTATCTCCGAATTCCGGTGGACTTATCGATGCCTACACAGCAGTTTTCAACGCCACCTACCGCAAGTGGGAGGCTAAGGCAGCCCAAGACCTTTCTGCGGTTATTGGTGAATTTAGAACAGACCAGACTGCGGTTGTTTTGAAGTTGTTGGATAAAAACCGACTGACGTTGGAGAAGTACCGCGACCTTCGCGCCGAAGCGGGTCACGAGTCAGTGTTCATTGCGCTTGAAGAAGCAACGGATCTTGTGCGCAGTCACGCTGACGTCTTTCAACTTGTACTTAATCGGACGGCCGACGAGTTAGATGCACTTCGTCAGAAGAAACTACTGCAACTTCATAAGGCGATTTCCCCATACGCTGGGAAGGAACTCAGAGAGGCATATGAAGCGCTACGATTAGCAATCGAAAAATATAACGAAGTTGTCGCGACTGTTTCCACCGCAATGCAGAATTTCAAGGAACGAAACCAGTTCGCCCCTCTCGAAGACGCAGCGGCAGAGGTGGAAAGCAAGTTAGTGGATATTAGACTGAAACTCCGTCGCCTTAAGCTTGCCGACCAGTGTGTTGAATATACCAATGTGGACGTGCGTGTAATATCCGATCTGGACAGCGTATCTGAACTTCGAGCGAAGCTTGCCGAGCAGCAATCGGAGTTTCTTTCTACTTACTTTGAACGGCTGAATGGATTATTCGTACGATTTGGGAGTGGTGATTTCACATTGGAGCGCAATACTGACTTCCGAGGGCATCGCCCAGTTATCTCTCTGGGCGTGCGTCTGGCTGGACAGATTGTACCGGAAGCTACCATCGAACGAGTGTTCAGCGAGTCGGATCGACGTGCCTTAGCCTTAGCCGTATATTGGGCGCAAGTCTCGGGAATGCCATCCGCCGAGAAAAAGCGGACGATCCTCGTGCTAGACGATCACGTGACATCCTTTGACGAGCACCGCATCGGGTGTGTGCATAGGACTGTTGCCGAGGCTGCAAAAGACTTCTGCCAGGTGATTCTCATTGGACACTATCGTTCTTCTTTTGCTCGTTTTATCAGATGCTACCGAGAGTTGTTGTCGCCTACAGTACTGCGATTGGAGAGAACCAGAGGGGGGACTAAGCTCTCTTGCTGGAACGCGGATGCGCTCCTTGACGACGAGCATACTCGCATCGCAAGTGAACTTTTCGACTTTATTGATGAGCTAGGAAGTAATCCGGGAGCCGACAAACTTCGAGTGTTCCTGGAGCACGAGATCTTGGATCGCTTTCGTGAGCAACTGTGGCGAGAGGGCATCAGCGAGCAGAAGCTCTCACGTCGCATTGACCGGATGGCCGAGTGCGGCATCATTTCTGATACCCTGAGGGAGAAGTTGCACATCTGGCGTGTGACACTGAATCCTGAGCATCACACATGGACAGACTCAACCGACGAAGACCAGCGACAGACCGCCACGGACTTTGTGCGCTTTGTTTATGACGAATTGTGTCCTTGTATACCTACAGCGGTGACGGGCTGACAGACTCCATCGATGCGCTGCCTGTCTAGTTGCTGCTGCGGACACTGCACGCGACGCCTTTAACCCAGGGTAAACGTATAAACTTGGAGGAAGTTTTGGCTCAACTGGAACATATCGAGGCGATTGAGAGGCGGTTGTGGAACGCGGCGGATACTTTGCGGGCGAATTCGAATTATGCCAGCAATGAATACTTTTTGCCGGTGATGGGGCTGATCTTTCTGCGGCACGCTTACAGCCGGTTTCTCTCTGTCAAGGATGGTATCAAGGCCCATCTTCCTCAACGGTCCGGTCGGACTCGGGCGTTGACGAAGGAGGATTTTTCCCAGAAGAGCGCCATCTTCCTCCGGGGCAAGGCTCAGTTCGATCACCTGGTCGCTCTTCCCGATAGCGCGGACCGCGCCCGGGCCGTTATCGAGGCGATGGAATCCATCGAGGGGGACTACGAGAACCTTCGTGGCGTGCTGCCCAAGAGCGAATACCAGGAACTCGACAACCAGGTCATCGGCCAGCTTCTCCGGTCTCTCAACCCGGAGGAACTGAAGCAGGTCTCCGGCGATGTCTTCGGGCGCATCTACGAATACTTCCTCACTCAGTTCGCCGACCAGAAGGCGCACGATGGCGGCGAGTTCTTTACCCCGGTTTCCCTGGTCTCGCTCATCGCCCACGTTCTCGATCCCCAGGGCGGCACGGTGCTCGACCCGGCCTGCGGCAGCGGCGGGATGTTCGTTCAGAGCGCCTGCACGGTGGAGGAACGCGGCCAGAGCCCGACCGAACGCCTCACCTTTTACGGCCTGGAGAAGAACGCCACCACCATTCGCCTGGCCAAGATGAACCTGGCCGTTCACGGCCTGGAAGGCGATATCCAGAAGGCCATCACCTACTACGAAGACCCGCACGAGTTGGTGGGTAAGGCCGATTTCGTGATGGCCAATCCCCCGTTCAACGTCGACGAGATCGACGCCGACAAGGTCAAGAAAGACCCCCGTTTGCCGTTCGGTCTCCCCGGCGTCAACAAGAAGGGCAAGGTCTCCAACGGCAACTATATTTGGATCAGCTACTTCTACAGCTACCTCAACGAGCAGGGTCGGGCGGGGTTTGTGATGTCGTCCCAGGCGGCGGGCGCCGGGCGCGATGAGGCCAAGGTCCGCCAGAAGCTCATCGAGACCGGCGATGTAGACCTGATGATCGCCATCCGGTCCAACTTTTTCTATACCCGCACCGTGCCCTGCGAGCTGTGGTTTCTCAACCGCGACAAGCCCGAGAAGCACCGCGACAAGGTGCTGATGATCGACGCTCGGAATATCTACCGCAAGGTCACCCGCAAGATTTACGATTTCAGCCCGGAGCAGGAACAGAACATCCTCGCCGTCGTCTGCCTGTATCGTGGCGACACCGACAAATACCTCGACCTTGTGGCCGGCTACTGCCGGCGCTGCCTCGATGAAGCCGGAGGCTGCTTCACCGCCCAGGACGGTGACGGCGGGAAAATCGAGCCGTTGCCGACTTTCATCAACTCGCTGAAAAAGTTGCGGGAAGCTCTCGCTCCGTTCCTCAAGACGCTTCCCGCCGTCGGCCCCCAAGCCGAAGCGCTCAAGGAATTTGACGAAGCCGTCCCAGCTTTCACAACCGATGTGGCCGTATTCCGGAAAACCGTCGCCGAAGCGCAAGCAGCTTGGAAGAAACAGAAGACCACCAATGGCGAGCTGAAGAAGGCGGTGGACCGGCTCTCGCCGCTCGCCGAGACCAGCCGAGATCTGGTCAAGCAGACCGACCTGCTCTACAAGCTCGCCTGCCGGCTTATCGAAACCTGTGAGAACGAGTGCGACGCCCGCGACAGCGACACCTGGGCCAACCGCGAGATCACCCGCGCCCGTAAGGCTGCCGACAACGCCCGCGGGCAGGCCGTCGAGCAACTCAAGCAGGTGCGCTACTTCTGGCGGCAAGCCCACTGGCTCACCGAACGATTTCCGAAGGTGCAGCTCCGCGATGTTGAGGGATTGGTTAAGCTGGTGGACAAGACCGAGATCGAAGCTAACGACTGGAGCCTCACGCCCGGCCGCTACGTCGGCGTCGCCCCCGAGGAAGAGGACGAGGACTTCGACTTCGAGGAAACCCTGCGTGAAATCCACGTCGAGCTGGAAGACCTCAACGCCGAAGCCGCGAGACTGGCCGCGACGATCAAGAAGAATTTTGAGGAACTTGGTGTATGACGATCAAACAGACATCCCTGAACAGCTACGTAGAGATCAATCCCGAGGGGATCACTAAATCCTATCCTCACGACCTTATTGAATACATTGATATTTCATCAGTGGGAACTGGATGCCTTGTCGATTTCCCCAAACCGATGAAATTGTCTGAGGCACCAAGTCGGGCAAAGCGGATTGTCCGTAACGGCGATACAATCTTATCCACCGTTCGACCCAACCTGAGGTCATTTCTCTATGTAACAAATGCGAATAGCAACACCATAGCTTCAACGGGGTTTGCGGTGCTGAGAGCGAAACAAAACGCCGACCCGCGATTCGTGTATTATGCTGTTACTGAGCCTCGTTTTACTGGCTACCTAACTAATAATACAAAAGGCACTTCTTATCCGGCTGTCGATTCAGACACTATATTGCGAGGTGAAGTGCCCGAATTCCAGCTTGAACGACAACGTCGCATTTCAGCAACCCTATCGTGCTACGACGATCTGATCGAGAACAATCGGCGGCGGATTCAGTTGCTGGAGGAGGCGGCACGACTGCTCTACAAGGAATGGTTCGTCCACCTCCGCTTCCCTGGCCACGAACACGTCAAAATCACAGACGGTGTACCGGAGGGGTGGGAGAAGAAGAATCTCTTTGATGTCTGGGACATTAGTTATGGGAAAAATTTACCCACAAAAATTATTGCCCAAACCGGTAAGTATCCCGTTCATGGTGCAGACCGTATAATTGGTTATTACTCACAAAAGAATGTTAATCAATCCCTCTGTCTTATCACATGCCGAGGTGCAGGTATTGGAAATGTGCGCCGAACATTCGGGCCAACATTTGTAACAAATAACTGTTTCGTCCTTCGTCCCAGATACTTGCCCCGGCATTTGCGCTTTCACTTCGCTATGCTGGCAATGGAGCAACTTAATCTATATGAACTTAGAACTGGGGCTGCGCAACCACAGCTCACTTTAGCAGGGATTAATCATTTGAGTGTTGTCGTTCCGACTCTGGCAATTCTTGATTTCTATAATTCATTCGTTGATCCATTATACCTGCAGGCTGACTGCCTGCGTTGGCAAGAGGTTCAACTAGCCAAAGCCCGCGATCTTCTGTTGCCTCGCCTGATGAACGGGGAGGTGGCGGTATGAGCGTCCATACCCAAGGGGAATTGATTCGGCAGAACTTGGTTTGGCGAATGGGGGATAACCTGGCTGGAGGGAGGCGTTAGATGGTTGTGCAATTTGGCGACCTGAAACTTTCAATTGGACGAGCCAAAACTTTCAATCAGTCGAATAAAAACTTGCAATCTGCCGGACATATCCTTACAGTCGGGCGGAATGAAAACTCCGGAATTCTATCCCCGGCTTCTGCGTCCGCGCGTCCTTGAGGCGCTCTCCGATTCGCCGGTAGTTTTGATCCACGGCCCCCGGCAGTGCGGAAAAACCACCCTGGCCCGGCTGATCGGGGACGAAGCCGGGTTCGCCTACTTCACTTTTGACGATGACGTGCAGCGGGCGGCCGCGCAAGCCGATCCGGTGGGCTATGTCGCCGATCTGCCGGAGCGGGCGGTGCTGGACGAGGTCCAGCGGGTGCCGGAGCTGTTCACCTCGCTGAAGGCCGCCGTGGATGCCCGGCGCACGCCGGGGCGGTTTTTGCTGACCGGTTCCGCCAATGTCCTGCTGGTGCCGCGGCTGGCGGACTCGTTGGCCGGGAGGATGGAAATCCTGCGGCTGCATCCTCTGGCCCAGGCGGAACTCGCCCGAACAACGCCGGAATTTCTTACCCGGCTCTTTGGCGCCGACTTCCAGCCCGGCAAAGTCGGCCGCCGCGAAGGCCAGGCCCTGGCGGATCGAGTCGCGTCCGGCGGATACCCCGTCGCCCTGGCGCGGGCTACCCCCCGGCGGCAAGCGGCTTGGTATCGGGATTATGCCGACACTTTGATTTAGCGGGATATCCGGGATCTGGCGCGCATCAGCGCCCTGGAGGCCCTGCCGCGCCTCCTGGCGCTGGCCGCGGGGCAGACTTCCTGTCTGTTGAACATCTCCGAACTGGCCGCCCCTTTCCAGGTCACCCGCCCCACGATTCGCGAGTATATGACGCTGCTCTCGCGTATCTTCCTGTTGGACGTTCTGCCGCCCTGGCACAGTAACCGGATCAAGCGGCTGGTCAAGACTCCCAAGCTGCATATCGGCGACACTGGATTGGCTTGCGCGCTGCTGGGGCTGGAAGCGGAAGCGCTCCGGCGGGATCGGGAACTCTTCGGGCGGCTCTTGGAGTCGTTCGTTTACCAGGAGCTGCGGCGGCTGGCCGGCTGGCGCGAGGAGACGGTGAGCTTCTTCCATTTCCGCGACAAGGATAAGGATGAGGTGGATGTAGTCCTGGAAATCGGCGGCCGGGTGGCCGGGGTCGAGGTTAAGGCCGCTTCGACGGTAAGGGAAGAGGATTTCAAGGGATTAGCCAAGCTTCGGGAGGCCGCCGGGAAAAAGTTTACCGCCGGGGTGGTATTCTACGACGGCGAGGCGGTGGCGCCGTTCGGGAGGAACCTATACGCCGTGCCGTTGTCCGCGCTTTGGGAGAACTATTGATGCCTTATACCGAAGACTCCCTCGTCCAGCGGACCACCGCGGATTATCTGGAACGGCCGCTCGGCTGGGATTCGGTGTATGCCTACAATAACGAGGACTTCGGGCCGGAGAGTCTGCTCGGCCGGTCTTCGGACCGGGAGGTGGTGCTGACGCGGCCGTTGCGGTCGAAGCTGGTCGAGCTGAACCCGGGTTTGCCCGACGAGGCCTACGACGACGCCGTGCGGCAGATCGTGACGACTTCGGCGACGCAGTCGCTGTTGGCGACCAACCGGGAGAAGTATAACTTGCTCCGCGACGGCGTATCGGTCGCCTTCCGCGACGACCGGGGCGAACGCGTGCGGCAGCGTTTGGAGGTCTTCGACTTCAGCGATCCCTCGAACAACGACTTTCTCTGCGTGCGCGAGCTGTGGGTGCGGGGCGATCTCTACCGGCGCCGGGCGGATATCATCGGGTTCGTCAACGGCCTGCCGCTGCTCTTTATGGAGCTGAAGAATGTCAGCAAGGACATCCGCGCCGCTTACGAGCGGAACTTCAAGGACTACCAGGACACCGTCCCCCACCTCTTTCACCACAACGCGTTGGTCGTTCTGGCCAACGGGGTGGAGGCGAAGATCGGCTCGGTGTCCAGCCGGTTCGAGCATTTCCACGAGTGGAAGCGGTTGGCCGAGGATCAGCCGGGGGCGGTGGATATGGAGACGCTGCTCAAGGGGGTGTGCTCTAAGGCGAACTTTCTGGACCTGGTGGAGAACTTCATCGTCTTTGACGACTCGGCCGGGGAGCCGAAGAAGATCCTGGCCCGCAACCACCAGTTTTTGGGGGTCAACCGGGCCATCGAAGCCGTGCGCGATCGGAAGATCCGGGACGGCAAGCTGGGCGTCTTCTGGCATACCCAGGGCGCGGGCAAGAGCTACTCGATGGTCTTCTTCACCCGGAAGGTCCACCGCCGGCTGGGGGGGAACTTCACCTTCCTGGTCTTGACCGACCGCGACGACCTGGACACCCAGATCTACAAGACCTTTGCCGGGTGCGGCGTGGTGGATAACGACCGCGACCCCTGCCGGGCCTCGAGCGGGGAACACCTGGCCCGGCTGCTGGCTCAGCACAAGTCGCACATCTTCTCCCTGATCCAGAAGTTCAACCAGGAGGTGGACCCGGACGAGGGCTATACCCGGCGCGACGACATCATCGTGATCACCGACGAGGCCCATCGGACCCAATACGGGACGCTGGCGTTGAATATGCGCAACGCCTTGCCCAACGCCGGCTATATCGGGTTTACCGGGACGCCGCTCTTCAAGGATGACGAGATCACGCGGCGGGTTTTCGGAGACTACGTCTCGACTTACGACTTCCAGCGGGCGGTGGAGGACAATGCCACGGTGCCGCTCTACTACGACGCCCGCGGCGACAAGCTCGGGGTGGCGATCGGCGACCTGAACGAGCGGATCGCCGAGAAGCTGGAGGAGCTGGAGACGGACGACATCGACGTGGAGGAGCGGTTGGAGCAGGAGTTGAAGCGCGACTACCACATCATCACCTCCGGCAAGCGGCTGGACCAGGTGGCCCGCGATTTTGTGGAGCACTACTCCACTGCGTGGGAGACCGGCAAGGCGATGGTGGTCTGCATCGACAAGATCACCTGCGTCCGGATGCACAAGCTGATCGAGTTTTATTGGGAACAGAGGATTCGGGAACTGGAATCGAAACTGCCTTCGGCGGCCGACGAACAGGAAGAACAATACCTCCGGCGGCAGATCGAGTGGATGCGGCGGACGCGGGCGGCGGTGGTGATCAGCGAGGAGCAGGGCGAGATGGATAAGTTCCGCCAGTGGGACCTGGACATCACCCCGCACCGCCGCCTGATCAAGGAAGGGATGGACCTTCCGGAGGATCTGCGGCGGCTGCCGCAGTTCCGGAACCTGCAGCGGCTGGACCTGGATGAAGCCTTCAAGGAAGAACGGCACCCGTTCCGCATCGCCATCGTCTGCGCGATGTGGCTGACCGGGTTCGACGTGCCCTGCCTCTCGACGCTCTACCTGGACAAGCCCCTGAAGGCCCACACCCTGATGCAGGCCGTCGCCCGGGCGAACCGCGTCAACGAGGGCAAGAACAACGGGATGATCGTGGACTACTGCGGCATCCTCAAGAACCTGCGCCAGGCCCTGGCGACGTTTGCCGGGACCGGCGACGCCAGCCGCGGCGGCGCGGGCGGCGAGACCGACCCAACTCGGCCCGACGCGGAACTGCTGGCCGACCTGGCGGAGGCCATCGCCTTCGTTCGGGGCTTCCTCGACGAGCGGGGCGCTTCGCTGGACGAGATCATCTCCCAAACCGGCTTTGCCCGGAACGCGGCCATCATAGCCGCCAAGGAAGCCGCCAACGAGAATGACGAGACCCGGAAGCGATTCGAGGTGATGTGCCGGGCGGTCTTCAAGAAGTTCAAAGCCTGCCTTACGGTCGCGGGCGTGAACGCCTACCGCGATGATTACGGCGCCATCAACGTGGTCTACAAGAGCCTGCGGCGGGATCGGGAGGCGGCGGATATTACCGCCATCATCCGGCAGCTGCACCAGGTGGTTGACGAGGCGATCGAGACCCGTAGCTCAGGCCCCTCGGAGGACTATGGGCCTTACGACATCAGCCGGATCGACTTCGACCGGCTGCGGCAGGAGTTCGAACGGAGCCCGGCCAAGCGGACCAACGCACAGAATCTCAAGGCGGCCATCGAGCAGCGTCTCCAGCGGCTCCTGGAGCAAAATCCGCTGCGGACCGACTTTCAGAAGCACTACGAGGAGATTGTGGCCGGGTACAACCGGGAGAAGGATCGGGTGACCATCGAGAAGACCTTTGAGGAGCTGCTCCGGTTGATGGAGGAGATGGGCGAAGAGGAAAGCCGGGCGGTGCGGGAAGGTCTCGACGAGGAGTCGCTGGCCCTCTTCGACCTGCTGAGGAAGCCGGATCTGGCGCCCGCCGAGATCAAGCGGATCAAGGCCGTCGCGGTCAAGTTGCTGGAGACGCTCAAGGCCGAAAAGCTGCGGATCGACCACTGGACGGACAAGGAAGCCACCCGGGACGCGGTTCGCCTGGCGATTCGGGACTTCCTCTGGAGCGAATCGACCGGTCTGCCGGTGGACAGATACACCGAGGAGGACGTGCAGGCCCGAGCGGAAGAGGTCTACCGCCACGTGTACCGCGTCTATCCGACCCTGCCGTCGCCGTATTATGAGACGCCGGCGGCGTAAAAAAGGAAATGTCCGAACCTCAAAACATTGAGGACGTGATCGCGAAATACGGGGCGCAAAAGCTGACCGAGTTGATCCTGGAGACATTGGGACCGGAATTGACCGAGAAGTTCAACGCGGTCGGCCTGGACCCCGAGGGGATCATCCGGTATATGCCCCTGGGCCAGAAGATCAGCAAAACCCGGGAAAGAAAGCGGATGAGCGTTAAGGAAGCTTCCGCGGCCCTGAAGATCCCCCAATACAGGATTAAGGCGATTGAAGAAGGCAGCTTTTCACAGATCGATCCCGAATTCTTCCAGATTTACGCGCGTTTTTTGGAAATCGAGGATTACGTCGAGAGCTGGTTCGGCGTAAACGCCGAACTCGCGGAAAAGATGGGAATAAGCGACCGGGAAAAAATCCGCCCGAAGCTGAGATGAGAGAAATGGCTGAGAAGATCAAAAGGAGCTAAATAACCGTCTGAAGCTCAATCTATTTGCAAGATATTCGTTTTATGGTATGGTTATACTACCACTTCGTGTAACTTGCGCAAGTAATAAGGTTGCCGCTGGTTATTCATCTCTGAACAGGAGCTGCGAACCACTGGCACAGGATAAGCGTATTGGTAGGGAATCAGTACCACTTCTATGAAGTATTGCAAGTGATCGGTATAGGCAATGAACGAACTGTATCTAAAATATGGGGACAAGGGAGTCTTTCGGAAGGATGAGGTGATTAAAGATTTTCCCCATCTTAAAGCTAATGCGATCAGCGAGAAGATTAAGCAGGCTAAAAAAAGCAAGCTGATAAAAGGGATCCAGGGGAGACGTTCGATATATTTTATAGTTTTACCCGGACAAGATTATGAAACCACACGGCCTGATAACTTTCAATTGGCCGCCAAAATTACCCCGGATGCCATTATCTGCTATGCTAGCGCCTTAATGGCTTTGGGGAAATCACATACCCTTCTCAACACTATGTACATATCGTCTTCAACTCGATTCAAGGAGTTGAACTATATGGGGGTAAAATACAGATATGTTCCTTTGCCCAAGAAGAAGATTTCGATACAGGTGATCCCTTATAAGGGAGTTGCCGTACGCATAACTACTGTTGAACGAACCCTGATAGATTGCCTAAGGTCCCCAAGATACAGTGGAGGGTTTGAGAATCTCTATAGATCTTATGAGAGTGTAGGATACATAAACTGGAAGAAGCTGGAAGATTGCCTCAAACACTTTAAATCCAAACTGCTGAAAGCTCGAGTTGGGTTCTTTATCGAATTGTTCAAGGATAGATGGGGGATTCCCCAAGAATTTTTTTCCCGCTTGGAAAAGCATATCCCTAAAAACCCTGACTATTTTTTAGGCCGCGAAGTCAAATCCGGGAAGTTGATAAAACGTTGGAATCTGATCGTTCCTGACCAGGTGTTGCTTATTGGAGGGTCGAATGATTGATCCGGGATTAGTGAGAGAAGTAAAAGAAAGCACCACCTTTGGGGATGAAATAGTTGAGCAAGTTCTTTCGATGTTAATTGTTCTAAGGATGATCACTGAAGATCCTATTTTAAGGAGGAGCTTCGTCCTGATTGGCGGTACAGCCATCAACCTATTCGATCCGAAAATTCCTCGTCTGTCGGTTGACCTGGATTTGGATTATGTCCACAAAGGCAGATCAAGGTTCGATCAAGGTATCATTGAAAATCACTCCCGTATTTTAGAGAGGATAGCGATTCGTCTCGGAATGGTTTACCATCGAACCACCGAGCAATTCATTAATCGCTTGGGAGCGTCTCTCTATTATAAATCGAATTTCACTCCTCAGGGGGAAGGAGTCGTGAAATTAGATATCAGTTACTTAATGAAGACAACGGTTTTCCCGCCTCAGAGCAGAGCAGTTCGCCGGTTTCATCCACTTGATGGCCTGAAAAGCCTTCGTGTTCAGCTGGCTCATCCTTGCGAACTCTGGGCCGGCAAGGCTTTGGCTCTGGTGTACAGGAGCAATAAAGACCCGAAGCCCGAAGAGGTGGCGGATTTATATAGCCTGTTTATTGCCAGGCATCTCTTTGACGTTTCCCGTGAACAAGAAAAGCTTAGTCGCCGACAGGAGAGTCTTGACTTTCGAATGCTGAGGCTGGCCTTCATCCTCAAGGGAGTTGCCCGGATTAAGGAGTTGTATATGTTAAGAGCTGAAAACTTGAGGCGATGCACGAAGACCGAGGTAGAAAGACAGCTCTATCCTTACTTAAGAGATGGCAATGAACCGCCCTTAAAGGAGATGAAAACACTTTCAAGAAAGTTCCTCGATCGGGTATGCGGCAACAGCTGGAACAGTAATCAGGGGCGATTCGTGGAGGTGTTTCAAGAGAAAGGTGAATATCGTCCCGAGATACTTTTCGGAAAGGACAACAGCAGTTTCAGACATCTTTACTACAACGAATATCTCGAAGAAGCAGCCCGGGGTATGGTGCAATAGCTTTTGCAGTTGAACAGTTATTCATTCCTCTGAGTTCTCTGTGGCTCTGGGGTAAAAAATTCAGCGGGCTTTGGCCCCGAAGAGTTTTCGGAGGGTTTGGCGGGTTTGGCGGGCGTACTGGCAGGAGAGGGCGTAGCCCCAGCCCTGTTTTCGGAAGAACCCTTCCACCCGGGAGACGTAGTTGAGGGGGTCGATCATCACCTCCTCGACCACGGGGTCGAGGAGGCGGTAAAGCCGCTTCGGGTCCATCGGGAGCATCGGGGCGATGAAGGCCCAGGTCCGGATCCCTTCCTCCCGGAGTTGCTTCAAGGCCTCGATCCGGGCCGGGATCGGCGGGGCGGCCGGTTCCAGTATTTTCCGGACCCGGTCGTCGTCGGTGGGGATGGAAAAGCCGACCCGGCAGTCGCGGGCGGTGCGGAGGATATCGGTGTCCCTCAGGACCAGGGGCGAGCGGGTGAGGATCGAGATCTCCCAGCCATAGTTGCGGAGCAGTTCCAGGCAGTCCCGGGTCAGCCGGTAGTCTTTCTCCGCCGGCTGGTAGGGGTCGCAGACGCTGGAGAGCAAGGCGCTTCCCCGCTTCCGCTTCCGGGCCAGTTCGGCGGCCAGGACGCCGACGATATTCTTCTTCACCTCGACGAACTCCCCCCAGCGGCTCTCTTGGTTGAAGCGGGAGTGGCGGCGCATAAATTCGGCGTAGCAGTAGCGGCAGCCGTGGCCGCAGCCGAGGTAGGGGTTGATCACGAACCCCACCCCGGGGATCCGCGAGCGGACCAGGGCGGAGGCGGTCTCGATCTCTGTGAGGGCGGCCGTCATCTCTTGCAACCAGTTTTTATTTGCCCTTTGGCCGACCCTGGGTTATATTTCTACCTTCGTCAATTCAAATCCCGCCCCGGCTGGAAAATACAATGATCTACAAGGTCATCTCCAAAGACGAGTTTCGCAAGTTCATCGAGGGCCTGATCGAGGCCAACGAGACCTTCGGGCCTCGAAAGGTCGATACGGCCAAGGACGGCAATCCGATCTACCAGTTCCGGAAGGTGGACTCCTTCGACGAACTGGAACTCGATTATACCGTCACCGCCTCTTCCCTGAAGAACTTTTTCCTCCCCTTCAAGGAAACCCTCTCCCGTTACTCCTTCACCGACGACGACTGGACCCAGGGGATCGAGTACCGGGTCAACCCCCGGGTGATCGTCGGGGTCCGGGCCTGCGACATCAACGCCCTCTGCAAGCTCGACGATATCTTCATCCACGGGGCCTATCCTTCCCCCTACTACCTGGCCCGGCGGAACAACACCTTCCTGATCGGGATGGACCATATGCCGCTCGACGACTGCTTCTGCCAGTCGCTGGGCGAGCTGACCGTCCGCCAGGGATTCAACCTCTACTGCACCGACCTCGGCGACCGCTACTACCTCTCGATCAACTCCTCCAAGGCTTACAACTTCCTGAAGAAGGTCAAGACCACCAACCCGACCGCCGACGACGACCGGCAGTGGATCGAGCGCAAGCAGCTGATCAAGAAGAGCTTCAAGACCAAGGTCGAGACCGACGACCTCCCCAACCTCCTCGACATCGAGTTCTCCTCCCCGATCTGGAAGAAGTGGGGGGACAAGTGCCTCAACTGCGGGACCTGCGCGATGGTCTGCCCGACCTGCTATTGCTACGGGGTGGAAGAGACGATCGACGTCTCCCTGAAGAAGTCCCGCAAGGAGCGGCAGCAGTATTCCTGCACCGTGGTCGATTTCGCCGAGGTCGCCGGCGGGCACAACTTCCGGCCCCTCAAGGAGGACCGGCTCAAGTACCGGTTCTACCACCATTACCACGGATTCGCCGAGAACGCCGACAAGCAGATCTGTGTCGGCTGCAACCGCTGCGGGCGGGCCTGCCTGCCCGGGATCAACCCCAAAGACGTGATCAACGACCTGATCCGGGAGAGTTCCGATGACGTTTAAGCTCCCCAAGCAGGATATCAACCTCAAGCCGTTTATGACCCGGCCGCCGGACTTCAACCTCAAGCACGTGACGATGCGGACGGACCGGGCCTTCAAGAGCGAGATCATCAATATCATCGAGCTGACCGCCCAGGAGAAGCTCTTCCATATCAAGATCATCGATCCGCTCGAGCGGGCGATCTTCAGCTTCCGCCCCGGCCAGTTCATTATGCTCGAGATCCCGGGCTTCGGCGAGTTCCCGATCTCGATCTCCAGTTCCTCCAACAACAAGGAGTATATCGCCCTCTGCGTGAGAAAGGCCGGCCGGGGGACGGATATCCTCCACCGGGCCAAGTTGGGGGCGCGGGTGGGGATCCGGGGGCCGTTCGGGACTTCATTTCCGATGGAGGAGATGATCGGGCACAATATCCTCCTGATCGCCGGGGGGCTGGGTCTAGCCCCGCTGCGGGCCCCGATCTACTGGGTCAACGAGCATCGCGAACAGTACCGGGATGTCTCCATTCTTTACGGGACCAAGGACCCCGCCTCGATGCTCTTTACCTATCAATACGACCAGTGGCAGAAGGTGAACCGGATCCGCCTGATGACCATCGTCGACCGGGGCGACGAGAACTGGACCGGACGGGTGGGGCTGATCACCGAGCTCTTCAAGGAGATCGAGATCGACCCCCTCAACACTTACGCCATCGTCTGCGGTCCCCCGATTATGTTCAAGATCGTCTGCAACCATCTCGACTCTTTGGGGATCCCGATGAACCGGATGTTCGTCTCCTTAGAGCGGCGGATGCACTGCGGGATGGGAAAATGCTGCCGCTGTATGGTCGGTTCGACGTTTACCTGTGTCGATGGGCCGGTTTTTGATTATTGGTCGGTGTTGAATTTGAAAGAAGCGATATAGGGAATGGGGAATAGTCGCGAACCGCAAACTTTCGTGAAGATCCGTGCGGATTCGTGGTTTCAAAAAGGGGGCGAGGCGGGGGATAATTCAGGATAATTAGCGGAATTCGCAGATTATGAAGTACCTGGGGATAGAGCCCGAAAAAATCAAGATCGGATCCTTCGACTTTACCTGCTGCGAGGGCTGTCAGCTCCAGCTGGCCAACAAGGAGGATACCCTGGTCGACTTCCTGGCCCTTCTGGACGTGGTCAACTTCCGGGAGATCTCCTCCCACCGGGGCGAGGACTACGATATCGCCCTGATCGAAGGTTCGATCACCCGAGCCGACGAGGTCGAGCGGCTGAAGAAGATCCGCAAGCGGGCTAAAATCCTGGTCGCGGTCGGCTCCTGCGCCTGTTTCGGCGGGGTCAACCAGATCAAGAACAAGTTCCCGATCGAGGACGTGGTCCGGGAGGTTTACGGGGACGACCCGGTGGAGACCCTCCCGGTGAGGAAGGTCAGCGACATCGTCAAGGTCGATCTCGAGATCCCCGGCTGCCCGGTCTCCAAGGAAGAGGTGGAGAGGATCGTGGTCAACCTGGTCACCGGGGCCGAGATCAAGTTTCCCAAGTACCCGGTCTGCGTTGAGTGCCGCCGTAACCTCAACACCTGCGTTTTCGACCTCGGGCAGATCTGCCTGGGTCCGATCACCCGGGCCGGCTGCGGCGCGGTCTGCACCACCGGGAAGACCGGCTGCATCGGCTGCCGCGGGCCGGCCGAGGAAGCGAACTACGAAGAGTTCCGCCAGATCCTCAAAGACCACGGATTCACCGTCCGCCAGGCCCTGGAGAGGATTAATTTTTACGGCGGGCTACCGGAGATGGTAATCGATGAAAGTTGATATGAAGATAGATGTCCACCACCTGACCCGGGTGGAGGGACACGGCAATATCGAAATTACAGTCAAGGACGGTAAGCTGGAAAAGGCCCGGTGGGCGGTGGTCGAGACCCCCCGTTTCTTCGAGGCGATGCTCAGGGGGATGTCCCACGACCTGGCCCCGATGCTGACCGCCCGGATCTGCGGGATCTGCTCGATCGGCCACTCCCTGGCCAGCTTGCGGGCGGTGGAGCGGGCGATGGAGATCGAGATCCCGGAGCCGGCCAACGTGCTGCGGCTTTTGGCCAAGCACGGCGAAACCCTCCAGAGCCACATCCTCCACGTCTTCTTCCTGGCCGCCCCGGACTTCTTCGGCGTCCCCAGCGTCATCCCCCTGATCAAGACCCACCCCGAGGTGGCCGGGCTGGCGGTGAGGCTGAAGAAGGCGGCCAACGATCTCTGCGACCTGGTCGCCGGCCGGACCACCCACCCGGTCTCCCTGGTGGTCGGCGGCTTGAGCAAGGCCCCGGAGAAGCACCAATTGCGGGAGATCCGCCAGGTCTTCGTCGACCGGATCCCGGATATCGAGGCCACGATCGAACTCTTCAAGACCCTCTCCATCCCCGACTTCGTCCGGGAGACCGAGTTCGTCGCACTGAAAGGGGAGAAGGACTACCCCTGGATCGGCGGCGACCTGGTCTCGACCGACGGGGTGGTCAAGCCGGAGGACGACTACCGGGCGATGACCAACGAGTACAAGGAGGACTTCACCACCTCGAAGTTCGCCCGCTTGAGCCGGGAGTCCCTGGCCGTCGGCGCCCTGGCCCGGCTCAATAACAACTTCCAGTTCCTGGAGGAGAAATCCCGGGCCGCCGCCGAGGAGCTGGGGCTGACCCCGGTCAACCACAACCCCTATATGAACAACGTCGCCCAGGTGATCGAGTGCGACCACGTGATCCGGGAGTCGATCAAGCTGATCGATCAATTGCTGGAGATGGACCTTGGCGATATCAAGGCCGACTACCGGGTTCGGGCGGGGGAGGGGGTGGGGGCGGTCGAGGTTCCCCGGGGGATCCTCTACCACGAATACGAGATCGACTCCGAGGGTCTGATCACCAAAGCCAACTGCATCATCCCCACCACCCAGAACAACGCCAACATCCATTTCGACCTGGCCGCCCTGGCCGAGCAGGAACTGGAAGAAGGCAAGACCGACGAAGAGATCACCCACTTAAGCGAGATGCTGGTTCGAGCCTACGACCCCTGCATCTCCTGCTCCGTCCACTAGGTAGCACAGACATTACTGTCTGTGCTACCCTATTCCTTTGATTCCCGGGAGTAGGGCTGGCCGAGCGCGGCCGGGGCCCCCAATGATCCCTTGAAAACCCCGAGGCGGGAGAGGGCGAGGAGTACGATGGTCAGGAGGTAGGGGAGCATCTGGAGGAACTGGGTCGGGATCAACGTCCCCCGGGCCTGGATGGTGGAGTCGAGGGCGTAGAGGGTTCCGAAGAGGAGCGCCCCCAGGGCCGCCCGGCCGGGCTTCCAGTTCCCGAAGATTACCAACGCCACTGCCACCCAGCCCCTCCCCCCGGTCATCAGTTCCTTCCAGCCCGGGCTCAGCGCCAGGGAGAGGTAGGCTCACCCCAGGCCGGCGAAGGCTCCCCCGGTCAGGACGCAGAGATAGCGGGTGGCCCGGACCGAGACCCCCATCACCTCGGCGCAGGCCGGGTTCTCGCCGCAAGAGCGGATGTTGAGGCCGTACCGGGTCCGGTAGAGGATGAACCAGACGGCGAAGATCAGAGCCCCCGAGAGATAGACCAGTAGGTTCTGCTTAAAAAAGATCGGGCCGAGGACCGGGATCTCGGAGAGGAGGGGGATGGGTAAGCGGCGGAAGGCGGCCGGGGCCACGGCCATCGTCATCTTTACCGGGCTGGTCTTGTCGCCGATAAACGAGGTCAGCCCGGAGCCGAAGACGGCCAGGGCGAGGCCGGAGACGATCTGGTTGGCCCGAAGATCGATCGTCAAGACCGCGTGGATCAGGCTCAGCGCGCTCCCGGCGAGGATCCCGGCCAGGCACCCGGCGGCCAGGCTTCCGGTGTAGTAGGTCCCCATAAAGCCGAAGAGCGCCCCGGCCAGCATCATCCCCTCCAGCCCCAGGTTGAGGTTTCCCGAGCGCTCGCAGATCACCTCGCCCAGCACCACCAAAAGGATCGGCGCCCCCTGGTGAATCCCCGCCTGCAAGAGCGATGTCAGCAGATCGATCATCTTATTTTTTCCTTCCCCCCGCCTCGGCCCCTTTTTGAAACCACGAATCTCCACCAATCTTCACGAATAAATATAATCTCTATCGGGATCGCTGTCGCTATCGGGATCGAGGATTGTTCGCTTGCTTTGCGCTGCTCCCGCTTACTGCTCACCGCTCACTGCTTACTTTCTTTCCAAACCTAACCCGGAAATTCATCAAAAAATCACCGGCTAACAAAAAGAAGAGGATCGCGCCCTGGAGGATCCGGATTACCGCCACCGGGACGCCCATCCCGACCTGAATCATCTCCCCGCCGGTGTAAAGACCGCCGAAGAGGAAGGCGACCAGGATCACCAGCAGGGGATGGGAACGGGCCAGCCAGGCGATCAGGATCGCGGTATAACCGTAACCGATCGCGGTGTGGGGGGAGAGCCGCTGCTCGATCCCGGAGACCTCCACAAACCCGCCCAATCCCGCCAGACCCCCGGCCAGGGCGAGGACGAGGACGATCTTTTTCTCGATCTTCATCCCGGCCGCCCGGGCCGCCTTCGGACTGTCCCCGATCACCCGGACCTCGAACCCCCAGAGGGTATGCTTCAAGACCAGGTGGAGGACAACCGCGGCGGCCAGGGCGAGGAAGAGCCCGGCGTTGACCCGGCCCCAGCCGATCGAAGGGAGGCAGGCGCCGGGGCAGAAGGCCGGGCTGTAGGGAAACCCGTCGAGCCCTTTGAGCGGACCGTAGGCGAAGTACTGGCTGAAGAGGATCGCCACCCAGTTCATCAGCAACGTGGTGATGATCTCGCTTACCCCGAGCCGGGCCTTGAGCAGCCCGGCGGCGCCGGCCCAGAGCCCGCCGCCGACCAGGGCGGCGGCAGCCATCAGGGGCAGGAGAAGATACCAGGGCCGGCCGGGGAGGGCGAGGGCGATCAAAACCGAGGCGAGGAAGCCGATCACGAACTGGCCCTCGGCCCCGATGTTCCAGAGCCGCATCTTCAGGCAGAGGGCGACGGCGAGGCCGGTGAGGATCAAAGGGGTGGTCTTGACCAGGGTCTCGGAGAGGCCGTAGAGGGTCCCGAAGGCCCCGGAGAAGAGAGCCGTGTAGGCCTCGACCGGGTTGACCCCGACGGCCAGTATGACCAGGCCGCTCAAGACCAGGGCGAGGAAGAGCGAGGCGAGCGTGACGGCTAGCCGAGCCCCCCGGCCGGGTTCGAGGCGTTTCTCGAATGTGATGAAGGTCAACGGACGCAATTCAGCTGGTTTCCATTATTCCGTTCTCTGCTTTCTGCCCCGTCATCAGGAGGCTCAAGCGCTCCCGGTCGGCATCCCGGGCGGGGAGGATGCCGGTGATCTTCCCCTCGTAGATCACGGCGATCCGGTCGCTCAACCCCGCCAGTTCGTCGAGGTCCTCGGAGATCAGGAGGATCGCCGCCCCCTGTCTCTTCAACTCTCCCAGCCGCTTTCTCACGTACGTCGCCGCCCCGATATCCAATCCCCGGGTGGGGTGGACGGCGAGGAGAAAGCGGGGCCGGGCGGAGAGTTCCCGGGCCAGGATCACCTTCTGGAGGTTGCCCCCCGAAAGCAGCCGGACCGGGGCGGAGAGGCTGGGGACCTTGATGTCGTATTCCCGGCGGAGCCGGTCGGCCTGCCGGTCGGCCGCCCGGTAGTCGAGTCGGAGTCCGCGCCGGATTGGGGGCCGGCGGCAGCTTTTTAAAATGATGTTATCCCGGTAACCCAGGCCCGGGGCGGTCCCGGTCCCCTGCCGGTCCTCCGGGACGCAGCCCAGTCCGCCGGCGATAATCTCATCCGGCCGGCGGCCGGCGATCTCCCGACCGCCCAGGGTGATGGAACCCCGGGCCGGTTCCCTCAAGCCGGTCAGGACCTCTTCGAGTTCCTTCTGGCCGTTGCCCGAGATCCCGGCCATCCCCAGAATCTCCCCCCGGCGGACTTCCAGGTTCAACCCCCGCAGGGCCGGAAGCCGCCGGTTGTCGAAGGCCCGCAAGTCCCGGATCGAGAGAACCTCCTCCCCGGCGGCCGGTTCCTCCCGCTCGATCTCCTCGATCACCTCGCGGCCGACCATCCGCCGGGCCAGGTCCCGCTCGCCGGTTTCTTCCCGGCGGATAGTCCCGGCGTTCTCTCCCCGGCGGAGGATGGTGATCCGGTCGGAGACGGCCATCACCTCCCGGAGCTTGTGGGAGATGAAGACAATCGCCGCCCCCCGGCCGGCCAGGGTCCGGATGGTGGCGAAGAGCCCCTCGGTCTCCCGGGGGGTGAGGACGGCGGTCGGTTCGTCGAGGATCAAAACTTTCACCTGCCGCAGGAGCATCTTGACGATCTCGACGCGCTGCTGCTCCCCGACCGAGAGGTCCCAGACCGTCGCGGCGGGGTCGATCTCCAGGCCGTATTCCCTCGAGTTCCGCTCGATCTCCCGGCCGGCCCGGCGGTAATCGAGGAAGAGACCGTATCGGCGCAGGCCGAGGATGACGTTCTCCAGGACAGTATGGCGCCGGACCAGCATAAAGTGCTGATAGACCATCCCCACCCCGGCCTGGATGGCATCCCGGGGGGTATGGATCTGCGCCGGCCGGCCGGACAGGAGGATCTTCCCCGCGTCGGGACGGTAGAGCCCGGCCAGGATCTGCATCAAAGTGGATTTGCCGGCCCCGTTCTCGCCAAGCAGGGCGTGGACTTCTCCGGGGAGGACCCGGAAGTCGATATGATCGTTGGCGACGACGCCGGGGAAGCGCTTGACGATCCCGAGCATCTCAACGGCGCAGTGCATAAAACAGTCCACTGATGGATTCGACTTCGCTCACCACAAGTTTACACAGATTACTCTGATTGAGTCCCCCGCCTCGCCCCCTTTTTGAAACCACGAATCTCCACCAATCTTCACGAATAAATATAATCGCTATCGCTATCGGGATCGAGCCCCCCCCGCCTCGCCCCCTTTATTTATCCACTAATTACACCAATTAACTCTAATTATCCCCCTACCTCGGCCCCTTTTTGGAACCGATAATCTTCACGAATCTTCACGAAAATTTGCGGTTCGCGACTATTCCCCATCCCCATCCCCTACCTCGGGATCTCGCCTTCCACGCCTTCGACGAAGTAGGACATCGAAAACAGTTCCTCGTCCGAAAGGGACTTTCCCTTGGGGATTACTACCTCGCCGTCCTGGCCCCGGATCGGGCCGGAGAAGATCTTGAGCTGCCCGGCGGCGATTTTGGTTTCTTCCGCCTTGACCAGTTGGCGAACCTCGTCGGGGACCATCGGGCCGAAGGGGGCGAGTCCGACCAGGCCGGTTTCGATCCCCCACCAGATCGGCTGGTTGGTCCAGGTCCCTTCGTGGACCGCTTCGGCGACCGCGGTGTAGACCACCCCCCAGTCCCAGACCGCCCCGGTCAGATGGGCCCGGGGGGCGAAGGGGGCCATATCCACGTTATAGCCGATCGAGTACTTCCCCGCCTCCTCGGCGGCCTGCTGGGGGCCGGGGGTGTCCTGGTGCTGGGCGATCACGTCGGCCCCGACCTCGATCAGGCTGACCGCCGCCTGCCGCTCCTTGGGGGGATCGAACCAGGTGTAGGTCCAGACCACCCGGACTTTGGCCTCGGGGTTGACCTTCCTCACCCCGAGGGTGAAGGCGTTGATCCCCCGGATCACTTCCGGGATGGGATGGGCGGCGACGTAGCCGATCAGGTTCGATCCGGTCATCTTCCCGGCCACCATCCCGGTCAGGTAGCGGGCCTGGTACATCTTGCCGAAGTAGGTGCTCATATTCGGCGCGGTCTTATGTCCGGAGCAGTGCATAAAGACGACTTCGGGGAACCTTTTCGCCGCCGCCAGGGTCTGTTCCATATAGCCGTAGCTGGTGGAGAAGATCAGGTTGCAGCCCTGGGCCGCCAGCTGGGTCATCACCCGGGTGGCGTCGGCGGTCTCGGCCACCGACTCCACCGCTCGGGCGGTCTCGATAAAGGGGAGTTTCTCCATCTCCGCCCGCCCCCGGTCGTGGGCGTAGGTCCAGCCCGCGTCCCCGACCGGGGAGATATAGACGAACCCGACCTTGAGCGGCTGTTCGCCGGATTTCTCGGCCGGCTTGCCGCAGCCGGTGAGCGAGGCGGCCGCCACGGCCGGTAAGAAAATAATAGCTGCCCAATATTTCCAGTGTTTTTTCATCAGTTGCTCCCCGGGTTGCCGTTGCTTCGCGGCGGCCGAGAAAGGTCGAACGTCCGCCGGGCTGAGGGAATACTATAATAACGTTCGTCTCCGGTAAAAGTAATTTTCCCGGGGGAAACTGTTTCTCCCCCCGGCCGGGTTCTGTTATGATTCTTCCCCGGCCGATCAACACCGCCGGACAAGGCAGAGGAGGCACACGGACCAATGTCATTTCGCCACGATGCTGGAGACGGTCCGCGCGGGCCGGGCGACCGGTTGCCGGAGGCTATCGGGATCGGTCTGGCGGCCTTTGCCTGCTGGACCCTGGTCTACCAGGTCTCTCTTCCGGCCCGGATCCCCGCCCGGACGGCCCTGATTATTTTCCTGGCGCTGCTCGGGCCCCTGGTCTGGTTCTGTCTCCGTTCCCGTGGTTCCCGGCCCGGG
Organism: Candidatus Erginobacter occultus; assembly: GCA_030765265.1. Lineage (GTDB taxonomy): Bacteria > Auribacterota > Erginobacteria > Erginobacterales > Erginobacteraceae > Erginobacter > Erginobacter occultus. Next base: position 48,900 of record JAVCCZ010000234.1, read on the forward strand.
GCTTCCCCGCCGGATTGGCGGTTCCGGCTCCGCGCCGCGCTCCTGGCCCTGCTCGCCGGGGGGGCCTTCCTCGCCCTCTGCCGTCCCGATCCCGACGACCTGGATTTTTTCCATCGCGCCCTCTGGCACCTGGAAAGGCCGGGGCAGGCATTTGCTTTCCGCGATACCATTCACAACCGGCCCGGTCTGCCTCTTCTCTCCCCGGCGCATTACGTCTCCTCCTACGAGCCGCTGGCGGCCCTGGCCGGATCGCTGACCGGGATCGGTCCGCTCCAGGTTTACCACAACATCTCCGTCCTGCTCGTGGCCGTGGCGTTTGTGACGGTGTATGTCCTCCTCTACCGGGAACTGGGTCTGGGGAAGGGGCTGGCCCTGGCGTCGGCCGCGACCGCGGTGATCTTTCTCCTCCTCGACGGCAATCTCCACCGATCTTTCGGCAACTTCGGCCTGGCCCGCTGCTGGCAGGGCAAGGTTATCGTGGTCCTGATTATGGTCCCCCTGGCCCTGCTGCTCTCCCTGCGCTTTCTCCGCCGTCCCTCCCCCCGGCGTCTGCTGGCCCTGGTTTTGGCCGAGGTCGCCGCCGGGGGCTTGAGCGGTCCGGTGTTCTTTCTGTCCCCCCTCCTGGTCTTTTCGGTCTCCCTGACCGAGTTCTTCCGCCGCAGCCCCCACCGGGAAGTCTTCCCCCGGATACTGCTTCTCAACCTCGCCGCGGTCTACCCGGCGGTCCTGGGCGTGGTTATCTTCCTCGCGTCGAGGTCCCTGACCCCGGATATATCCATCTGGCAGGAAAATATGCTCTGGCCGGGGAACTGGCGGGAAATCCTGGGGCTGGTCCTGGGCGGGAACGCTTCCGTTATCCGCGATCTGGCCATCCTCTTCCTCCTCCCGGCGGCCGCCCTCCGGGGCCGATCCCGCCGGCGCCTGCTCGGTCTCTCGGTCATTATCTTCGCGCTCTTCTTCAACCCGCTGACCGGCCCTCTCTGGCTCGGCCTGTTCCCGGCCGCCGCCTACTGGAGACTGGCCTACCTCTTGCCCCTGCCGTTATGCGCCGGTCTGTTGCCCGCCTGTATCCGGACGGGGCCGGGAAGAATCCCGCAGAAGGTTTTCGCCGGGCTGGCGGCCTCCGCCGTGATCGTTACCGGGGCGGCCGCCTTCCGGTCCTCGGTCTTGGCGCCGCCCGCGTTTCTCAAAGCCCCCTTCGCCCTCCGCTTCCCAGCCCGGCCGCTGCGGCTGGTCCGGGAGTCGGGGCAAGAGCTTGCCGGTCGGAACGTCCTGGCCCCACCGCAGGTGGTCTGGGTGGCGGGGTTGCTTTATCCCGAGACCCGTTTTGAAGCCACCCGGCCGCTGATCACCGGTCACATATTCCGGAACGCCGGACAAGCCGCCGAAGGCCAAAGGAGGATCCTGGCCCAGAGGGTGGTCTGGCGGGGGGACCGTTCGGCCGAGGCGGAAGAGGCCTTTCTGCTCTCCCTGGCCGGCGGGGTTGACACTGTGGTTACCCGGAGCCGGTACCAGCGGTATATCGAAAGCCTGCTGGAGAAAAGCGGGGGCCGGTGGCGGGCCAAAACCGGGGGCGGGGGTTATCTCCTGTTCCAAAGAGATCTCTCCCGATCTTTGGAGGGGGAGAAACTATGATCACGGGGGAAAGGCCGGTCCAGGACCGGTTGGCCGGGAAGTGCCGGGAGCTGGCTGGCCGGGAGTTTTACCGCCGTTACCAGGATTACTGGCACTCGGTGATGCTCTCCCCGGATTTTCCTCCGCCGGGCGGCGCGGTCCTCGACTGCGGTTGCGGGCCCGGCCTCCTCCTCGACTGCCTGGCCCGGCGCGGCTTCCGGGTTTACGGGATCGATATCTCGATGGAGATGCTGAAAGCCGCCCGGGATGAAGCGGCTCCCGCCGGGTTGATCGCCGGTTCCGCGGAAACGATGGGGTGGCGGGCATCGAGCTTCGACGCCGTGATCTGCAAGGGGAGCCTCCACCACCTGGAATCTCCCCCCCGGGCCCTGGCCGAGATCCGGCGGGTGCTGAAGCCGGGCGGTATCCTGGTCCTCTCCGAACCCTGCCGGGACAACCCGGTCTGGCGGGTGGCGGGACGGGCGGTCACCGCTCTCGGGAGAGGGTTCAGTTCCGGGCACCGGGTATTCACCAGCCGAGAGCTGGCCGGCCTGCTCGACCGGACCGGGTTCGCCGTCCTCGGCCGGCGGTATTTCGGCCTGGCCGGCTTCGCTCTCTGCGCGATGGCCCATCACTTCAGTCCGCTGAGATTTCTCCCCGCCGGTTCGTTCCTGGCCGGGCTGCTGATCCGGCTCGACGAAGCGCTGGCCGACCGTTACCCGGCCCGGACCCTGGCCTGGCACCTGGTGATCGCCGCCCGGGCGGTACCGCGGCCGGGCAAGCAGGCCGGTATCCCCGGCTCAAATCTTGCAGCAGTTCCGGCAGGCCGCCGGCCGGGGGAGGGTGTCAAGGCCCCGGCGGAACCGGCGGTAGGCGGGGCCGTTCCAGATTCCGCCCAGCGCCTGTAACCGGATATCGCCGAACGGGGCCGGGAAACCGGGGCAGGGATAAATTCGGCCCCGGGGATCGATCCGGAGGGCGAAGTAAGGATAGCGGCAGGGCCGGCTGTACCCCTCTGAGTACCAGCGGGCGATCTCCCCGGGAGTGAGTTCGGGGATGAACCTGACCTTGATTCTCTTCTCCCCGGCCACCCGCCGGAGAGAATCAAGGGCTCCGTTCACCCGGCCCGGATCCATTGCCGATCCGGGGCCGATTCCACCCTCTCCGGGACGGGAACGGAGTTGGGGCCCCATCGGATGCTGGAAACTGACCCTGGTGATACCCATCCGCCCGAGCCGGACGGCAAACTCGCTCAAAATGGGGAGGTTGCGCGGATGGAGGAGGCAGTTGACCGCGACGCGGTTGAGCATCCCCCAACTCCCCAGCCGGTCGATCCCCGCCATCGCCTCGGCAAAGGCTCCCGGGCGTGAAGTGACGGCGTCGTGAATTTCTTCGGGGCCGTTGAGGGAGATCGTGAGGCGGTCGGGACCGCCCGACTCCAGCCAGTCGCCCGCCCGGGAAGAGATCAGGGTGCCGTTGGTGCTGACGGAGGTCCAGCAGCCGCGGGACCGGACCCGGGAGACGATCGCGGCCAGGTCCGCTCTCAGGAACGGTTCCCCCCCGGTCAGGTGGACCAGCGGCCGGGGCCGGGGCAGGTCCGCCAGCAGGCGGTCGATCTCTTCCTCCGAGACCGTTTCCTCGACGGGCGGGAGTCCGGCCAGGTAGCAGTAAGGGCAGGAGAGATTGCAGCGGTAGGTCAGTTCGATAGTGATCAGGAAGGGCCGTCCGGATCGTCCGTCTCCTAGCGCCCGGTGGAATAAATAGCCGGGCAGCCTCCCCAGGAGGCCGGCCGCCCGCCGCGGGGGGAGATCTCCGCGGTTGATCAGCCTGACGAGCTTAGCGATCAAGGTTACCGTCTCCCCGGTGGTAAATCAGAGCCCGGCCCGCCGTTTCGCTCCGGTAGCCTTCCTCCGCCAGGAGATTCCGGAGCGGCTGAAAACGCCCGGCGGGCCAGTCCGGCGCCGACCAGGGTGCCAGATGGACGAAAACCAGGGCCGGCTTCTGGCCCCGGACGGCTTCAAGCACGGAATCGAAACCTCCCGGTTCGTAGGTTTCGATGAACCGGTAATGCTTTTCCTGGAGGTAATAGGTGTGCCGGGTCAGGTTGGTCCGGTCGAGAAAAAGGCAGGGGAGGACCGACTCCAGGCAGAGGATTTGATCGTCAGCTCCCAGATGGTACCGTTCCGCCAGCTTGAGCATCTGTAGTTCCTGTCTTTCCAGATTCATCCAGGGCGGTCGGAGCCGGATTGTTCCCGCCAGCGACCAGGCGGCCAGGCCGACGATTGCCGCCGCCGCCAGCGTTTGGAAGGCCCGCGGATTCATCTTCGCCTCCAGCCGGCCGGCCGGATAGAGGACATAGAGAGAGATCCAGGGCAGGAGGGGGATCATATCCCTCCCCCCCTGGAAATTGGCGGCGCTGATCAGGATCAGCAGGGAGAGCAGGACCAGGGGAAAGAAGGTTTTCTCGAATTCCCGCCTTCCCGACCGGGCGACCCGGAGCCAGTTGAGGAGATACCCGGCTGTCCCAAGGAGGATGAAGGGCAGGCTCCTCCAGTACAATTTCCTCACCACCCGGGGGACCACCCTTAACCCCCAGAAAAATTCGCTCGACACGTTGATCCGACCGTAAAGCACCGTCTGCTGGAAGAAGTCGGCCAGGTTGCCCCGGAAGCCGGTATAGATGATAACCGCCGCGACCGGGATCAAAAAGCCCACCGCCAGGCGCCGGCTGTCCCGGCCGGATCGGGGGAAGAGCAGGGAGCCGGCCAGGAGGGCGATCGGGAAGGTCAGCCCCGGCTGCCAGGAGAGGAACGAGAGGGCGGCGCAAAGTCCGGAGACCAACGGGCGTCCGGCGAGATAAACGGCCACCGCGGTCAGGCCGAAGAAGACCATCAGGACGTGCCAGTCGGCGCTGACCGCCAGCTTGTCGTAGGGGAAACCGAAACCGAGGTAGACCAGGACCGCCAGCCGGGACCGGAATCGGGAGCCGAGGACTCTTCGGGCGATCAGGTAGAGGGGAAGGGCGGAGGCGAGGTAAAAGGCGAAGAAGATCAGCCGGGTGATGATTACCGCCGGGATCAGCTCACCGCCGGCGGCCAGGAAAGCGGCGGCGATGATGTATTCGGTCAGGGGCGGCTTGTCGATGAAGATATCCCGGTAGAGGAGGTCTCCCCGGTAAATCTGCCGCCCCAGGTAAAAATGATTGCCGGCCACCGGGAGGATCTCTCTCCGGGTCGGCTGGTGGAGGA
>JAVCCZ010000025.1 GCA_030765265.1 Candidatus Erginobacter occultus
AGGTCGCCGACCGGGTCGCCGCCGGCGATACCCTCCTCACCCTCTTCACCAACCGCGAAGACGGACTGGAGGAGATCACCCGCCGGGCCCAACGGGCGGTCGTGGTGGAAGATTCTCCTTGCCAACCTTATCCGATTATCTATAAGGTAGTTGACAAAGAAGGGGTCCATAATTACGCTTAGAACCCTCACCCCGGATCGGATAACATAATATTCTCGGACCACCGATTACTTTTTGAATATTATCTCCACCACCACCGTCAAAAGTTAATACCCGGTAATCCAAAACCAAGGAGTCCGTTATGGGAAGCGCGAAAGGTCTTATCTACCTCTTGCTGCTGGCCGCCCTGATCGGGGCCGCCGTCCTCCTGCTTGACCCGCATTACCGCCGGGACCATAACCTGGTCTCCAACCGGAATTTCTACTCCGCCCTGGCCAAAAACTAAATCCATCAATCCATTCGGGGGTTGCGTTATGCAGACCTACATCGTTTCTTTCGCCTCGTTCCTGGCTATCGGGATCGTAATGCGGCTGATCCATTCCGGTTCCTCTGACCTCTCCCTGAACCCCCTGATCGCCGCCGGCTTTCTCCTCGCCGCCGCCGTCATCTCCCTGATCTACCGATCCCGGGTCCTGGCCTTCCTCCTGCTCTGCGCCGCCATCTGCGTGGTGATGCTGGCCCTGCCGGCCGATCCCGCCCTCAACCTTCCGCTGATGGGGGTCTTCGTCGCCCTTTTCCTGATCTCGATTGTTCTCGGATTTCTCAAGCTCAAAGCCCTGCCGGTCTGGATCCTCAGCGCCCTGGTCCTCGGCTACGGGCTGACCCGGCTCCACCTCGACACCACCTCCCCCTACCATTTGATTCACTGGGCGGGCGACGACCGCGACACCCAGTCCGTGGTTTACGGGATCATCGTCAAGGAACCGGAAGTCCGTCCGGAGGACAACGATACCCGGCTGACCATCGAGCCCTCGCTGGTGGTGAAGATCGACAAGCACCCCGGGGGCCGGCAGACCCTGGAGGCGATCGTCGGCGAACTCAACGCCCTCGACCGGGAGTGGGAGAGCGAGGCGGAAGCACTCCTCGCCCTGGTCAAGGTCCGGGACCGGCTGGCCCGGGATCCGGAAGCGGACCGGGGAGAATTGATCGTCAAAGCCTTCGCCCGCGGGGATTATACCCCGACCGCCGAGGACGTCGAGAGGATCGGGATGGCCCTGGAAGAGGTCGGCCCCCCAGACCCGGAGGAGGGCTGGATCGGCCGGATCACCCGGGGCTGGCTGCTCTGCGTCGTCCTCGACGCCGATGAGAACCGGGAGGAGGTCTACCCCGCGGTCTCCCAATACCAGGCCTACGGCAACACGGTCAAGATCACCGCGCCGGTCGAGACCCCGCCCACCGCCCAGAACCCGGGCGGATTCGATTACCGGGCCTACCTGATCTCGGTCAACACCTTCGCCACCACCCGGATCCGGGGGCGGGAGAACTGGACCACCAAGGAGACGGACACGATCGAGATCATCAGGGAGGCGAACGGCAACCCGGCGATCTACGCCTGTATGTCGATCAAGTACGACCTGCTGGAGATCATCCGCCAGACCACCCCCTTCCCGGAGTCGGGGTTTCTCTCCGGGATCTTCATCGGGCTCAGGCAGGGTGTCCCGGAGAAGATCGTCAAGGACTCCCAGGCCGCGGGGACCGCCCACGTCTTCGCCGTCTCCGGTCTCCACGTGACGATCATCGCCGGGCTGCTGCTTTTGATCTTCAACCAGACCCCGATCCCGAAATCGATCTGGGCCCCGATCGCCGTCCTCTTCCTGGTCGTCTTCACCATCATCACCGGCGGCCGGCCCTCGACGCTCCGGGCGGCGACGATGAACAGCTTCGTCTTGATCTTCTTCACCTACTTCGGGAAGAACATCCAGAAGTCGCTGGTGATGGCGATCTGCTTCGCCGCCATCGTCATCATCTGTTTCCTCCCCCCCGGCTATGGCGGCCCCCTGATCCTCCCCTCGGCCTCTTTCCTGATGTCCTTCTCCGCCGTTCTCTTCCTCGGCCTGCTCAGCGGTCCGGCGGAGGACTTCTTCAACTACAAGCTCAACAACCTCCACAGCCTGGTCGCCGCCACCGCGGTGGTGGTCTGGATCGGGCTGCTGTTTATGAACCTGGGCAACCCCTGGGGGATCTTCCGGGCCCGATTATTCTGGGGGTTTTTGATCGCCATCCCGGTGGCGTTCCTGATCCAGCAGGTGATGCCCTTCAAGCCCGCCTTCCGGAAAATCCCCGGACGGTGGCTGAGGACCTTTATCGCCGCCCAGGCCGCCATCCAGTGCAGCATCATCCCGCTCTCGATGGTGATCTTCCACCGGATGTCCCTGGCCGCCCCCTTCGCCAATTTCATCGGCATCCCCCTGATCGGGGTCATCCTGCCGTTGGGGATGATCGGCACCCTGATGGGCTTTATCCCGGTGATCGGGATCCAGATCGCCATTCTGATCACGGCGGCCAACTGGCTGGGGATGCATTTCTTCATCCTGATGGACGACTTCTTCGCCCGGGTCTTCCCCTATCCCCAGATGCCCAAACCGACCGCCGGGCCCCTGGTCGCCTTCTACCTGATCGTCGCCTTCTTCATCTACCGGGAAAAGATCATCCTCAACCTGAAGATCGCTTTCGTCCGGGTGAAGAATTCCCTCTCCGATTCCAGCTGCCGGCTCCGGGCGATCGCCGCCCTGGCCGCGCTGTTGATCACCGTCGGCGCCTTTACCACCGGTTTCATCTCCTCGGGGACCCCGGAGATGAAGGTGATCATCTTTTCTTTGGGCTGGAAAGACGGGATGGCGGCCCTGGTCCAGGCGCCGAACGGGAAGAATATCCTGATCGACGGCGGTTCGGAAGAATGGGACTTCTACCGGGACCGCTACTCCTACCTCAACCAGGGCCAGCGGACGGTGGAAGAGGTGCTGCTCGGGGAACGGGTTATCTCCTTTGAAGCGGTCATCTCCAGCAACCCGGATCCCCGGGTCCTGGGAGGGCTTAACTACATCGTCGGCTCCAACGATTACTACGTAAAAAGGCTCTACACCTCGCTTCTCCCTTCCGCCTTCGGCCCTCCGGACCTCAGCCTGGACCGCTTCTCTATCGCGCTCAGCCCCGGGCATCGGGGCAAAGCGGAATACTGGTACGGAATTCTCCTGCTCAACCTGATCGACCCGGTGGAAGCGATGAATTTTATGGAATACTACCGACGGGTCCCGGAGGGAAAAATCGCCGAAGCCATCAACCAGCTTCCCCCGGGCAGCTCCCCGCGCTACGATCCGAGAGTGATCACGGAGAAAGCCATCGAGACCCTGGAGAAGAAGGAAGCGGCGGCGCACGAGGAATTGATCCAGTCGATCATCTCCACCCGGGAGTG
>JAVCCZ010000231.1 GCA_030765265.1 Candidatus Erginobacter occultus
ATGTATCGCCCGCTGCGCGGGCTACGTATATGAAAGCTCTGGAGAACCGGGATAAGCAGCCCCCGCAGGGGGCGAAACTTCTTACCAGCCACGGGCGTCAGCCCGTGGGTATGGAGCAACAAATAGCATCTTAAAGCCCCCGCAGGGGGCGACACATAATGAACCAATTCTTTTTGGGAAATCCGGATTGAGCCATTTTAATTTCACACCGTTGCCGAATACAAACCGGGTTGGAAAACCGGATTATGACGGAAACGCCCAAAGAAGACAACCAGAAAGCACGATCGGACGGGCCGGGGTTTGTTTGGCGCCCTCCACCCTGACTTCAAGGCGGTTTTCGGGAGAGAACCGGGGGGCGGAAGCCGGCCTGAGGAAGGGAAAAGAAGGGCAAAAACTCTGTTTTTCACTTACCTCTTATTTGGATATCATTTACTCTTAAAGATTATACCCCCCGGAAGGGGCGGCGCTGCGTTAACCCGGCGGACCCATAGTGATAAAAATATACAGATTAATCCCGGTTCTGGTGTTCCTGATCGCGTTTGGAACCTATCTTCTGACCTTAACTCCCACCGTGGATTTCATCGACAGCGCCGAGTTCGCGACCGTCGCCTCCACCCTGGGGATCGCCCACCCGACCGGTTATCCCCTCTACACTCTCCTCGGCCATCTCTTCTCGAAACTGCCCCTCGCCACGCGAATAATCGTCCGGTTAAACATTATGAACGCTTTCTGCGCCGCTGTCGGGGCCGGCGTATTCACACTTTTTATCAAAGTGTTTTTAGAGGCTCTAAGGACGGCAAAGGACTTTTCGGCGGCGAAAAAAAAGAACCGGAAGCCAGAAGAACATCAAGGGGACGCCCGCCGGGTCGGCCCGGCATTGTCAGACACTCGACAGGAGAAATCAGAATGGCTGGCGGCCTTGACCGCCGGATTGATCCTGGCCTGGAGCCGGGTATTCTGGGAAGTGGGTACAACGCTGGAAGTCTATTCCCTCCACGCCTTATTTATCGCCATCCTCCTGTACCTGGCGGTGAGATACACGGTTGAAGATGATGAAAAAAAAGAACGAATATCGGGGTTCCTATTTTTTCTGGTTCTGGGGTTCAGTTTCGCCAATCACCTGACCACGGTCCTGCTCCTCCCCGCGTTTCTCCTCCTCTTCGGGGGTAAATGGAGAAAGCGAAAAACCCGCCTCTTAGCGATCGTTTTCCTGATCCTCCCCATCCTCCTCGGGCTCTCCCTCTACCTCTACCTGCCGCTGCGGGCGATGAGCCAGCCAAAAGTAATGTGGGGTGAACCCACCACCCTCAAAGCGCTCTGGAACCATCTTTCGGTCACCGATTTCCGGCCGCGGATCGAGATCATCCCGGTCGCGGGGGAGACACCGGTCCGGTACGCCACCCGTCTGGTCGGGGGCCTGACCTCCGAGATGGAGGGGGACTCACTGGCCGAATTTACCACCGGCCTCCCCCGGCGGCTGGGCTATCTCCCCATCCCCATCATCCTCTTCGGTATCTTCCTGCTCTTCCGGCAGTCCCGACGATACTTTTATTTTCTCCTCATCGCCTTCGTGCCCACTACTCTCTACGCCGCCACCTACAACGTCCCCGACAATATCTTCTATTACAACCCCAGCTATATCTGCCTGATCGCCGGGGCCGCGGTAGGTCTTCACCGGCTCTTCTCTTTCTTTCTCCGCCGGGGCGGCCCGGGGCTTCTGGCCTGGCTTCTGGTGCCCCTGGTCACCTTGCCGGCTCTCTTTATTAACTACCCCGCGGTCAACAAGAAAAACAATTACTTTGTCGAGGACTTCGTTGCCAACCTCTTCAGTCCCCTGGAACCCAACGCCATCCTCTTCGCGCTGGATGTCCACATTCTCATTCATCCTCTCTATTATTACCAGAATGTCGAAGGGGTCCGGACCGATGTGATCGTACTTCCCAACCACGGCCTCCAGAAAGGGTGGTTCGGCCAGCATCTGAAATACCACTATCCCGAGATATATAAAAAATCGGCCCGGGAGATCGAGGACTACCAAAACTACCTGGAAAAAATCAACCGGGGCGAGGCCGGCGATGGCCAGCTTCTGGAGAGAAAATATTACCGGATGCTCTCCAGCATTATCTCCCGCAATTACTCCGAGAGGCCGATATATATCACCTCGGAATTTAATCCCAAGCTTCACCCCGATTTCCACCCCGGCTTTAAGCGAGTGCCCGAAGGTCTCGCCTGGAGATTGTACCGATCGGACGAGACCCCGGTGGAGTTCCCGTACCGGGAATTCCCTTACCGGGAGCTGAGCTACCCCCATAAGGACGCCGATGCCATCCGCCACGCCTATATGTATATGTTGATGGAGAAAGGAAATTACGAGCTGGCCCGGGGAAATCGCGACGAGGCGCTGAAATGGCTGGAACAGGGCCTGAGCGTATATCCCGGGGAGAAGCTCTTATCCGACACCTATAACGGAAAGGTGGTGGTTCCCAACCGCCAGAAGGATCTGCTCCACCTTCACACGCTCTTTCTGGGAGAGGCGGGAAGGTTCCCGGAAGCGGAAGCGGCGGCGGAAAGGTATATCCGGTTCGCGCCGGATGACCCGCGGGCTTATTCAGTGCTGGGGATCATACTGATCCGCCAGGACCGCCGGGAAGAAGCCCGCGCCGCGTTCCTGAGAGGCTTGAATAAGCTGCCGGACGACGAGATGCTGCTCCACAACCTGCGGAAGATCGAAGCGGAGCTGGGGAGCAAGGGAAAGGGAAGATCGGGCAGTAATTGATAAGAAATCGTTTTTCAAAACTATAAATTAGCGACCCCCGCATCCTGCGGGGTAAACTCCGGAAGCTAATTTATACCGTGGATAAATATCCGATCGGGGGAAGCGCCGGATTCATAAAATTCATCGATTACCTGGAGGATTGGATAACGCTGGGGATGTTCCCGGATATATTTAATCGTATGATAACACCAGATCAGGGACGGATCATCGGTATGAATCGGGGCCAGGTAATGCTGGCCGTAAAGAAGGTAACTGATTTGATAACGCTGGATGAAATCATCGAGAACCCGGGGGGTTATTGGCAGCGCCAGAACCCGTTTTCCGGTCTGGTAGGCGAGTTCCGGCGGATAACCGACCTGGGCCATAATCCCGTCATCGGGAAGTTCCCGGATAAATTTCGCGGTCCGGGGGATCTCAACTTCCTTCTCCAGCGAGAAGACCATATTCCGGTTTCCGGAGAGGTGGATTCCGGTTAAAACGGTCAGCGCCGCCACCAGACTTAGAGCGGCTATCTTCCTTATTTTCCCGGGACTTCGGAAGATTCCCGCGATAAGCGTTATCCCCTCAGCGAAGAGAAAACAGATCGGAATCAGGATCGGGATCAGAAAACGCGGTTCCGGGTGGAGAACGACCGGTATCAAGAAGATAATCAGGAGGAATGAAAAATAGACGGACTCATTATTCCGGAAATTCTTCCGGATTAATCACCGGGTGATGGAGAAGATCGTGGTCGCGCCGATCAATATGTAAGCGATGATATAGCCGATCCCGGGGATACCGGATAGTTCTTGGAGGGGATAGACATTGGTATTGATCCGGAACTCCGAAATCCACCCTGAAGTTAAACATAGTGGCGGTAGCCGGAAAGTAGCGGGGGGTAAAAAGCTGCCGGAGGGTAAAATCGCGGACATATTCGATTGTCCCGTCCACCCCGACCGGGTAGAGCGGATTATTGGTAAAGATGATTACCCTGGTCAGAATCCAAAAGCCGTAAGCCGCCATCATAATAAGGATGGGGATCACGGCATCTCTTATCCTGGTCTCGGTTCCGCGGAAGAGAAGATAGGCCAGGGCGAAGGAGGGGAGCAGCAGAATGGTGATGTCCGAGGTTAAGAAACCGAGCGCCCCGATGACTCCGGCGCTGTAAAGGCACCGGCGGTCCGACCGGATAAGCCCTTTGAGGAACAAAAAGAGGCTGAGCGCAAATAGTCCGAAGAAGGTGGAGTCTTTGTAGATAACCCGGGAAGTGGAGATGTGAAGCGGCGATACCGCGAGCAGGAAAAGAGCGATGGCTATCCAGGAGGAGTCTTTCCCGAAGAGGCCGAATATTTTGACCAAGGCCAGGAAAGTAATCGCGGCGAATAACAGAGAGACCGTTATCCCGGCGATCTGGTCGGAGAGAATCAGCGAGAAGAGATGGAGCAGATAAGGGAATCCGGGGGGATGGACCAGGTAAAGCTGGTTATTGAAAAGGGTGTGATGAGGAAAGTTTTGGGCCAGGGTAAGGTACTTTGCTTCATCCATCGAGATGAAATATATGGGTGAAGCAACGAAGATGCGGACCAGGAGAAAGAGGATAAATATAGCGATGAGCAGTCCGAATTTTTCGAGTTTACCCCGGTTCATATTAATGAGGGCAGGATATAGATTGCCTTTTCGAACAAAGTCATTGCGAGCGGAGCGAAGCAATCTCTTCCTGGCGAACAAGTTAAGATTGCTTCGTCGCTCCGCTCCTCGCAATGACTGGCAACCTATTTTCTGCTCTCCTTAGTAATTATGGATAAGAATTTGCTTTCCGCTGGTTCCCGGCGGTCACCCCGTTTATGAGATGAAGAATACGTTTGCGCTTTCCATTATTGCTGAGACCCGCCCGGAAGGCAAGCGGAAGACCAGGACGGAAGGACCGGCAGGGGGTGTTGTCCGCATTTCGACGGGGCCGGAGGGCGGTTCAGGGGAAAAACCGGCGGTCGCCGGACGCCCGGGAGACGTTCCGATGTCGCCGGCGACTTACGAAGCCATAATTGCCGGTTCCTGTTCGCAGTCCGCGAAGGGATCTTCATCCCGCCCGCGCTGAAGCTCCGGCGGGCAGGCAAGCCGGGTATCGCTGTCGGCCTTGATGAATACCTGGCCGGGGGGTCTCGGAAGGGACGGTCGGAACTGTTGGCGGACACAGTCGGGATCGATTACCCGCAGACCGCTTGCCGATCACCACTCTCTACTTTCTCGCTCTCGCCCAGTACATCATCCGCAGCCCCTTCTCCCTGGAAAAGATGCGCCTCATCGACCCCGGCGACATCGTCTACCGCTCCGGGATCAACCCCAAGATCAAGCGCAATTTTGAGGTCTTCAGCCCCGCCGTCTCCCCTCGAAAAAATGGCGGGAGCTGATCAAATGCTCGCATCCCGATCGCGAAGCGTATCGGGGAAGGTCTGGGAGGCGGACCCTCTCCTCTGCCCGAACTGCGGAGGGGAGATGCGGATTGTCGGACTGATCAACGAGCGCGGCGTGATCGAGCGGATTCTCCGGCACCTGGGACTGTGGGATCCCCCCGGCGAGGAATTTGTCCGGGCCGGCAGCGATCCCTGGCTCGATGAAGATCCCTTCGCGGATTGCGAACAGGAGCCGGTAATTATGGCTTCGTGAACCGCCGG
>JAVCCZ010000087.1 GCA_030765265.1 Candidatus Erginobacter occultus
CCCCCTGCCCCCTCCCCCCGACGGGGGGAGGGGGTTTTAATGCTGAGCCGGGTGTAGCTTGTGAACTTTCGCTCCGGCCGGATAAACCGGCCGGGGGCGTTGGGCGCTAAGCCGGGGTGCCCCCCCCAGTGAATCAGTTCAACGGCTACCCCGAGGTATCTTCTCCCCCCAGACCCCCGCGGCCTCGTGCCGCGGGTGAATCAGTTCAACGGCTACCCCGAGGTATCTTCTCCCCCCAGACCCCCGCGGCCTCGCGCCGCGGGTGAATCAGTTCAGAAGCTATCGGGAATCGCCCCCAAATTTGCCGCAGGAAAAGGTTTTTCTTGCTAATAGTAATTATTATGATATAGTAATAATTAATAAATATCTCGGCCGGTTCCGGCCGGGGAGAACCACAACCGGGGTAGTTTGCTCCGGAAACGATAGAGGAGGTTGATTATGGCCAGAGTAGCGCGTCAGATGGTGAAAGAAGCGGGGGTGGATGTCGATAAACTGCTGGAGTTGCTGATCAAGAACGCTTCGGCGGAGCTGACCACGTTTTATTACTACACGATCCTGAGGGCCAACCTGATCGGTCTGGAGGGCGAAGGGATCAAGGAGATAGCGGAAACGGCGCGGATCGAGGACCGGAACCACTTCGAGGCCCTGATCCCCCGGATCTACGAGCTGGGCGGGAAGCTCCCCGACTGTATGAAGGAGTTTCACGATATCTCGGCCTGTCCCCCGGCCAACCTGCCCGAGGATCCGTCCAACGCGATGGAGATCCTCAAGGTGCTGGTCGGGGCGGAACGGTGCGCGGTGGCCGGCTACACCGAGATCTGCCACCTCACCGCCGGCAAGGACCACCGGACCTACGACCTGGCGCTCTCCATTCTCAACGAGGAGATCGAGCACGAGTCCTGGTTCTCGGAGTTCCTCGGCGAAGGCCCTTCCGGGCACTTTATGCGCCGGGGAGAGACCTCGCCCTTCGTCTCCAAGTTTCTCCGCTGAACTAAAGTTGGAGGTTGGATCGAAAACAATTCAGGGTTAATTTTCCGGACCTAAGAGGTTCGGTGGTTTTGCGGGGGAGGGACCGGCTGAAAAGCCGGTCCCTCCCCCGTTTTTTGGGGAAATATCTCAGATTGCAGTGTATCCGTTGAGGAGAGTTCGATAGCGATCCCGATCCCGATAGCGATTGAGTCTGTTTCCGGAGAGGCTCGGTATCGGTTTTTCGGTATCGGTTCTGCTTGCTTGACCGGGCCGGCGGGGCTGTGCTAAACTGGGAAAGTCATAACTAATTTAGCAATCTGAAAAGCGAGGTTTTATGAGTCAGCGTCTGATTATCGTGTCGAACCGGCTTCCCGTGGTGGTGGAACGGGAAGGCGAGGAATGGAAACTGAAACCCGGGTCGGGGGGACTGGTCACCGCCCTGGGACCGGTATTGAAGGAACAGGGGGGCCTCTGGATCGGCTGGCCGGGGTCGGATGAAGACGCCCCCTACGGGGAGATCTTCCGTTCGGCCCGGGAAGAACTCGGTTACGAGATCGAGCCGGTCTCCCTCTCCACCGGCGAGGTCGACGGTTACTACTACGGCTGTTCCAACGAGACCTTCTGGCCGCTCTTTCACGGGCTGCTCGGGCGGGCCATCTTCGACCGGGAAAACTGGGAAACTTATCGCTCGGTCAACCGGAAATTCGCCGAACGGATTCTGGAGACCACTTCCGGGGATGACCTGGTCTGGGTCCAGGATTACCAGCTCCTCCTGGCCGGGAAGACGGTCCGGGAGAGCCGGCCCGATGCCCGGCTCGGCTTCTTTCTCCACATCCCATTTCCCTCCCCCGACATATTCACCCGCCTCCCCTGGCGGGAGGAGATTCTCCAGGGGTTGCTGGCCTACGACCTGATCGGCTTTCAGACCCGGAAGGATCTGCGCAACTTCGTCCAGTGCGTTCGGGCGCTGCTCCCCGAGGCCACGGTCGGCTACCGGACCCCCAACTCCCTGGTCACCTTCCGGGAACGGACCTCGATCGGTGGCGCTTTCCCGATCGGGATCGATTTCGACCGCTACCGCGACCTGGCCCGCTCCCGCCAGGCCGCCGAGGGGGCCTGGTTTCTCCACGAGAAGTTTCCCGAGCACAAGCTGGTCCTGGGGCTCGACCGACTCGATTACACCAAGGGGATCCCCCAGCGGCTGGAGGCCTTCGAGGTCCTGCTGGAGAAGCACCCCGAGCTGCATACCAAGATCTCCCTGATCCAGGTCGTGGTCCCCAGCCGGATGGGGGTCCCGGAATACCAGGAGATGAAGCGGGAACTCGACGAGCTGGTGGGGAGGATCAACGGCAGTTTCACCGTTCTCGGCTGGGTCCCCATCCACTACATCTTCGGCACCCTGACCCCGGTTGAGCTGGTCGCCCATTACCGCTCCTGCGAGATCGCCCTGATCACCCCGCTCAACGACGGGATGAACCTGGTGGCCAAGGAGTACTGCGCCAGCTGTATCGACAATCACGGCGTTTTGGTCTTGAGCGAGTTCGCCGGGGCCGCCCGCCAGCTGAAGAAGGGGGCGATCCTGGCCAACCCCTACGACACCGAGGGGACCGCCGAGGCGATCTACCGGGCCTTTACGATGAGCGACGAGGAGAAGGCGCGGCGGATGCGCTACCTCCGTTCCCAGGTCCGCCGCCACGACGTCTTCCGCTGGGTTTCGAGTTTCTTAAAGACCGCGGAGGAGATCGGGGAAGGGAAGTGACTCACCTCTTCTCAGACTGGGACGGGGTTGCCGCCCGCCTGGCCGGGGCCGGTCAGGTCCTCCTCTGCCTCGATTACGACGGGACCCTCTCCCCGATCGTCCGCCGCCCCGCCGCCGCCCGCCTGGCCGGTTCCACCCGGGAGATTCTCCGCCGCCTGGCCGGATCTGAACGCGTTACCCTGGCGGTGATCAGCGGGCGGGGGTTGGAAGACGTCCGAAACCGGGTCGGACTGAAGGGGGTGATCTACGCCGGCAACCACGGACTGGAGATCCGGGGCCCAGATCTCGAGTACCTCAACCCCTCGGCCCGGCGGGCCCGGCCGGCACTTCGGGCGGCGGCCAAGAAGTTGGTCCGGCAGCTGGTGGCGATCGAGGGGGCCGAGGTCGAGGACAAGGGTCTGACTCTCTCGGTCCATTACCGGCGGGTCCGACCTCCGGACCGGGACCTGGTCCGGGACACGGTATTTCAGGTAATCGCCCCGGCCCGTTCCCGGCGGGCGGTCCGGGTCGGGGAGGGGAAGATGGTGATCGAGATCCGGCCCCCCACCCCCTGGAACAAGGGCAACGCCGTCAACCTGCTGCGCCGGGAGGCGGGGAAGTCGGGGGAGGGCAAACCCCTCCCGGTCTATGTCGGCGACGACCGGACTGATGAGGACGCCTTCAAGGTGCTGAAGGGGAAAGGGATCACGATCAAGGTCGGCCCCCCCGGCGTGGAGACCCTGGCCCGCTACCGCCTGGCCGGGGTGGGGGAGGTGAAGGAATTCCTCCGGCGCCTGGACCGGGTTTTGCCGCCAAAGCCTGTAGCCACCCGTAGGTAAGGAGTCCTATTCCGCTCCGGCTCCATCCGGACCCGGGAGCGAATTTCTCAGCGGGCCGGCTCATATCCTCAGTCGAGGATCTCCCGGACGGCCCGGAGGAGGGCGTCGGGGAGGTAGGGTTTCTGGAGCAGCCGCAGCCCCTCCTTGAGGATGAAGCCGGTGTGGATCGCGTTCTCGCTGTAGCCACTGGTGAAGAGGACCGGGACCCCGGGCCGGATCCTCCGGATCTCCTGCCAGGCCTGGTAGCCGCCCTTCCGGGGCATCACCACGTCGAGGATCAGCAGGTCGGCTGCCCCGGCCTCCCGCTTGAAGAGCCGGACCGCCTCCGCCCCGTCGTCGGCGGCCCGGACGGTGTAACCCGCCCCCTCGAGGACCCGGACGGCCAGGTTCCGGACCATCCGGTTGTCCTCGGCCAGCAGGATCATCTCCTCCCCCCCCGGTTACCGGGCCTTCGACCAGATCTCCCACCGTTTCCGCCTTTCGTTCGCAGATCGGCAGGTAGATCTTGAAGGCGGTTCCTTTCCCCGGTTCGCTGTAAACCCGGATCGCCCCCTCGTGCTGGGCGACGATCCCGTAAACCATCGCCAGACCCAGCCCGGTCCCCTTGCCCTCCTCCTTGGTGGTAAAGAAGGGCTCGAAGACCCGCTTCCGGGTCTCCTCGTCCATCCCGGACCCGGTATCGGTGACGCTGAGCAGGACGTAGCGGCCCGGGACGGTCTCGGCGTGTTCGGAACAGTATTCGGCATCGATCAGAACGTTCTGGGTCTCGATCGTCAGCTTGCCGCCGGCGGGCATCGCGTCGCGGGCGTTGACGGCCAGGTTGAGCAGGACCTGTGCAATCATATTTACGTCCCCCCGGACCGCTCCCAGGTGGGTCCCGGGGAAGTACTCGAGCCGGATGTCCTCCCCGATTACCCTGCGGAGCATCTTCAGCAGCTCCTCGACTACCCGGTTGAGGTCGAGCGGTTCGAGACTGATCACCTGGCGGCGGCTGAAGGCGAGCAGCTGCCGAACCAGGGTGGCCGCCCGTTCCCCCCCGTTGCGGATCTCGGACAGGTATTCGAGCTGCTGCTCCGTCCCCGGGAAATCGGCCCGGAGGAGGTCAGCGTAGCCGAGAATGGCCTGGAGGATGTTGTTGAAGTCGTGGGCCACCCCCCCGGCCAGCTGGCCGACCGCTTCCATCTTGTGGGCCTGGCGGTACTGCTCCTCCAGTTTTAGTTCCCCGGTGATGTCGCGGAGCGCCGCCGCGTAGTTGACGATCTCCCCCTCCGGATCCCGGACCGGGGTGATCCCGGTCTCCACGGTATAGAGAGTGCCGTCCGGCCGCCGGTTGACCATCCTCCCGGACCAGGTCTTCCCGGCGGCGATCGTCTCCCAGAGATC
>JAVCCZ010000201.1 GCA_030765265.1 Candidatus Erginobacter occultus
CCGGCAGGTCGCCTGACGGAGAAGCAATCTCTTCCAAAGCATTAAGTTGCGATTGCCTCGTCGCTTCGCTCCTCGCAATGACGTGCAACCTATTTGAGGCTCTCATTAGTACGTCAGAACCGGAGCATCGCCCGGGCGCCGAAGGTCAGGAGATCGGAATCAAAGTCCTCGATGTCCTTGAGTTCATCGACGTAATAGTAACAGTCGCCGCAGATCCAGAGCAGGTCGGCGATCGGCAGCTGGATCCCGGCCTTGAAGTGATAGCTGAGCTTGGACCAGTCGTCGGTCGAACCCCCGCCGGATTCCTTGTACTTGGTATAGGTGGAGTTGATCCCCACCCCGACGTTGAAGAGGTCGAGGATCGGCAGGGGGATGCTCAGGACCGCCGTACCCATCGGGCGGAGGGTGTAATCGATCGTCCCGCTGCCGTTGTAGTAATCGACGCTGCCTTCCAGGCCAAGGATGTTGGCCACCTGATATTTCAGGGAGACCATATAGGAGACAAAGTCCTTGTCGAACTTCCAGTCGTCCGAATCCTTGATGTCCCCCAGCTGGCGGTTGTAGAAGATTCCACCGCCGATCCCCAGTTCGGCCCGGGCCGCCGCCGGGATCAGGAACGCCGCGCACAAAATTCCGACCAGCAATACTTTTTTCATCCGCTGTTCCTCCGGTTGTATTTATCCGCGGCCAACCGCGGAAATTAGGGTTTGCTTCGCTGCGCCGGATTGGAGTATAAAATTCAATCAGGCGCGCCCATAATAACAAATAGCCCCACCGGGGCAACTATAATTTTCCCCTGATGAAATTCTACCGATGAAGAAAGATCGCGCTCATCCGGCTGTTTCCCCGAAGATCGGGCGGGAAGCGCTCATCCTGGCCGCCATTCTTCTGTTGGCGCTCGCCCTCCGCCTGGTCTTCTTTCTCCAGTTGAACCGGTCCCCGGTGGGCGAGATGGTGATCGAGGATTCGAAGACCTACCACGACTGGGCGGCCGCGATCGCCGGTGGGGACTGGGTGGGAGACCGGGTCTTTACCGCCCTCCCCCTCTATCCCTACCTGCTGGGACTGATCTACAGCGTCTTTGGGGTCAGCATCCCGACCGCCCGGCTGGTCCAGGTCCTGATCGGCACGGTTAACTGCGGGCTGATCTATCTGTTGGGGCGGAGGTTGTTCAACCCGGTGGTCGGGCTCGGAGCGGCTTGCCTGACCGCGGTTTACGGCTGGCTGATCGTCTACGACTCGGCGATCCTCTCCCCGGTGGCGATTGTCTTCTTCACCGCCCTCCTCCTCCTGATCCTCCTGAAGCTCCGGGAGCGGGAGGCGGGCTGGCCCGGGTGGCTGGGCGCCGGGGTTTGGGCCGGCTTGACCGCCACCGTCAGCGGCCACAGCCTGCTCTTCCTTCTTCTGGCGGCCGGGTGGATCTATCTTCCCGGCCGCCGCTGGCGGCGGGCGGCCGTCTTTCTGGCCGGGGCGGCGGCGGTAATCGGGCTGGTCACCTACCGGAACTGGAAGGTGGGCGACGACTGGGTATCCCTGACCGCCCACGGGGGGATCAACTTCTATATCGGCAACAACCCCCACGCCCGGGGGGTCTTCGAGCCGCCGCCGATCCTTCGCTCCGGCGGGGCCACCCTCCAGCGCGACGCCGAGACCATCGCCCGGCGGACCCTGGGGAGGGAGCTCAAACCCTCCGAGGTCTCCGCTTTCTGGTTCGGGCAGGGGTTTGACTTTATCCGGACCCATCCCGGCCGGTTTCTCCGGCTCCTGGGGCGAAAGTTCACGATCTTCTTCGACCAGCTGGAAATCGCCGACGTGATCCACCCCTCCTTCTTCATCCGCTGGACGCCGATCCTGAAGATCCCCTTCCCGGTCTTCGGCTGGATCGCCCCCCTGGCCCTCCTCGGGCTGGTCCTGGCCGCCCGACGGTGGCGGAGACTGCTCCTCCTCTACCTCTTCATCGCCGGTTACGTCGCCTCCACCGTCTTCTACTTCGTCAACTCCCGCTACCGGCTCCCCCTGGTCCCCTTCCTGATGATCTTTGCCGCCTACGCCGTCACCTGGGGGGTCGAACGGATCCGGGCGCGAGAATGGAAAACGGGACTGCCGGCCCTGGCCGGGCTGGTTCTGCTCACCTACTGGGTCAACCCCCAGCTGCTCGGCGAACCCCGTTTCCGTCTCAACCTGGGGGCGGGCCACAACCATCTCGGGACCTACTTCTCCCGCCAGGGCGACCTCGACCGGGCCCGGGAGGAGTTCGCCGAGGCGCTCCGGCTCGAACCCCAGCGCCCGGAGGCCCACTACAACCTGGCCAACATCCTCTTCCGGCAGGGCGAGCTGGAGGCGGCCGAGGCCGGCTACCGGGAGGCGATCCGGCGCAACCCCTACTACGAGTCGGCCCATCTCGCCCTGGCCCTGGTCGCCGAGCGGCGGGGAGAAAGCGAGGCGGCGATCCGGAAGTACCGGGAGGTTATCCAGAACCTCCCCTTCAGCCCCCGACCCTATCTCGGCCTGGCCCGGCTGCTGGTGGTCGAGGGGGAGAATCAGGAGGCGATCGAGGTCATCGACCGGGGACTGGCCGAGAACCCCCGGGTGTCGGAGTTTTATCTCTACCGGGGGATCGCCCGGGAAAGGGGCGGCAACCGGGCCGGGGCGATCGAGGATTTCCGGCGGGGGGTCGAACTCTCCCCCGCCGCCCTCCCCCTCCGGCTGGAACTGGGGAGGCTCCTGGCCGCCGATCCCGGGGCGCGGGAGGAAGCCCGGACCCACCTGGAAGCCGCCGTCCGCCTCGACCCGTCGAACGCCGCCGCCCGGATTTACCTGGGCGACCTCTACTACCGGCAGGGGATGATCGCCGAGGCGGAACGGGCCTGGCGGGCGGCCCGGGAGATCGACCCCGACTCTCCCCTGGCCGGGCAGCGGCTGCGGACCCTGGAAAAAACTCCTAAACCTGCGGCTCCTCCGGGGAACTGAGGACCGCCTCCGGGTAGAGCGCGCCCGCCGCCGGCCGGCGCCAGCGTCCCCGCTGGAACCACCAGGCCATCAGGAGGCCGTTGAGGGCGGTGGCCCCCAGGATCGCCTTCCAGATCCCCTCCAGCCCTAATCCGGCCGAACCCGGCCAGAGGAGAAATCCGACCATCACGAGCAGGGCGAAGCCGGTGATGACCATCGGCCCGGCCGTGTCTCCGGCCCCGTTGAGGGACTTGCCGAAGACCAGGATCAGGGCGAGGAAGAAGAAGGAGACGGCCAGGTAACGGATGAAGACCGCCCCCACCCGGAGAACTTCGGGGTCCTGGCTGAAGAGACCGACCACCTCCCGGGCAAAGATGAAAAACCCGGCAATCAACGGGATGATCACCGCCTGGTAGATCCCCCAGGTCGCCCAGGCGGTCCGGTGGGCCCGCTTCGGCTGCCCGGCGCCGAGGTTCTGCCCGACCAGGATCCCCGAAGAATAGCCGAGACCGATCCCCGGCATCAAAACGACCGCCCGCAGCCGGGTCCCGATCCCGTAAGCGGCCAGGGCGGCGGTGCCGTAGACGGAGACGAAACGGAGCAGGGCGATCATCGCCACCGACCGCAGGAGCATCTCGACCGAACTGAAAAATCCGATCCGGAGAATCCGCCCGAGCAGGGAAAAACTGATCCGGCCGAAGGCCCCCGAGAGGTCGAGGTGGGATCTCTGGGGCCGGGTCCGGTAGATGATCACCACGACCGTGACCAGGCGGGAGAGGACGGTGGCCAGGGCCGAACCGGGAACGCCCAGGGCGGGGATCGGACCCCAGCCAAAGATCAGAAGAGGGTCGAGGAGACAGTTGACGACCACCCCCAGGGCCATCACCTTCAAAGGGGTCCAGGCGTCCCCGGAACCTTTCAGCGCGGAAGAGAAGGTGACAAAGATGAAGATCGTCCAGGCCCCGGCGCTGATGATCCGGAAGTAAGTTACCGCCAGTTCCAGAACCTCCCCCGAGCCGCCGAGAAAGCCGAGCAGGGGCCGGGCCAAAAACCAGCCCCCGGCCCCGAAGAGGATGGAGAGGAGGAGACTGAGATGGAAGGACTGCCCGACCACCAGGGCCGCCTCCCGGTAGCGGCGGGCCCCCCAGTAGCGGGCGACCAGGGCCAGGGTCCCGATCGAGATCCCGATCGCCGCCGTGATCAAAAGCGCGATCACGATCCCGCTCAGGGTGACCGCGGCCAGGGCCGCCGGGCCCAGCCGCCCGACGAAGAACATATCGATCAGGTTAAACGCGCTCTGGAGGAGGCTGGTGGCGATCAGGGGGACCCCGAGATGGGCGATCGCCCGGGTGATGCTGCCCTCGGTTAAGTCGCGGGGAGGAGACATCAGCCGGCCGCTTCAGGCAGGGGGAAGGAGACCCGGAGCAGCCGACCCAGTTTTTGGAAATGACCGACCCAGCGGCCGGCGGCCGCGTCCCCCGCCTCCTTGCGCCCGAGCATTCCGGGGAGAAGCTCGCGACCGACCCGGAAGTAAATGTTCTGGGCTGACCAGAGGGAGACCTGGAGGGGACCGGCGACCACCAGCCGGAGAAACGATTCCAACCGGGTCAGCCGGCTGGCGTCTTCCGGTTCCTGACTGAACCGCTCGACCAGTTCCTCCAGCCGGGTTTCGGCGTAGTCGCGGAGAAGATCGTTATCCGGCCGGAAGTTCCATTTGTGGGCCTCGGCGACCGCCTCCCGGAGCCGGGAGAGATTGAGCTTCTCCGCCTTCAGGGATTCCCTCAGTTCGGTGTTGATGGTGCATTGCACCGTCCAGGCCAGGGCGGGTGGGAGCGGCAGCCCGGCTTCCTTGAGGGCCTGGATCAGCGGATAGTGATGTTCGGCCAGGGTATGAAGGGCGGATTCGACCTCGAGGACCGTCCCCTCCAGGGCCCGGCGGACCAGCTTCTTCCTCTCCTCGGGGATCAACTGGTCCGAACCGATGATCCGGTGGGGGAAATTGCCGTCCAGCAGGCGGATCATCGAGGAGAGATCGCTCTTCAGGAAAGCTTCTTTCAGCTGGGGTCCGAAAACCCGCGGCGACCGGTCGGCGGACGCCGCCTGGACGCCGCCCATCACCGTGTTATCCCCCAGGTAGAGGGCGGCGAACTCGAGATTATGCTCTTCCCGGGTCGAACAGGAAATCAGCGAGATCGCCCCCGCGGCCAGGACCCGCCTCCCCGCCCGGGTCCGGTCATACCAGTTCTGCCGGACCCGGAAGCCGTAGAGGTCCGTCTCCTCGGGGTAATCCTGGAAAAGCGACGAAATCCCGTACTGCCCGCCGATGGTGGCCGGGGAGATCCGGGAGGGGAGGACCAGCTGCCGGTAAACCCGACCCCCGTTTTCCAGGTCCCGGACATTCCCGGGGGCCCGGTCGAGACGGGAGATAAATTCCTCTTCCCGGGGACCGCCGCCAGCCAGCTCGATCGCCCGGGCGGCGTAGCGGATAATCTGGACGGTCTCCAGCCCGGAAATTTCGTCGAAGAACCAGCCGCAGCTGGTGTACATCAGCATCAGGTGGCGCTCCATCTCCAGCAGTTTCAGGGCGGCCACCTGCTCAGGACGGGAGAGTTCCCGTCCGGACAGCCGGAGGAAGAACCCGTCGATATTCTCCTCCCCCCGGTCGAGGATCACGGAGATATACTCGTCCCGGGCCCGCCAGGGGTCGGGGCAGTACTGCTTCAGACCCTCTTCGAAGATCGGGGCCAGACTGTCCCTCAGCCAGTCGAGGGCGTCGCGGAGCGGCTGCCGCCAGGCCTGGGTCCAGCCGCGGTGGAGCCCGGAGTTGCAGCCGCAGTTGCTCCGCCACCGCTCCACCCCGTGCGCGCAGCTCCAGGAGGAGTTCTCCACGATCTCCACCTCTTTGGCCGGCGGGTGGCGCTCGAGAAATTCCCCGTAAATGGTCAGCCGGGTGTCGCCGGTATTTTCGATATGCCGCAGACAGGCGGCCAGCGCCATATCCCCGTGGGCGCGGTGGTGGCCGTAGGTCTCGCCGTCGGTGGCGATGTGGACCAGCTGGGGGGCGGAAGAATTGGAGAACGTATTGAGCAGACGGCGGGCGAACCATTCCCCGTTGTCGAGCAGGCTGGAGAAGGCGATCTCCTGGGAAGGGGGGCCGTCGTAAAAGAAGAGGACGATGCTTCTCCCCGAGGGGAGGCGGCAGAGATAGGGAGCCTTGGGATCGACCCGTCCCCCCTCGACCTTCTCCCACTCTCCCCCTTCAAGCGGGCGGACCCGCCGGGCCTGGTGAGGGGCGAGGATGGTGAAGGCGATCCCCTGTTCGGCCAGGGCCTCCAGGGTCGGGGTATCGACCGCGGTCTCCGGCAGCCACATCCCTTCCGGTCTCCTCCCGAACCGGCGCTGAAAATCGGCGATCCCCCAGATCACCTGGGTCCGCCGGTCCCGGTCGTTGGCCAGGGGCATAATCAGATGGCTGTAAGCCTGGGCCAGGGCGGAGCCGTGGCCGGAGAACTTGTCCCGGCTTACCCGGTCGGCGTCGAGGATCGCCCGGTAGATCTCCGGCCGGGCTTTCTCCATCCAGCTGAGCAGGGTCGGGCCGAAATTGAAACTGATCCGGGAGTAGTTGCTGACGATATCGATGATCCGGCGCTTGGAGTCAAGGATCCGGGAGGCAGTGTTGGGGCCGTAACATTCGGCGGTGATCCGGTCGTTCCAATCGTGGTAGGGG
This sequence comes from Candidatus Erginobacter occultus, assembly GCA_030765265.1. Classification (GTDB taxonomy): domain Bacteria; phylum Auribacterota; class Erginobacteria; order Erginobacterales; family Erginobacteraceae; genus Erginobacter; species Erginobacter occultus. Next base: position 6,677 of record JAVCCZ010000201.1, read on the forward strand.
GCGGCGGATTCCTGTTCCTCGACCGCCTCCAGCCAGGGGTTCTCCCGGGGCGGCTGGTAGAAATGTCCGTGGATGGTGATGTATTTATTCATAAGTTCAAAGTTCGAAGTTAAAAGTTCAAAGTTAAGAGGCGCGACGGCCGAATTAGCTTCAGGAAAAGAGAATCATCGAAAGTTCTCTTTCGTATTTCTTCCCGTCCGGTGATTTCCGGTTGATAATCTCTAAAATCTTGAGATAAGCCTCCCGGGCCTTTCCTTCACCGTAATCCTTCCTGACCTTGAGCACCTCGAGCAGGGTGTCGAGGGCCCGGAGGTACTCCCCACCCCGACCGTAGGCCAGGGCGAGGGCGAAGAGGGCTTGGGGGTCGGCAGGGTTTTCCTGCAGGGCGGCGGTGATCGCGGCCAGGTCGGGCGGGGGGTCTTTCTGGAAATAAATCCTCCCCCGGAGGGCCGGGACCCGGTCGTAACCGGGGATCTCCCGGGTGACCTCCGCCAGCAGCCGGTCGGCCTCCTCGAACCGGCCCTGATGGTAGGCGATAACCCCCAGGCCGAGGGCGGCCGCCGGGTAGGATGGTTCCCCCTCCCGGACGGTTCCATAGATCCGCTCCGCTTCCTGCCACCGGCCGGCATCGAGATGCCGGTTGGCTTCTCCGATCGGATCCTCCGCCCCGGCGTCAAAGTTCAGGTTACCAGTCTCATTCATCTTGATTGACTATCTCCACTCGTACTCGACTTTGTTGTCCCAGACTCGAGTACGAGTATGGGTATTATTTCATCGCGCTATATTCCTGGGCCAGGCCGGTGTAGAAATCCCGCGCCGCAAGCAGGTGGCTGATCGGGACCCGCTCGTCGGGCTGGTGGGCCAGGGCTTCCCGCCCCGGGCCGAAGCCGATCGTGGGGATCCGGTGCTTTCCCATCGTGCTGGTCCCGTTGGTGCTGAAACCCCAGGTCCCGGCCGGGGCCGGGCTGATCCCCGCTTGGGCCAGGGCCAGACTGCCCGCCCGAAGGAGGGGCGAGTCTTCGTCGAGCAGCCAGCCCGGGAAGAACTTCCTCCCCGGCCGGAGCACCCCGGTATGGGAAGGGTGGCGGTACTCCGGGATGGTAATATCACAATCCAGGTCGACAGACAACTTTTCGATCTCTTTGACCAGCGATTTTTCGTCTTCTTCCGGGCAGAAACGGCGGTCGATCAGGATCCGGCAGATGTCGGGGACGGAATTGTCGCTCGGTCCCCGGCCGGCGATTTTGGTCACCGCGATCCGGCCCCGGCCGAAGGCCGGGTGAGCGGCCAGGAGGGGGGAGATATCCCGGATTTTTTCGATCAGCCCGGCCGCGTTGTAGATGGCGTTTTCGCCCTTTTCCGGGCAGAAGGCGTGGGCCGATCTCCCCCGGACGGTGACGGCGATCTCGCAGTGCCCGAGCTGGCCGCGGACGAGCTTCAGGTCGGTCGGCTCGGTCAGGACCACCGCTCCGGTGAAGAAACCCTCCTGCTCGATCAGGTAATCCCAGGCCAACCCCTCGCAGTCTTCCTCCTGGACCGAGACCACCAGGCACAGGGTGATCTCCTCCCCCCCGCCCCTTTCCCGGAAGATCCGCCCGGCGTGGACCGCCGCCGCCAGGCCGCCTTTCTGATCGACCGCACCCCGCCCCCAGATCCAGCCGTCCTCTTCCTTCCCCTCCCAGGGATCGCAGGACCAATCCCCCCGCTCACCCGGTCCGACCGTGTCGGCGTGGCCGTCGATGGTCAGGACCCGCGGACCGGATCCGATCCGGCCGTGGAGGTTGCCGAAACGGTCGAGGCGGATATCCTCCCAGCCCATCTGCTCCATCTCTTTGCCGATCCGCCGCAGAACCTCCGCTTCACCGCCGGAGGGCGAGCGGAGGGCGATAATCTCCCGGGTGAAGACGGCCAGTTCCCGGTCGCGGGGGAGGAGTTTAATCTGGGTTCCCTTCTTCATTGGTTATTCATTCCTCCCGCTCCCAGACCGCGATCCGGGGACGGTTATAGAGCATATCGTGGGGGGGGGAAGAGGCTTCGAAGTCGATCCCGAAGAGGCGGGGCCGGCGCTCGAAGACCTTGATTTCCCGGTATCCCCGTTCCCCGGAGAGGAACCCGACCCAGAGGTCCCGGCGGATGATGTCGTAGCGTTCCTTCAGCCGGAGGATCTGCCGGTAGTCGAAGTCGGTGGTGACCAGGTATTGCGGCTGCCGGGCCAGGACGGGGAGGAGCCGGTCGTACTGTTCGACCACCAGCTCGGGGAGGTTACGGTCGAGCGGCGGATCGTCGAGAAAGATCAGGCCGGTCTCGGTCTTGATCAGACCGACCCGGGCCGGCCGGGCGAGGTTCTCCTCCAGCCAGTCTTTCGCCTCGAGGCGGATATCCCGTCGGGCCAGGACGGCTGTGTAAGCGATCGCCTGCGCCCCCAGCCAGAAGACGATCAAGACCGCGACCGTTTTCGGGGCGACCGCCGGGATCCGGCGGGGCGGGCGGAAGTCGAGGAGCCGGCCGGACCAGAGGGCGAAAAAGGGCAGCAGGGGGATGAAGAAGCGGGAGAACTTGACGACCGGGATCGAGATCAGGATGAAGTAGGGGACGGCGAAGGCAAGCACGAGCCAGTCGGCCCGCTGCCGCTTCCAGAGCGCGCCGATCACCCCGGCGACCGCCAGCAGCCAGAAGACCGGCCCCCCGGCGTAGTAGAGGACGTAGAAGAGGTTGTAGAGGGCGCCGGGCTGGGTGGCGATAAAGATCGGTCCGTGGCCGCTGTGGATCAGGTAGCGGGACTGGGAGAGGAGATCGGAATAGAGCTGTCGGGTCTCGATCAGGGCGTAGGGGCTGGCCAGGAAGAAGACCAGCCCGGCCGCGGCCAGCCCGGCCGGGGGTAAGAGGTCGAAGAAGCGTCTCCGGTAATTTTCGCCCTCCTCCCTTTGGCGGAGAAAATGGGCGGCCAGGAGCGGGAAGAGGGCGAAGAGGCCGTTATACTTGGTGGCGGCGGCCAGCCCGGCCGCCGCCCCGGCGGCCAGGTAATCGCCCAGCTTCCGCCGGGAAAGTATCGAGGCCGAGAAGAAAAAGGAGAGGGTAATCAGAAAAGTGACCGGGACATCGACGGTGGCGTAGTGGGAATGGAGGAGATGGAGGGGGAGGACGGCCAGGAGAAAGGCGGCCGCCAGACCGGCCCGGGCGGAGTAGAGCTTCTTCCCGATCCGGTAGAGGAGCAGGACGGTGGCCGTCCCGGCCAGGACCGACCAGACCCGGCCGATCAGGTAATAGGGCAGCGGGTCGGGCCTCAGGTGGGGAAGGAGGGCCGGAGACTCGAAGAGGGTCGAAACCGCCCAGTGGGCCCGGAAGGAATAGTGGAGAAGGTAGAGGTAGAAGGAGGGCATCGCGAACCAGCGGGGGTTGAGCCCGTCGCGGAAAATGAGGAGCGCCCGCCGGACCGCCGTCGGCTCGTCGGGGTGAAGGAGATAGGGAAAGCCGAACCGGAGCCCGATGATCCGGACCAGGAAGGCGGCGGCGACAATCAGGAGCAGATAACCGGTCGTCCGCTTCAATACCCTTCCCCCGCCGCCTCCCCGCGGACCAGTTCCACCGAGTGGCTGGTCCCGATCCGGTTCGCCCCCGCCTCCATCAGCTGGTGGGCGAACTGCCGGGTCTTGATCCCCCCGCTGGCCTTGATCAAAAGCTCGTCGCCGACCACCTCCCGGATCAGCCGGATATCCTCCACCGTCGCCCCCCCCTCCACCGTCCCGGTCGAGGTCTTGATGAACCGGGCCCCGGCCGCCTTGGCCAGGCAGCAGCCGCAGATCTTCTCCGTATCGGTCAGGGAAGCGGTCTCCAGGATCACCTTGACCGGGTAGCCGTCGCAAGCCCTGACCACCTGCTGGATGTCGTCGAGGACCATCGAGTAGTGCTTGCTCTTCAGGGCGCTGATGTTGATCACCATATCGATCTCCTTCGCCCCCCGGTTGACGATGGCGTCGTGGGCCTCGAAAGCCTTGGCCACCGCCGTCACCTGCCCGTGGGGGAAACCGACCACCGCGATCGGGATCACCTCCGATCCCTGGAGCAGCCCGGCCGCGTACTCGACGTTGCTGGAGTGGACGCAGACCGAGCGGAAGCGGTACTCTTTCGCCTCTTCCACCAGCCGGTCGAAGTCCTCCTTGGTCGCCTCGGGCTTGAGCAGGGTATGGTCGATGATCGACGCCAGTTCCCGGTCATACGCAACTTCGCTCATATTCTCTTCTCCTTCTGTTATTCTCGTTCCCGGTCTTTCATCCCGACTGGCTTCGCTCCGCTCGCCGATGTCGGGACTTGAAAACCAAAAAGGCGCAGCTTCGACGAGAGCAGGCTGTCCAGAGAGGGGAGATCCCGGGGATAGACCGAAATCAGCCGCTTCCCCTCCTGCTGGTAGAGCGCCTGCTTCTTATACATACTCATCTTATACTGCGGCGTGTCAAGACCCCAGTACTCGATATAAACGTCGAGTTCCGGCAGGTAGAAGTCGGGGCGGATCTGGAATTCGCCGATGATCCGAAACTTGGCGTCGTAACGGTACGCCAGTCCGTGATCGGACAACCAGGCGGCCAGCCGGCGTTCACCTTCGGATTGCACGACCGTACCGTCGGGAGCCGCGATTGTCTTTTTGATTTCGACCCCGGTCTCGAAGTTGCGCCGCTGGAGAAAAACCTCGTCGAAGCAGCGGTCGCAGAAGACGCGCTGGAAGGCCTGTTCGGAGCGCGCGTATTCCTCGGCGGTAACCGGGGCCGAGCAGCGCCGGCAGCGATGTTGACTTCGGGCGGCGGCAAGACGGACGGCTTCCTCGATAAATTCCACCGCCGCGGCGGCGTTACGCCGGAGATAATCTTTCCCGCCGGGATTGCGGGCCAGATCGCGGAGATCCGGCAGACAGTCCCGGGCGGCCGCTCCATGGGCCTTGAGGGCCCTGATCGCGTACTGCCGGGTCTGGTCGTGCGGATCGCTCCGGGCCACCGGCGCCAGGGCGGCCACGGCGGCGGACTGATCCACTCCCATCCAGGCCAGCTTACCCAACGCAGAAGCGGCCAGCCGACGGACGTTGGCCGAAGGGGCCCGGATCAGGATCAACAGTTCCTCAAAGCCGGCCACTTCACCCTCGCGGCCGATTTCCACCGCCCGCTGGGACAGTCGCTTCTCCAGTTGCCGATCCATCGGGTTTTTCATCTCGCTCCTGCGCCTCGCGCGTTGACGAGCGACAGCGAAGTCAGCGCGGGGTATTCTCCTTCTTCTTCCTCCGGGATCTTTGGCGCTTCCGGGGGCGGGCGGCCAGGAG
>JAVCCZ010000009.1 GCA_030765265.1 Candidatus Erginobacter occultus
CCGCCGACGGCCGCCCCCGGCTGGCCGGGGATGAACCCGGGCCGGACTCCGGCTCCGGCCGCCAGCTTTACCTCTTCGAGCTTCCCCCCGCCCATCCGGTGATTTCGGAGTTGAAGAATATCAACCTCGACCACCTGACCCCCTTCGAAGCGATGCAGCGGCTCCGGTCCCTGAAGGAAAGCGCCCTGGAAGACCGGTAACCCGGACATCCCCGACCGGGCGGCCCCCGGAAAAATCGATGTCATCGGCCTTCCGGTATGGTATTATTTAATCAGCCGAAACGGGGATTCCCCAGCGACAGCAATAATCCTAAGATCAAACAAGGAGAAGCCCAATGCGCAAGATGGTGGAACTGACCATCCCCAGGGAATACAAGGACGAGCCGATTTTCTACCAGATGATCACCGGGTTCAAGGTTATCCCCACGATCATCGAGGCCTCTTTCTCCAGCGATACCGGGTGGGCCTACGTCAAGCTGGAGGGGGAAGAAGAAGAACTTGACCGGTTGATCGATTTTCTCAAATCGAAAAACATCATAGTCGATCTCCGGGCCTGAACCGCAATCGCGCGATGCCGGACAAAATCCGCCAACTTCTCCTGAAGCCGGTTTCCCTGGGGCGCCTGGTCCTGGAAAATGTCCTGGTCGGGACCCTGATGGGGGCCCTGGTCGGGGTGGTGCTCCGCGGTTATCTCAGGTATCTCAACCAGCTCGAGCTGGACTGGGCGATATTTATCCTGGTCGGCCTGCTGATCGGTCTCTTCAGCGGCTTCGCCCGCCAGAGCCACCAGCAGTTGAAGCTCTTCGGGGATAAGATGACCACCACCCTCCGACGGAGCCAGAAACAGCTGGTCAGCACCGAAGAGCGGTACAAAAACCTCCTCGACCAGGCCAACGACCTGATCTTCCTTCTCGACGAGAAGAGCTGTTTCGTCGAGATGAACGGTAAGTTCGAGGATATCCTCGGCTATCGGCGGGATGAATGGCTCGGCCGGTCGTTTTATGACCTGGTCCCGGGCAACTTCCGGGACGAGGCGATTAAATACTGCTGGGAAACCCTGAAGGGGGGTACCCCCCGCTTTGAACTCGAAACCATCCGGGCGGACGGCCGGGTGATCAGCCTGGCCCTGGCCAACTCCCCGGTCCGGAACGCCGATGGCGAGATCACCGGGATTATGGGGATCGCCCGGGATATCTCCGAGTCGAAGAAACTGGAAGAACTCCAGAACAAGTTTGTCTCCCACGTCTCCCACGAACTGCGAACTCCCCTTACCGCGATGGGAGAGTTCATCTCCCTGATGCTCGACGAGATCCCCGGGGAGCTGAACGATACCCAGAAGGATTACTGCAAGCGGGTCGGCTTGAACATCGAGCGGCTGACCCGGATCATCGAGAACCTGTTGCTGATCTCCCGGGTCGATGAAGGGAAGATCATTCTGGAGAAGGAACTGGTCGACCTGGGGGAACTGGTCGGCCAGGTCAAGGATACGATGGCGCCGACCGCCGCCCGCGGGGAGGTCGCCCTGGAGACGGAGATCGAGGCGGCCCTGCCGAGGATTTACGCCGATCCCAACCGGATCTCCCAGGTCATCACCAACCTGGTCGCCAACGCCCTCAAGTTCACCCCGAAGAACGGCCGGGTGACGATCGGCGTCCGCGATCGGGAAACCAGCGTCGAACTCCTGGTCCGGGATACCGGGGTCGGGATCAGCCCCCAGGACCAGGACCGGATCTTCGACCGTTTCCAGCAGATCCGCCACCGGCCCACCTTCGGCGGCGGGGGGACGGGCCTCGGCCTGGCCATCTCCCGGGAGATCGTCTTTCTCCACCGGGGGTCGATCCGGGTGGAGAGCGAGGTCGGGGCGGGGAGCGTCTTTTCGGTCACTCTGCCCAAGGCCCTGGCTCCCCGGGTTCTCCTGGTCGACGACGACCCCGACCTGATCGAAATGTACAAGGATTTTCTCGGCCCGCTCCATTACCGGGTCTCGGTCGCCTACAACGGCGCCGAAGCGGTCAAGCTGGCCCTCGAGGAAAATCCCGACCTGATTATCCTCGATATCGTGATGCCCCAGATGAACGGCTACGAGGTTCTGGGCCGCCTGAAGCAGAACCAACTGACCTGTAATATCCCGGTGATCATCCTGACCGGTTACGGCCTCGATCAGAATCGGATGGGGATGCTGGGGAAAGACATTCTGCCCGCCTTGAGAAAGCCGATCAGTATGAACGAATTCGTCTCGGCGGTGGTTTCAGTCCTGGAGAAAGACGCCAAACCATCTAAACCGATTAATATAGGTGAATTGATAGAAAATGAACAAGGAAACTAAAACACTTCTGCTGGTGGACGACGAGCCGGACCTGCTGGAGAGCCTCTCGATCCGGCTGAAAGCCAGCGGCTACAAGGTGGTGACCGCCGCCGACGGCCTGGAAGCGCTGAAAAAAGCCCGATCCCTGGAGCCGGACCTGATCCTCCTCGACCTGATGCTCCCCAAGATGGACGGCTACAAGGTCTCCCGGCTGCTCAAATTCGACGGCCGCTATTCGCGGATCCCGATCCTGATCCTCTCGGCCCGGGGGCAGGATCTGGACAAGGAAATGGCCTCCAGCGCCGGGGCCGACGATTATTTGGTTAAGCCTTTCAGTTCGGAGGAACTATTAAACCGAATCAAGAAACTATTGACCTGACCCCGGCCTCCTTAGTGTATCTAAAATAACGTCCATTAAATTGTCATTGCGAGCGATAGCGAAGCAATCTCAATTCATTGTAATGGAATAGATTGCTTCGTCGCTTCGCTCCTCGCAATGACACTAAACTTATGTTTATATTTATGAAACACTACACTAGAGACCCGGCCCGGCAACGGAGATAATCGATATGTTTGAAGCGGACCAGGAACGAATCGGCACTATTCTGATGGCCCGGGGTCTGATCGGCCGGGAACAGCTGGAAACGGCCGGCAAGTCGGGCGTCGGTTCCATCCACCAGGCCCTGATCGAGCAGGGCGTCCTGACCAAGGACCAGGTTTACGAAGCCCTGGCCGACGAGTTCGGGGTGGCCTATATCGATCTCGAGAACTTTATGCTCGACGATGAGCAGATCTCGCTGATCCCGGAGGAACTGGCCCGGAAGTACCTCGTGGTCCCGGTCTTTTCTCTGGAAAGAACCCTCGGCCTGGCGATGGCCGACCCCCGCAACGTCGAAGCCATCGACCAGGTCTCCCACCGGACCGGATTGGCGGTCGATCCCTACCTGGCGGCGGAAGCGGATATCATTAAAGTCATCGACCGCCGGTTCCGCAGCCTCGGCTCGGTCGAGGATATGATCGAGGACCTGGAGGTGACCCGCCTTAAGGAGGAAGAGGATGAGATCCCCCAGTTGCGGGACCTCTCGGACGAGGCCCCGATCACCCGGCTGGTCAACCTGATTTTAGCCCAGGCGGTCCGGGACGGGGCCAGCGACGTTCACATCGAGCCCGACGAGAAGGTCCTCCGGGTCCGGTTTCGGATCGACGGCGTCCTCTACGAGGTCCCCTCGCCCCCCAAGCGCCTGAAAGCCGCCATCACCTCCCGGATCAAGGTGATGAGCAACCTGAACATCGCCGAGACCCGCAAGCCCCAGGACGGACATATCCGGATGCGGGTGGAGGGGAGCGACATCGATGTCCGGGTCTCGATCCTCCCCACCGTCTTCGGCGAGAACGTGGTTTTGCGGATTCTCAACCCCTAGTCGATCGCCATTACCCTGGAGGAACTCGGTTTTACCCCGGAGAACCTGGAGAAATTCAAGCAGATTATCTTCCAGCCCAACGGGATTCTCCTCAACACCGGCCCGACCGGGAGCGGGAAGACCACCACCCTCTACGCCGCTCTCCAGACGGTTAACAGTATGGACAAGAACATCATCACCGTGGAAGACCCGGTGGAGTACCGGCTCCGCCTGATCCGCCAGGTCCAGGTCAACGCCCGGGCCGGGGTCACCTTCGCCAACGGGCTGCGGGCGATCCTCCGCCAGGACCCGGATATCATAATGATCGGGGAGATCCGGGACGTGGAGACGGCCGAGATCGCCGTCCAGGCCGCCCTGACCGGGCACTTTGTCTTCTCCACCCTCCATACCAACGACGCCGCCGGGGCCATCCCTCGGCTGATCCATATGGGGGTGGAGCCGTTTCTGGTCGCCTCGGCCCTGGAGGGGATTATGGCCCAGCGGCTGGCCCGGAAGATCTGTCCCCAGTGCCGGGAGAGTTACGACCCGGAGCCGCTCCTGCTGGAAAATTTCCACCTCGACCCCGCCGCCGGGATCAAGTTCTGGAGGGGGAGGGGATGCGAGCATTGCCGGGGGACGGGCTACAAGGGCCGGGTGGCGGTGATGGAACTGGTCGCGATGACTCCCGCCCTCCGCCGCCTCACGCTCTCCAAGGCGCCGGGGGACGAGATCAAGGAACAGGCCCGGGCCGAGGGGGCGGTCTTTATGGAGGACGACGCCCTGGAAAAAGTGCTGGCCGGGGTGACTTCGATCGAGGAGATGAGCCGGATCACCGGGATCAAGGTTGACCTCGCCCCCGCGGCGCCGGCCGAACCGGTGGAAACCGGAGAACCGCTCCTGGCCCCCGCCGCCTTCGAGGAATCCCCGGCCGATGAGCGGGCTGTCCTCGCCGAAAAGGACGTCGAGGAATACCAGGAAAAAATCACCCACTGGCTGTCGAGGTAAACTGTCCGAATCTATCCTGCCTGTAATCGCTATCGGGATCGCTATCGCTATGTACGAAGCCTACTGGAAACTTAAGGAGAAGCCGTTCAAGAACACCGCCGACCCGCGGTTTCTCTGTTCCTTCCCCCAGCATTCCGACGCCCTGATGAAGCTCACCTACACGGTGAGGGAGAATATGGGGGCGGCGATGCTGACCGGGGTCTTCGGCTGCGGGAAGACCTTTATCGCCCGGACCCTGCTGGCCTCGCTCTCCAAGAACCGCTATTCCTTCGCCTACCTCGATTACCCCCCGGTCTCCGGAGCGGAATTCCTCCGGGCGATAGTGAGAACCCTGAAATACAGTGAACTCCCGACGAAGAAGACGGAACTGTTGGAAGACGCCCTGCTCGAGTCACTCCAGGCCCTCTTGCTCGACGACGCCCGGGAAGGGAAAGAATCCGTGGTCGTGATCGATGAGGCCCACTCCATCGAAGACGAGCGGATCTTCGAGAAGATCCGGCTTCTGCTCAACTTCCAGACCGAGTCCCGCTTTCTCCTCAACCTGATCCTGGTCGGCCAGCCGGAACTGGCCGGCAAGGTGGCCAATATCCGGCAGCTGGAGCAGCGGATCGCGGTCAAGTGCCACCTGGAAGCCCTGACCGCGGAGGAGACCAAGGAATACATCAACCGGAGGTTGGAAGTCGCCGGGCGGAGCGACCCGCTCTTCTCGGATCAGGTCCTGGTTTTAATCCACCAGGCGACCGGGGGGATTCCGAGAAGGATCAACCATATCTGCGATGCCTGCCTGATGACCGGGTTCGCCCGGAAGAAAGAGACGATCGACGAGGAGACCTTCCGGGAGTCGGGCAAGATCTTCGGCAGTACAATTTTCCCCGCGCAAAAATTATAGTGAATCCGGTTTAAGGTTAGATATGCTCCTGCTGGTTAATCACGAGCGGAACGAGTTGAACGGGTGGCAGAAGTCCCTCAAGGAATGGGGGGTACCCTGCCAATCCACCCGGGAGGGTTTCACCGCCCTGCAGATGGCCGAGGTGAAGAAGATCACTGCCGTGATCTCCCGGGTCGATCTCCCCCTGGTCAACGGGTACGAGCTGGCCCGGATGCTGAAGAAGGAAGATCCCGGCTTGATCGTCGCCCTGGCCGCCCCACCGGGGAAAGCAGTCCCTTCCCTCCCGACGGGAAAGAGGCATTGGGATATCGGCCCGCTCCCCCTGGAAGGCCCCGAATTCCAGAAACTGGTGGGTTCTCTCCTGCTCGCCGAGGGGACCCTGCTCCAGGACAAGCTGGAGTCGCCCCTGGTATCCGGACCCGAAGGATTCGAGGAGATCGTTGGGCTCTCCCTGCGGATGAAGGAGATCTTCTCCCTGGTTCGGAAGGTCCGGGACCAGGATCTGACCGTCCTGATCCAGGGCGAAAGCGGTACCGGTAAGGAACTGGTGGCCCGGGCGCTCCATCGCCACAGTCGCCGGGCGGACCAGCCTTTTGTCTCGGTCAACTGCGCCGCCCTCCCGGAGAATCTTTTGGAGAGCGAACTCTTCGGCCACGAGAAGGGGGCCTTTACCGGGGCCGACTCCCGGGTGATCGGACGATTCGAGCAGGCCGACCGGGGCTGCATCTTTATGGACGAGATCGGCGATATGTCCCCGGCCACCCAGGCCAAGGTCCTGCGGGTTTTCGAGGGCCACGATTTCGAAAGGGTGGGGGGGAGGGAGAAGATCACGGTCGATGTCCGGATCATCGCCGCCACCAACCGCGACCTCGAGGAACAGGTGGAGCGGGGGACCTTCCGGGAGGATCTCTTCTACCGGTTGAGCGCTTTCCCCCTGACCCTCCCCGCCCTGAGAGAGAGGATGGAGGACGTCCCCCTGATCACCGCCCATATCCTGAGGGAGCACAACCGGACCGTGGAGAAGAAGATCACCGCGGTCGCCCCGGCGGCGACCGCCAAGCTCCTGGACTATGAATGGCCGGGCAACGTCCGCCACCTGGAAAACGTCGTCAAGCGGGCCGCCATCCTGGCCGCCGGGGGCGTGATCGAGCCCGACCACATCCAGCCGGAACGCCGCCGCGCCCCCCGCCCCGAACCCGAACGCCCCGCCGCCCCGCCGCCGCCGATCCGCTCCCTGGCCGAGGTCGAGCGGGAAGCGATCGAGGCCGCCCTGGCGGTGACTGAGATGAATATATCCCGCGCCGCCGAGGCCCTCGGCATCACCCGACCGACGTTATACAAGAAGATTAAAGTTTACGGGATTAAAATTGAAACGTAGGTTATGATAAAGAATTCAGAATCCAGAATTCTGACTACTGATTTATAATGCCTTCTTTTCGCTACAAAGCCCGGAGCGAATCCGGGAAGTCCGTCTCCGGCACCCTCGACGCCCCCTCCCGGGAGATGGTGATGAGCCACCTCGAGGAGATGGGATATACTCCGATCTCGGTTAACCAGGAGACGACCGGCGCCGCTAAATCCGGGGGGGGGCTCTTCACCCGCTTCGAGAAGGTGAAGGGCAAGGACCTGGTGATGATAACCCGCCAGATGCACTCCCTGATCCGGGCGGGAATCCCGATCCTCTCTTCCCTCACCATCCTCCAGAAACAGACCGAGAGCCCGTCTCTGAAGAAAGCCCTCGCCTCGATCTCCGAGCAGATCAGCGGCGGGGCCAGCTTCTCCGATGCGTTGCGCCGCTTCCCCCGGATCTTCTCCGATCTCTATATCAATACCGTCCTGGCCGGGGAGACCGGGGGATCCCTCCCCGAGGTTCTCGACCGGCTGGCCTCACTGCTGGAGGCGGAACAGGAGACGAGAAAGGCGGTCAAGTCGGCGGTCCGTTATCCGATTATCGCCCTGGTGGTGATGGTAGTGGCCTTCTTCATCCTCAACGTGATGGTCGTCCCCCAGTTCGCCAACATCTATGGCCGGATCGGAATCGATCTCCCCCTGCCCACCCGGTTGATGATGGCCAGCAGCAAATTTATCAACACCTACTATTATCTGGTCCTCGGCGGCCTGGCCGCCGGTATTGTTGGCTTTATCCGGTTCAAACGAAGCAAGTACGGCCATTACCAGGTGGACAAGCTCAAGCTCAAGCTCCCCATCTTTGGTCCTCTGTTTAACAAACTGGCGATGTACCGGTTTACCAAGATGCTGGCCACCCTGGAACGGTCCGGGGTCCCCATCCTCAAGATCATCGAGATCGTCTCCCTCACGGTCGGTAATGATGTGATCGGCGAGGAGTTGTTAGGGATCCGCGAGGAGGTCCGGGATGGCAAGGGAATCTCCACTTCACTGCTCAAGCGACCGATCTTCCCCCCGATGGTCGGCAGTATGCTCAGCGTGGGGGAGGAGACCGGACAGCTGAACGAAATGGCGGAGTCGATCGCTTATTATTACGATCAGGAGATCAAGTACACCGTGGCTACCCTGACCGATTTGATCGAGCCGATCCTGACGGTGGTAATCGCCGTTGGGGTCCTCGGATTCGCCCTGGCGATCTTCCTCCCGATGTGGGATATGATCTCGGTTCTCAAAAAATAACCGCCGGCTGCTCTCTGTATAATTATCTTACATCTGATCGCCCCCAACAGTGCCAGTGTAAAGGTATTTAACAACACTAAATTATTGTTTTATAGTTAAAAATTAAGAATTAGATTTTTAATTCATTGGCATATATAAACTTAAAGTTACGACTCCTCTATATTCCGGTTCCCTGGCACGATAAATGCTTCTTTAGTGTTTTGAAGAAATACTTATCCCGCTGCTGGGTGCGGCAGGATAAAAACCGTGCAGGGAAACCGAAAACAGGAGGTGCGGAATGAAAGGTTTTACCCTGATTGAATTGATTATCGTGATTGTGATTATCGGCATCCTGGCCGCGATCGCGATCCCGAGGTACCTGGACCTTACCGACAGCGCTAACGAGGCGACCATTCGGGCCAACGCCAAGGCAGTTGAAGCCGCCGCCAATATGGGTTACGCTCAGAATGCCCTGGCCGGGGCTGCGGCTTTCCCGGCGGACGTGGCTGCGATGGTCACGGCGGGGACGCTTGACGAATCGCCGGCCAATGACCTTGGCGGCTGGAGCTGGACCTACGCTTCCGACACGGGCGTGGCGACTGTTGCCGAAGAGTAAAAAGGATAGTTAGACAGTTTCGGGGAAACCCCGCTTCCAATATGGGAGCGGGGTTTTTCTTTGGCGCGCCGGCAGGCGCATCCAATCCGAGGTGAAAGTCCTCTCCAGGTCCGGTGATTTCCCTCGACTCGCCCACACCGTCGGCTTGACATATATTCCCGGATATACTATAGTAAGATATGAAAATATTCCTTGCTCCGGTTTATTTTCTTCTATCGCTTTTGATCATCGCGACGTGTCCGGCCGGTGGGGGAAACGCCGCCCTGATCAGGCTGGCCGGTTATCAATTTGATCCCCGCGTCTCCTCTCCCTTCCCTCCCTCCCCCCAAAAGACAATCTCCGACTCCGCGGGCCGGGGCTATTTTCTCCTCCAGTTCACGGGTCCGGTTCAAGAGGAATGGAAGGAGGCCTGCCGGGCGATCGGAATCGAGTTCCTCGATTATATCCCCGATTTCGCCTTTATTGTCCGGATGGATGGAAAAGCCCGGGCCGAGGCGGAGACCTTTACCCCGATCCGCTGGGTGGGGGATTACCGGCCGGCCTACCGGCTCCCCTCCCGCCTGAAGGACCTTCCGGCCAAAGAGCGGGAGGGGCAGGGGGAGTACGTCGTGACCGTCTTCCCCGGCGCCGACGTGGACGCCGTAATCGCGGGAGCCAAGCTGGCGGGGGGAAAGATCCTGAAGAGAACCGACTCTCCCTGGAAGACCCGCCTCCGGGTCGTCATCTCCCCCGACCGGCCGGAACTCCTGGCCGCCCTCGCCGGGGTGAAGTGGGTCGAGGAGCCCCCGCGTTGGCGACTCTTCAACAATAAGGCCCGGGAGATTATGGCCGCGGAGTCTGCCTGGACCAGCGCCAGCTACTTTGGCGCCGGCCAGGTCGTCGGCGTCGCCGACACCGGGCTCGACCGGGGTTCGATCGCGTCGATTCTCGACGACTTCAAGAACGGATCCGGCGCCAGCCGGGTTCTCGCCATCTCCACTACGTTCAATGATCAGACAACCGGCGCCGACGGACACGGTCACGGTACACACGTCGCCGGCTCCATCCTCGGCAACGGCGAACTCTCCGGCTCTAACCCCGCCGCCCAGAGCTACCCCGCCTCCTGCTACGCCGGGCTCGCCCCCCAGGCTTCCCTGGTCTTTCAGGCGCTGGGGGACCTGACCCTGATCCCGGACGATCTCAACCAGCTCTTCGCCCAGGCCTACGGCGGCGGCGCCCGGGTTCACAACAACAGCTGGGGTTCGACCATATTCAACGCCGGGGAGTATACGTCTTACAGCGAGGATGTGGACGAGTTCAGCTGGGGGAACAAGGATTTCCTGATTGTTTTTGCCGCCGGGAATGATGGAGTGGACGCCGATGCCGACGGCGTCGTCGATCTCTATTCCGTCGGCGCCCCGGCCACGGCCAAGAACTGCCTGGCCGTGGGCGCGACCGAGAACTATCGGCCGCCCGGCTCCAGTCCCGCGCCCGGCGCTCCCCTGACCTGGGGATATTACTGGCCGGGAAGTTTTCCGGCCCAGCCGATCAGCGGCGACTATCTCTCCGATGACGAGGACGGGATGGCCGCCTTCAGTTCCCGGGGCTGCCAGTTGGCCGCCCGCTGGAAGCCGGAGGTGGTCGCCCCGGGGACCAACCTGGTCTCCTGCCGGACCCAGGATCCCGAGGCCCCGGCGGACCTCCTCTGGGGAACGGGCGGCCTGACCGGCTCCGAGGCCCAGTACTACGTCTTCTCCGGCGGGACCAGTATGTCCGCTCCCGTGGTGACCGGAGCGGCGGCCCTGGTCCGGGAATATTACCAGAGGCAAGGTTCGGCCAATCCCAGCGCCGCCCTGGTCAAGGCCACCCTGGTCAACGGGGCGAAGGATATCTCCCCCGGCCAGTACGGGACCGGGCAGTACCGGGAGATCCCCGCTCCGCCCCGCCCCAACAACGTAGAGGGGTGGGGGAGGGTGGACTTGAGTTCGACCATCTTCTCCAGCAATTGGTCCGACTTTACCTATTTCGATAATTCCTCCGGACTCTATACCGGGGGAGTTCGAAATTATCCGGTCGAGGTTGCTTATTCCTTTTCTCCCCTCAGCGTCACTCTATGTTGGACCGACCACCCCGGCTCGACTCCGGCCGCCGGCGCCCTGGTCAACGATCTCGACCTGACGGTGACCGGGCCCGGCGGGACGGTTTACTATCCGAACAACGCCCTGGTGGCCGGCCCCCTTTATTATGAAGACGGCCTGCCGACGGATGAATTAAGCGGGTTCTCCGGGATGATCGAGGCGGTCCGGTTTACCCCCTCCCGGTACCCGGCCACGCTGCAACGGGGGATGTTCTATCTCTATTCCAATTCCGGAAGTTATTCCAAGACCTTCGAGTACCGAATTTACCGGGGAAGCGGCTCCGGGCCCAAAACCCTTCTGGCCTCCGGAACCAGCACCCTCCGGCGAAAGGGGTGGCATATCATCGACCTCTCGGCGCACAACATCACCATCAACAGTGGAGACTTCTTCCTTGCCGTCGTCCTTCCCGATAACGATCTCGGCTGGGCGGCGTCTTCAACCACCCCCATAACCGGACGGAGCTGGTACTGGATGTCGATGCTCGGCTGGGACAACTCGATCACCCACGACTACCTCTTCCGGGCGGTCGTATCCACCCCGGCTCTTCACGACCGGACCAACAACACCGTCGGGATCGACATCGAGTATCCGGTTCCCGGAATCTATACAGTCAACGTCAGCGGGTATAACGTACCCTATGGACCCCAGCCGTACGCCCTGGTCGTCTCCCGCCCCGACCGGGGGTTGGTCTTCCCGGCGCGGCCGGTGATCGCCTCGGGGGATTACAACGGGGATGGGACCTCCGATATTGCCCTCTTCCGTCCCGCCTCCGGGCTCTGGGCGGTACGGGGAGTGACCCGGGCTTACTTCGGCGGGATGGGAGATGTTCCGGCTTCCGGCGACTATAACGGCGACGGAACCACCGACTTTCGCCGTCTTCCGGCCGTCTTCCGGGGCTTTTGGTCGGTCCGGGGAGTGACCGGGCGTATTTCGGCGGCAAGGATGAATAGTTCCGTGCCGGGCGATTATAACGGTAACGGCCGGAGCGATATCGCCATCTTTCGGGAAAGTTCCGGACTCTGGGCGGTCAAGGACGGACCTCGTTTCTACTTCGGCAAGACGGGTGATATTCCCGTTCCAGGCGATTACGACAGTTTCCATCCCGGCCGGACCGAGGCGGCTATCTTCCGCCCCTCCACCGGCCTCTGGGCGATCCGCGCCCTCGAACGGGTATATTTCGGCGCCTCCGGGGACACGCCTCTTATGGCCAAGTTCGATGACCTCCCCGGAGATGACATATCAATCTTTCGTCCAGCTTCCGGTCTTTGGGCGGTTTATGACTACAGCCGATATTACTTCGGCCGGACCGGTGATACTCCAATCCCGGCCGACTACTCCGGGGATAACGCCGCCCCCCCGGCCGTCTTCCGCCCCGCGACCGGCCTCTGGGCGATCCGGGGCTTGACCCGAACCTATTTCGGCCAAAACTACGATATCCCGGTCACCAGGTAATAAATTCACCGCGGCAGTGCCAAGATCGTGGATAAATAGTATCGCTCGCGGTTAAAACCGCGGGTCGGTATCCTCATAACTAATCCAGAGGGAGGAAGATGAAGACACTTAGAATTCTGGTAATCGCGGCGGCGGTTCTTGCCTGCTCCGGGTTTCCCCGCCCGGCCGCCGCGACCGAGTATCCCGGAAGTTTCGTCGAATGGACCACTTTTGGCACTTTTACAGGCCGGGCGGTAGTGGGAGATCCCGGCGTGGTCACCGAGGTCAGCGTCTTAATCAGGAACGCCCAGACTACATCCGGATTCAACAACAACGCGATGCTCCTGACCTCACCGACCGGGACAACCATCTATTTCTTTGATATTTTAGCATATCCGATCAGCGGGGCCTCGCTCTACCTAACCCGATTCATCGACACGGCGCCGGTCATCATCACCGAGGGGGTCCCTCCCTATGCAGGGTCCTATCGGCCGGCGGAGAGCTTTTCCCCCATCATCGGGGAGTGGATGACCGGGACCTGGACGCTGGCGGTGTACAACAACCGGCCCGGGGTAAGCAATGCCGGCGCGGTCACCGACTGGTCCCTCTTCATCAACCAGGCCCCCCCGGCGGCGACCCCGTCCCCCACGCCCGTCGGCTTCGTCTACCGGGAGTACGTGGGAAACGGCGTCTCCTGGACGGGAGTCACCACCATTGACTGCCGCCTCGAGGTTCCCGCCTCGGGAACGGTTGCCGACATCAACGTCAACCTCAGCGCCAGCTGCACGTCAAGTCTCGATCCCGTGGGGATGTATCTCGTCTCCCCGGAGGGGAGCATTGTCGGACTCTTCAACAAGCATCAGCTGGCGGAAACCACCCTCCATCTGACCACGTTCGACGACGCGGCCGACCAGTCGATCATAACCGGGATCGCCCCCTACATCGGAAGCTACCGGCCGGTGGAGAGCCTGGCCCTTTTCAACAGCGAAACGGTGACGGGGGAGTGGACCCTGGTGGCCTTCAACGACGACGCTGGGAACAACGGCACGGTTTCAGACTGGAGCCTCCTGCTCGGGATCCGTGATTACTTCGCGACCCCGACGCCTACGCCCAGTATCACGCCGACCCCGACTGTCACGCCGACCCCCGAGGGATATAAGACCCCTCTCACCACCCCGACCCCGGTTCCGGGGGAATGCTTTACCGTGATTACGACCGCCAACAAAGTGTCTTATGACGGCATAGATGTCACCAGGATGGAGTGCTACGTCAGCGATGGTTTTCCCGTCAACGATGTTGACGTCGAGGTCACCGGCTGGTCCCAGGGCCCCACCTCAATCTCTTGCTGCAACCTTGGTACCAAGGCGCTTTTCCTTACTGCTCCCAACAACGTCATCGTCAAGCTCTTCGGCAAGCACGACCTGGAGGAGAAGGGTCTCTACTTGACCTACTTCGACGACGACGCGGAGATCTCCATCCTCAACGATATCGCCCCTTACTACGGTCCCCACAGTCCCGTCATCCCGCTCGACAAATTCCGCCAGGAGGGAACCTGGTCCCGGGGAACCTGGACGCTCTCCTGGTACAATGACTGCGCCGAGGATTATGGCTCCATCGACGACTTCACCCTCTGCCTGAACCGGGCTTCGCCGACTCCGTCACCGACCCCGCCCATCTCGGCGATCACCCCGACCCCGGCCATCCCCACTCCGACCCCGTTCACCTGCGAGACCTATTCCGGCAGCTTCTTCAGCTGGACCGGCACCAAGGTCGTCACCGACACCATCACCGTGGATGATTCCGGTGTCGTCCAGGCGGTCCGGGTTCACATCGAGGAACTCTACTGCGCCAACGATCTCGACGGTATCGGGATGTACCTTCTCGCCCCCGACGGCGTCGATGTTGATCTGTTCAATAAGCACAACCTCTCCGAGCACCAGTTGTATCTCACCACCTTCCGCGGCGACGCCGATATCTTAATTTCCAATGGGATAGCCCCTTACCTTGGTTCGTTCCTCCCCGTGGGGAACTTGGGCGACTTCAGCGGCAAGCAGATTACGGGCGACTGGACGCTGGTGCTCTACAGCGACCCCTCGGTCAATGACGGTTGGTTGAGCGACTGGGATCTCGAGATCTGTTTTATCCCTCCCCCTTCTCCGACGCCGAGTCCGTCTCCGCCGCCGAGTCCTTCTCCCGCGACGGCGGCGCCTCTTGTCCTCGAATCCGGGGATTACGACGGAGATGGGACTTCGGATATCGGGGTCTTTCGTTCTTCCTCGGGTTTGTGGTCGGTGCGGGGGGTGGGGACCTCGTTCTTCGGGAAGGCGGGGGACGTTCCGGCCTCCGGGGATTACGACGGGGACGGGACGACTGATATCGCGCTTTTCCGGCCTTCGATCGGGCTCTGGGCGGCTTATGGGGTAACCCGGGTTTATTTCGGGCGGAGCGGGGACACCCCGGTTCCCGCCGATTATACCGGAGACGGTATAGCCGATCCCGGGATATTCCGTCCGGCCACCGGTCTCTGGGCAATCCGGGGTCTGCCCCGGGTCTATTTCGGCTCGGGCGGGGATGTCCCGGTCCCCGGGGACTTTACCGGGGACGGGTTTGCCGAGTCGGCGATCTTCCGGTCCTCAAGCGGTCTCTGGGCGGTTAGCGGGACTACCAGGTTTTACTTCGGTAGCCCGGGTGATCTGCCACTGGCCCGGGATTTCTTCGGGGACGGGACGGCTGCCGCCGGTATCTTCCGTCCTTCTACCGGCCTCTGGGCGATTCGGGGGTTGACCCGGTTCTACTTCGGGGTCTCCGGGGACTACTCGGTCGGGGCCGATTTCCTGGGCCACCAGACCGATTATCCCGGCATCTTCCGCGCATCTTCCGGATTGTGGGCGATTAGAGGTATTACCCGAATTTATTTTGGCCAGTCCGGGGACATTCCGATTGCCCGTTAAAAAATTCACCGCGGAGGCGCGGAGGACGCGGAGGAGGGGAGAGGTTAATGCCTTGAAAGAAAATGATCTTGCCACCGCGATTATCGGCGCGGCGATCGAGGTTCATAAAACTCTTGGGCCGGGGCTTCTGGAGTCCGCGTACCAGGCAAGCTTGGCCCGGGAGTTATCATTAAAAAACATTCGGTATGAAAGAGAGAAGGCTTTACCCCTCGAATATAAAGGGATAAAACTTGATTGCGGTTACCGGCTGGATTTTATTATAGAGGGCTTGGTAATCGTGGAACTGAAATCCGTTGAGAAAATACTTCCAATCCATCAAGCCCAGATCCTGACATATCTCAAGCTACTGAAGTTGAAACTGGGCTTGATATTGAATTTCAATGTCGAATATCTCAGATACGGCGTTAAGAGGATCGCCCTTAATCTCTAATCCTCGAATTGACTTGCGGATAATTCACTCAACAATCCTTTCTCTCCGCGTCCTCCGCGCCTCCGCGGTGAATAAATAATTATCCTTATTGTTTTTGCGGTGAATCTATGAGATTCGAACAGTTATTGCAGTTGATGGAAGAGAAGCAGGCTTCGGATCTTTACTTGAAACCGGGTCAGCCGCCGGTCTTCCGGGTGGACGGCGACCTCGCGCCGCTCTCCGAGCAGCCGCCTCTCGATGAAGAGGGGGTTCTCGATATCGCCCGGCACGTTCTCGACGAGAAGCAGATGAGGATCCTGGAGAGCGACCGGGAGATGGACGTCTCCTATGCCCTGGGGGGGGATTCCCGCTTCCGGGTCAATATTTTCTACCAGATGGGATCGCTGGGGATTGTCTGCCGGAGGATCAAGCGGGAGGTACAGACTTTTGCCGATCTCAACCTGCCGGAGGCGGTCCTGGAAAAACTCTCTCTCGAGCCCCGGGGTCTGATCCTGATCGCGGGAGCGGCCGGGAGCGGAAAGTCGACCACGATGGCGGCGATGATAAATTTCATCAATCGGCGGGAGAAAAAACACATCATCACCATCGAGGATCCGATCGAGTTCACTTACCGGGAAGAGAAGTGTATTATCAACCAGCGGGAAGTCGGTTCCGATACCCGGAGTTTCCAGCGGGCGCTGAGGCACGTCATCCGCCAGGCCCCGGACGTGATCGTGATCGGCGAGATGCGGGACCTGGAGACGATGACCAGCGCGGTGATGGCGGCCGAGGTCGGCCACCTGGTGATCAGTTCTCTGCATACCGTCAATGTCAGTCAGACCCTGGAGCGGATCATTAACTTCTTCCCTGTCTTCCAGCACCCCCAGATCCGGATGCAGATCGCCTTTGTCCTCCGGGGGGTCGTCGCCCAGCGGCTGATCGCCCGTAAGGATGGTGGAGCCCGGGTGCCCGCCTGTGAAGTCCTGATGTCCACCCCGACCGCACGGAAACAGATTATGGAAGGCAAGACCGAAGAGTTGCAGAAGACGATCGAGGCCGGTAAGATTGCCGGGATGCGGACTTTCAACCAGTCTATTCTCGAATTGTACCAGAGCGGTAAGATCGGTTACGCCGAGGCGATGGAGAACTCCGACAACCCTGAGTTGCTGGAACTGGCGGTCAAGGGTATTTATACCGGTGCCGAGACGTTTAAAGTACAACGGTAAACCTTAAACTCCCCCACACGCTATGCACTTAAAGGAAATCTTGGAACTGACGATCGCGAAAAAGGCCTCCGATCTCCATATCACGGCTGGGGAGCCGCCGATCATCCGGATCGACGGGGACCTGATCCATACCGGCTTCTCCGTTCTCTCCCCGGACGAGACCAAGTCGCTGATCTACGGTATTCTCAACGACAGCCAGAAGGTGCGCTTCGAGGAAGAACTGGAACTCGACATCTCCCTCTACCTTCCCGGGGTCAGCCGCTTCCGGGTCAACGTTCATATGCAGAAGGGCGCCGTGGAGGCCGCCTTCCGGGCCATCCCGATGGAGGTGCCCCACATCGACACCCTGGGGCTGCCGGAGGTCGCCCGGACCCTGGCCCGGAAACCGACCGGCCTGGTCCTGATCACCGGCCCGACCGGGACCGGGAAGAGCACCACGATGGCGGCAATGGTGGACCTGATCAACCGGGAGCGGCGCTGCCTGATCATCAGTGCCGAGGACCCGATCGAGTATCTTCACCAGAACAAGGAGAGCATCATAAAGCAGCGGGAGGTCGGATCCGATACCCATTCCTTCGCCGCCGCCCTCAAGCACGTCCTCAGGCAGGACCCGGACGTCTTGCTGGTCGGGGAGATGCGCGACCTGGAGACGATCGCCACCACCCTGACCGCCGCCGAGACCGGGCACCTGGTAATCTCCAGCCTCCATACTCCCGACGCCGCCCAGACCGTCGATCGGCTGATCGATGTCTTCCCCCCCTCCCAGCAGAAGCAGGTGATGGTCCAGTTGGCCGGCTGCCTCCAGGGGGTGCTGGCCCAGGTTCTCCTGCCCTTGAAGAACGAGAAGGGGAGGGTGGTGGCGACCGAGGTAATGATCGGGACCCCCGGGGTGAGGAACGTGATCCGGGAGCACAAGACCCACCAGATCCCGACCCAGATCCAGACCGGCTCCCAGTATGGGATGCACACGCTGGACCAGTCGTTGAAAAAGCTGGTCTTAAGCGGAAAGGTCCGGTACGCCGACGCCCTGGTCCACGTCAAGAACGCCGAAAGTTTCCGGGATATACCCGATAACATAAAAGAAGATTAACCTTTTCCTATGATCATCGCGATAGTCAACCAGAAGGGTGGCTGCGGTAAAACCACCACCGCTGTCAACCTGAGCGCCTGCCTGGCCTCCCGGCAGGTTTCGACGCTGCTGATCGACCTCGACCCCCAGTCCAACGCCACCCTGGGATTGGGGATCGAGGCCGACCCGGAACGGACAATTCACCGGGTTTTAGTCGACGACGGGTTCGCGGCCGAGGGGGCCGTCTATCCGACCGGGGTCTTCAACCTGGATATTATTCCGGCCACCATCCTTCTCTCCGGGGCCGATCTCGACTTGGCCAGCTCGGTGGGAAGGGAGAGTATCCTGAAGAACAAGCTCGCCCCCCTGGCCGAGCGTTATGACATTATAATCATCGACTGCGCCCCCTCCCTGAGCCTCCTCACCGTCAACGCCCTGGCGGCGTCGGACGAGGTCCTGGTCCCGGTCCAGGCGCATTACTACGCTCTCGAGGGGTTGAAGCTGCTTTTCCAGACCATCAACATCGTCAAGAGCCGGCTCAACTACCGCCTGGCGGTTTTAGGGATTCTCCCGACTTTCTTCGACGGCCGGACGGCCATCTGCCGGGACGTTATTGTCGGGGTGAGGGATTACTTCGGTTCCCGGGTTTTCCGGACCTTGATCCGGGTCAACTCCAAGCTGGCGGAAGCCCCCAGCGCCAATGAGCCGATTCATATCTACGCCCCCGGTTCCCGGGGGGCGGAGGATTACGGGAGCCTGGCCGAGGAGATCCTGGGGAAACTGGGAATTAATCATCGCGGTACCAGGGAAATAGCGGAGAGAATGGAAACGTATTGATCCGGTCGCCAGACCCCCGGCGCCCCGCGGGCCGGGAGTCTGAAGCCGGGGATCTTTCACTCAAGAGATCGACTCCTGCCTCACCAGGAAAAATGTCGGGGCGGATAGATAAGTTTAACGGCAAATGGAAGACAAGAAAAAATCCGGACTCCAGAAGGATATCTCCTCCATCTTTGCCGGACTGGAGGAGATTGAAAACGGCCGGCAGGGTCCTTCGCCATCTTCTCTACCGCCCCGGGCTTCCCAGCCCGTCGGCGAGGATTCCCCCGGGGTCGCTAAAGACCGTCCGGTGGGCTCTATTCCTTCTCCGCAGAAATCAACGCCGGTCTCGCCTCTGATTTCCGCCGGGGCTTTCCCCAGGAGGAGGAATTCCTTTATCGGTCTGGATATCGGTGCTTCCTCGATCAAGCTGGTTCAGTTCTACCCGGTTTCGGGAGGATGGGAACTGGGCGGCTACGCCCTCCAGGAACTGGGCGCCGGCGGGGGGAACTATGGGATCTTTGAGGATGAAAATTTTGTTCGGAGATTAAAGAACTTTTTCTCGGAAACCGGAGCGCCCCGGGACGGGGTGATCTGCGCTCTCCGGGGAGGAGAAGTCCTGACCACCCTGATCCAGCTGGCCCGGATGCCGAAAAACGAGTTGGAGAGCGCCTGCCGGCTGGAAGCCGGGAGATGGGCCTCCTTCAGCGTGGAAAAGTCCTTTCTCCAGCAGGTTGCCGTAGACAGGGAGTCCGCCCGGCCTGGAGCAAAGATAAACCATCTGGTTGCCGTCGCCGGCCGGGAGACCGTCGGCCGGGTTCTTGGTGTATTACGGGAGGTCGGACTCCAGGTTGCCGCTCTCTTCCCCCTGCCTTTTGCCTGGAAGGAGTACTTCTCCTCCATTTTGGGGTTTGAAGAATCGGCTTGCTCCGCCGTGGTCGATATCGGGTCCGAGCGGACCCTGATCTCGATTTACAAGGGTCCCCGGCTTCACTTTACCCGGGAATTTGAGAGTGGAGGGAGACAGGTCACGGATGCCATCGTTCAGGCCGGCAAGACCTTCGGGGTCGCCGGCGGTCTTTCCGGGGAGGAAGCCGAGGGGATCAAGCGGTCCGTGGATCTATTCTCGCCCGACGGGACGCGTCCGGTGAAAGGCAACTTGACGGCTTCCCAGGTCGCGGGGATGGCGCGGCCGGTTCTGGAGAAGATTGTCCAGGAAAGCAAGCGATCGTTCGATTATTACCGGCAACTGTACCGGCAGGAAGAGGTGAACAAGGTCTTGCTCTGCGGCGGGGGAGCACTGATGCCCGGTATCCTGGAATTTTTCCGGAAGCGCGTCCGCCCGTCGGTTGACTATCTCGGTTTCCCGGAGGGGGTAAAGCTCCATAGTTCTCTCGTCTCCGATCAGGAACTTAAAGCCGTCTTCCCCCGCCTGGCCCGGGCGGCCGCGTTGTCTTTGAGCCGGAAATGGGAGGTTAACTTTATCCCGCCGCTGGATAAGATCCTCCAGAATATTCTCCGTCGCAAGGTATTGATTATTGTCCCGATTCTGGCGTTGTTCCTGGTCAGTTTCGTCTTTTACCGCTCGAAAGCCGCCCTGGTCCCGATCCAGCAGCGCCTGGTCGAGCAGAAACGGGAAGAGTTGGCCGGGCTGGAGAAAGAACTTGCCCCCTACCAGGTTCTGACCGGCCTCCAGCGCCGGCTGAAAGCCCAGCGCCAGTTCGGTGTTTCAGCTTCCGCGCGCCAGCCGAATTGGAAGGGGATTATGAAGGAGTTCAGCCGGATTACCCCGCCCAACGTGCTGATCACCGGGATTATGACGTTGAAGGGAGAGGGACCGCAACGTATTCTCTGCAGCGGCCGGGTGATTGATTCCAACGCCGCCCTTCCGGCGGGCGTAACCCAGTTTATTGTCCAGGTGGAGAACTCGCCTTTCTTCCGGGAGGTGGAGAAGATATCCGAGGATATCGACCGGGGAACGTTTAGTTTTAGCTGCACTTTAAATTACTGATCCGGCGCCCGTGGTGTCGGCCCAGTAAATCAGCACTTAAAACTTTAGTCACTTTAGTCACTTTAGGCACTTTAAACTTTAGTCACTTTAGTCACTTCTTATGAACCATACCCAGAAAGCGGTTGGGATTGTCATCGGGGTTATTTTGCTGCTGGTTATGTTCCGGCTCTTCTTCTATAGCCCGATCTCCAGCCGGCTGGAACTACTCCAGAAAGAGTCGGGAAACCTGGATCGTGAGATCGCCGCGGCTCGGAGCCGGCTGACCGGTCTCTCCGGGATTGAAGATAGGATTGCCGAGGCCCGGCGGACCCTGGAGCAGCTGGAGCTGCAATATCCGCGCTCGATCGAAGTCGTTTACCAGACCATCACCACCGCGGCTCGGGAGACGGGGTTGAAAATTTCCCGGAGGGAAACCCTGGAGAACCTCGCCGACGAAGGGTCCGCTTTGCGGAGCTACGAGATCAACATTATCGCTTATTGCCCCTATCGGGTTCTGGGAGAATTCCTGGATAAAATCATTTCATCACCGATGCTCATATCCGTCAGTTCCCTGACGATCTCCGCCGAGACCCCGGTTGGCGTCCGGTCCGCCGGCAACGCCGACCTCCGGGTGGATATGCAGCTGACCACCTATCTCAGCAAGGGCAATGGAGCCTGAAGCCAACCATTCGCGATTGTTTGTCTGGAGGGAACAGGCTATCCGGGAAATTGTCGATGCGGACTACGGCTATTATCTATTATTCCTCCGAGGGAAAAAATAGTGGATAAGAAGAAGAAAGAACTGATCCTGATCGGAATCCTGGTCCCGGTGTTAATTATCGTGATCTATAACAGCGTGTCCTCTCTATCCGAGGAAAAGCCGGCCGGGACCGCGCCCTCCGCCCCGGCTCCGGTCGAAGCGTTCGCCCCGGCGGGTCCGCCTCCCATCCCCCGGCCCGGCCGGGACGAAGCGGAGGGGGCCGACGAAAAAATACTCGAGATGCAGGCGGTTGTCGCGGAAGGACCCTGGCAGAGAGATCCCTTCCAGCCGCCGCCGATCAGAGAAAGCGAGAGGGGTGCCCAGGACTGGAAGGAATTCCAGCTCTCCGGGATAATATCTGGCCGGATGGCGATCATCAACGGTGAGTCGGTCGCCGTGGGGGAGGAATACCAGGGCTACCGGCTGAAACAGGCGGAGCAGTACCGGATTATTCTGGAAAAAGACGATGAATCGTTTATACTCACCCTCGCTGAGGAATGATTATGAAAAAAATTACCGAGCTTATCCGACCCGCCCCCATCCTGATCATCGCCGGTTTCCTGACAACGCTGGCGGCCTTTTCCCCGCCCTCCGCCGCCGCGATGGATACTCGATTGGTCCTGGCCACGGAGGAGGTAAAAAGAGAGATGAGGGAGAACGGGGAGCTGCCGACCCCGCCGACCGGGTCTGAGGAACCCGCGGCCGGAATTTCCCCGGAGGATGCGGTCATTTTCCTGGAGGAGGAAATAACTACCCCCGGGGAGACAGTTATTTCCCCCGGGGAAGCTGACTCGCCGGCATCCCCTTCCGGCCCGGAGCCGGCGGATTTAATCGTGGAAACTACGGTCGTCCCTTCTGCTGAACCGGCCGCGCCGGTCTCTGAATCGACCCCGCAGACTTTGAAGGAAATCCTGGAAAGAAGGGTAAGCCTGAAGTACGTGGACGCCGATATACGGGTGGTATTGCGGAGCCTGGCCCGGGCCTATGGTTTCAATATCACCCTGGCCCCGGAGGTTCAGGGGCAGGTTACCCTCGACTTCACCAACGTCCGGATCATCGACGCCCTGGAGACGATCTTGATCGACCAGGGCCTCGGCTACCGGATCACCGGGGAGATTATCCGGGTGACCACCCAGGAGAAGATCCAGCAGGAGACTGCGGTCGATGCCGCCCGGGAAGCCGCCGCCGCCGAGAAAGCCAAAGCCGAGGCCGAGAAGCGCACTGCCGAGGAAGCGGCGGAGCCGTTGGTGGTGAGTATATTTAAACTCAAGTTTATCGACGCCAACGATGCCAAGGAGGCGATCGAGCCGATGCTGACCGCCGACCGGGGCAAGGCGATGGTTTTGCAGACCAAGCAGTATCGGGGTTTTGAATTCGAGGCCACGGAGACCTTCGGCGCGATTGAACAAGAGAAGGAAGCGGAAGCTTTTGTCCGATCGCGGATTCTGATCATTCAAGATATCCAATCGGTTCTCGTCCAGGTCGAAGAGGTCATCGCTAAAATCGACCATCGCCCGCCCCAGATTCTGATCGACGCCAAGGTCCTCGAGGTCCCGATCTCCCAGGAATCCCGTCTCGGGATTAACTGGACCCAGGCCCTCAACGGCTGGAAGGTGGGAGCAAGTGATTTACAAGCGATCTTTTCTAAAGAGTATGTATCCGGGGACGAGAGAACAAGCCTGACCAGCCACGAATGGGGGAGCAAACAGTCCCAGGGGCAAACTACGTATGATAGGGTTGATAGAACGAACAACCGGCAAGATTCGAGTAGCTCGGAACTACTTTCCGAAAGATTCTCTGATCAACTTTCGGAAAATCTCTCTGAACAAGCTTTGGAAGACGGAATACCCTCCCAGTTGGATGAAGCCTCCCGCTATAATATGAGGCAATCCCAGGGCTACCAGATGAATGAAACACTATCTTCCAATGTTTACAGTGTCTTGGGGGCGGAAGGCTACAGCAAGACGCAATCGGAAGAGATCTTCGATAATTATCTCAACCAAGTCGCCAGCAACCTGACCAGTATGGCCACCGCCGGCCAGGCTTACTCCGCCGTCCTCCAAGCCGCCGACTTCAACCTGATGCTTTCGGCGATGCGGACTGACAGCAACGTGGTTGTCCTCTCCAACCCCCGGATTATCGTCCACGAAAATTACGCGGCCAGGATTTTCGTCGGTATGAGGTATCCTATTATTGAATTCAATACTTCGGAGTCAGGATCTGGAAATACAACAGGTGGTTTAACAGTAGGTGAATGGAAAGAAATTGGAATTACTTTAAAAGTTATCCCGCAGGTCAGGGCGATGCTCTCGGGCGGGGACAGCATCAATATGATTGTCCATCCGGCAGTAAGCAATCAAGTTAGGTCGCTTCCTGTGCGAGATCCATTTACTGGCTATGAGACGGAATATCCGATCATCGATATCCGCGAGGCCGATACCAACGTCACCATCAGCGACGGGGACACGATCGTGATCGGGGGGTTAATCTCCAGCCGGACGATGGATAGCGTCTCCAAGATCCCCCTCCTCGGGGATATCCCGATCCTCGGCTACCTCTTCAAGGAGGAACACAGCACGGTCGAGAAGATCAACCTCCTGATCTTCATCACTGCCAGAATCGTCACCGATGAGACCGAGTTCTCGGCTTACGAAAAACTGATGCTGGAGAAGATGCCCCCTGAGGCGCTGGGGGATGTCCGCTATACCGATGATTCGCGGGTCCGTCCCTATCTCTACCGGGGCCCCGTTGAGCCGGAACCTCCGGCGGCGGAGGAGGAAGCCCCGGAACCGGAAGAGGAAAATAATGAAACCGATGGGGAAGAGTCAGCCGGCAACGGGGGAAGTTTTTCCGGTCGGGTGATTACCCGGGCGATGGAAAGGAGTCGAAGATGACGGCATTCATACTGATTGGACTTCTCTGCCTGGTGGTCGGGGTGATGCACCTCTTCGCCCCGGAAGTCCTGGTCCGGATCAGCGGTTTTTTGAACCGGATCATCTCCACCGATCACAAGACGATGAAGTACCGGGTCGGCGCCGGCCTGGTCTTCATTATCCTGGGGCTGTTCTTCCTCTTTATGGCCTACTATCTGGTAAACAGCCGGGGATTTTGATCAGGGCTCTAACCTCCGCTGGATTTCCGGCCAGCGCCATTGCGCCAGCCGGCGGTGTCCTGCTGGGGAGAGATGGAGAATCCCCTCCTCGCTTTCTCGGTCGCTTCCGTTCTCGCGGTGAAAGAACCCGATCAGTTGGTAAAGATAACCTCTTTCCAATCTTCCCGGAGGGGAGGATTGAGCGGGGTTCCGCCCGGTCCGGCTCCCCCGCCGGCGCCGCTGTTTGGTCCCCGGTAGTTGATGGGGTAGCAGATCGAACGGCTGCCGCCGATGGTGACGCTGTTGGCGATCAGGGCGGCGTAGATCCAGCCGTCGCCTTCAACCACGATGTTGGCGTTGGGGGCGTAGAAACTGCCGGCGGTGCCGTTGGCGCTTCCCCCGATATCAACGGTGGGTCCGGTGCAGACCACGTCGAGTTGTCCGGGGCTCCCCCCGACGTTGAAGTCCGATTCGCCGTCGAAGATGATGCTGTTTTTCACCGCCATCGTCACGCTGCCGGTGGAGCTGAACAGCATATCGTTGCTGCCCAGGTGGTGGAAATTAATGCAGTAAAAATCCATATTGCCGGTGTAGTGGTACGATTCACTCGCCCCGCTATTGAAGTTATTGAAACGATACTGAGTGCCGGTAAAATAGACCGTCTTCCAGGTTCCGATGAAGTTGTTATTGTCATCAATCCGGTAATGGTCGAACCAGGCGGTTCCCTCACTGGCCGGCACCAGCTGGCCCTTGTCCATCACCATAATCGTGGGATCATCCCTTGGCGTATAAGGGATCGAGGAAGTGGCGCCTCCCCGCTCGGCCCCGAAACCGCCATTGGAGATGAAATAATCGTAGTCGGCCTGGGTGGTGACGCCGTCGCTGTTTTTATCCCACTGGGGATCAACCGCCGGGTAAGAGGCATAGTCCGGGTCATAGGGCCAGGCCGGGGTTCCCCCCTGGTAAGTGCCTTCGAAGGGCCACTCGTTTGGTTTCCAGCCCTGGAGCTGGGAGGTAATCCGGGGGCCGCCGAACTCTCGCTCATCCCCTTCCTCTCCGGTGGTGCCCACCGGCAGCTTGGTCCCCACCGAGCAGGACCAGCCTCCGACCAGGTTGCTGAAGTCCCCGCCCAGGATCTGGTCAACTATCGATTGGGGGACATTGACGTGGCCGCTGATTTTGACCGATCCCGAAAGATAGATCTTCTCGTTGCTTCCCACGTGCCCGGGACCCATATTGGCGATATTGGCTGGGGGGGTGGAAAATAGTTCGGTGTCATAGGAGTAACAGCCCCCGCTTCCGGTAAGCTGGAAGAGCGTCTTGCCGAATATTCCGGCCCCGGGAGGAAAGTAACCGGTACCGCTGCTCCCCTCGGTATTGAAATAAACCCGTTCGGAGATCACCCTCTGGGATGTGCCTTCGGAAAATCCGGAGTCCGCTAAAAGAAACAGCAAAAGAGGCGTGATAATAACGATCAACAACTTGCGGATTATCGCTTTCATAATTATCTCCTCCTTGGGTTAGCTAAGCCAATATCCTTGGTAGCTATACTAATTATAATACCAAAACAGCGATATGTCAATAAGGAGTTCCGGTCTTTCCGATCGATCGGCTAATTTATTTCTCCGCTGGCGGTGAAACTGAAAAATCCCGAGGCCTGGTCCCAATAAACGGTCAGGGAGTAGCTCCCGTCTCCCAGAGGTTCATTCGAGTACAGGACTGTGTGGGGCGCCCAGGCCGGCGGCCCTCCGACCTCGTCGGAGAGATATTGTTTCCCCACTTCCAAGGCGGCCTCCGTTAAATAAAAGGCCTTCATCGAATTGTAGAGTTCAATAGAAGAAAGCCGGTGAGTGGAGATGATGCCGACAAAAGTGTAAGCGACAACCCCGAGGATCAGGATGATTATGACCAGGGCGATCAAGGAAAAACCGTTCTCCTGATTTTGCCGGTTAAAGCTCATCTCTATTCCTCAAGTATTAGCCCGGTATCAAGGCACTGGTATTGGTGACGGTCTCTGTCTCGGCAGGGCCGCGGTTCTCAAACGTATGGTATTTCCTCCCTTCTCCAGGGTGAAATCAATCGTTACCACCCCGGTATCCCCGTCTCGAGCGGGATTGAAGACGGTGACGTTCTCCACCAGGTCGAAGGTTCCAGCCAAAGAAGTCCGCTGCAGTTTATCGCCGTTTTTAAAGAATGTTACCGCGAGGCTGTTATCGGCCTCGGTCGTATGGCCGGATTTTTTCGTTATCTCGATCGATTCGCCTCCCACGATGACATTTCCCGGGGTTGTCTCCCGGATTTCCCGGACAATTTTTTCCAGGGCGACCTTCCCTTCCTGGAAAACTTCCAGATAGTCCCGGGTAGTCAGAGTATAGAGGTCGATCGCGCGGAGGATCCCCATAAAAGCGGCTCCGGCCAGGATGGTGATCAAAACCATCACCACCACCAGTTCGATCAATGTATGCCCCGAACCCGCTCTGGATGCTGTTTTGGGCATTGTTGAGATATCCTTTCTAATTCCAATCAGTTCTGATGGTGACCAGGGTGACTGATTCTCCGCCCCGACTTACGGTCAGGGTTACTTCGCTCCTGCCGGTTTCCACTTCATTGACCACGCAAGAACTGGAATACCCGGGGAAGCCGGGAATTCCCGTTGCTGTCCAGGAGTTGATCTCGTCATAATCCCGGCTGATAATTTCCGTTTCCATCTCCTCCTGGGCCAGGAAGGCCAGGGTCCCCCGGATAACGGGAAGATGGAAATCCTGGACCCCGACCACAAAGGGCAGGATAATCGCCGGCAAAATTATAGCCGCGACCACCATCAGGGCGATGATTTCAATCAGGGTAAACCCGCTCCGGTTGATAGTTGGGGAATAGTTATTCACGATTATCAACCATTTTTTTTTGGAGAGTCGATATCCTCTCCTGCGCTTTCGCCGTCAGCAAATGACTATTCGATTGTTACCTTTCCGGTCAAGGAAGCGATCCTGATGGTCCTGGTCGTGGCCCCGGAGCTGATTTGAAACGATGCCCCATCATCCGATGAAGGCTCGCCAAATGAATTAAAGACCAGGGAGTAAGCAGTGGCGGTCGCTTGACCGGGAAGAGCCCGGGTCTTCCCGTCAGTAGTGTAGTCGCTTCCGGCAAAAGTTATGGTCTGGGGGGTCCCGGAGTACATTGCTTTGCCCTGGGCCGCCCGGATCTCCATTACCGCCAGATCGGCGGCGACAATGGCGGAGACCTGGGTGGTGGAGATCATTTTCGGAAGCAGAACCATCGCCAGGATCCCGACCACGAGGAGCACGATTATCAGCTCAATCAGGGAAAATCCTGTTTCCCGCAAACCCAATATGACTTTTGCCGGCGGCTTCATAATCCTCGTCGCGGGTTATCCGCTTGCAGTCACAATAGTAGGAGACTTCCATATTTAATATAGGTTAAAGATTTAGATTTGTCAACATCTTTACCGTTTTCTGCCGGGGAGGAATGCCCCTGGATTCGGACGGAAGAACCGGCTTTCGGACCTTGACATAACCCGAAAGGAGAGCTATAATTATAGTAGCAACACCTTGGATACTGGAATGAGTTCCAGAGATACTCGGATGAACTCCATCAAATACTTTACATTGCTGCTGCTCGTTTTGTTGGCGGCCTCGATCGGCCCGGTTTTCCCGCTCAGCGCCTTCGAGAATAATCAATCGGCGATCCTGGCGATCGGGCAGCCGGATCTGACCAGCAACAATCCGAATCGAGGGCCTTTTGAACCGGTTATCTCTCCCGGCGCCGACACCCTGTGGTGGCCCGGGGGTTTGCAGA
Organism: Candidatus Erginobacter occultus; assembly: GCA_030765265.1. Lineage (GTDB taxonomy): Bacteria > Auribacterota > Erginobacteria > Erginobacterales > Erginobacteraceae > Erginobacter > Erginobacter occultus. The sequence goes on from JAVCCZ010000009.1 coordinate 28,516, forward strand.
TCTATCAGGATAAGCTATTTGTCGCCGATTACTTGAATCATCGGGTTTTAATTTTTGATCCGTTGCCGGATTGGAATAACGCCACCGCCCAGGTGGTGATCGGCCAACCGGATATGATCAGCAATGGTCCCAACCAGGACCCCACCGGCGGTGATCCGGAAGTCCCTTATGCCTATACCCTGAACCGGCCGGATGATGTCGTGATTTCGGATGAGAGGCTGGTGATTACCGATGCCGAAAACAACCGGACTCTGGTTTTTAACTCTATACCTGCCGTCAATAACGCTTCCGGCGACGTGGTAATCGGACAACTGGGTCTCAGCGGGAATTTGTTGCCGAACCAGGGATCGGGTCCGGCTGACAATACCCTCTATAACCCACGCCGGAGCTGCGTAGATAACGCGGGTCGCCTGATTATCGCCGACCGGGACAACAACCGGGTTCTGATCTTCGACTCCATTCCATCGTTACACAATGCCGAGGCCTCGGGGGTGGTCGGCCAGCCTGACTTTAATAGTACGGAGGTTAACCAGGGGTTGTCCAATCCGTCCGCCTATACGCTTCATTCTCCAACCGGGGTTTTCGCCGCCGGGGGGAAATTATTTATTACCGATACCGGCAACCATCGCATATTGATTTTCAATCAAATTCCGGTTGGAAATAACGCTTCCGCTGATGTTGTCTTGGGGCAGGTTGCCTTTGATTTCAACCTTCCAAATCAGGGTCAAAGTATTCCGGACGCCTCCACGCTCTCCCGCCCGTTTGGAAATGTCTTCAGTGACGGGATCCGGCTTTTTGTCACCGATAACGACAATCATCGGATTTTAATTTTTCAGAGTATCCCCGACGATATGTATGGAGCGCCATATGGCGCCGATGTTGTTATCGGGCAGCCGGATATGTATACCAACCTGGTCAATCAGGTCGATCCCGACCCCCCGCCCGACCCTCCCAGTCCCCCCGGCCCCAATACATTATACTGGCCCGATGGAGTTGTCCTCGATGGTCAAAACCTCTATGTTTCCGACACCCATAACAACCGGATCCTGATCTTCAGGGAACCCTCTCCGTCTCTCACCCCTTACGGCTATAAAACCCCCACCCCTTCTCCCACGTCTACCGCCACCCCGGTTCCGACTTCCACTCCGAGCCCTTCGCTCACCCCGATCCCGACCCCGCCGCCGACCTCGACCCCGGCGCCTTCTCCCTCCTTGACACCGACCCCGGTTCCGACTTCCACTCCGAGCCCTTCGCTCACCCCGATCCCGACCCCGCCGCCGACCTCGACCCCGACGCCTTCTCCCTCCTTAACACTGACCCCGGTCCCCACCGTTTCCCCCACCCCGACATCTTCCCCGACCCCAACCGTCAGCCCTAGCCCCTCACCGACCCCATCCGTCACCCCCGCGGCTGCCCGGAGAGTTCGGGGGGACTACGATGGGGATGGAACCTCGGATCCGGCGATCTTCCGGCCGGATACCGGTCTTTGGGCGATGCGGGGGGTGACCAGGGTTTACTTTGGCGGCAGCCTCGATTGGCCGGTTCCCCGGGATTATAGCGGGGACGGGACCACCGATATCGGGATCTTCCGTCCTGATTCCGGACTCTGGGCGATTAAGGGAGTGACCCGGGTTTACTTCGGCGGGAGTGACGATGATCCGGTGCCCGGTTATTATACCGGCCCCGGCGGGGCGTCGCTCGGGATCTTTCGGCCCGCCACCGGGCTCTGGGCCCTCAAGGGGGTGACCCGGATCTACTACGGCGGCGGCAACGATTGGCCGATGACCGGGGATTTCTCCGGCGACGGGACCGAAACTCCGGGGATCTTCCGCCCTGCCACCGGTCTCTGGGCGCTCAGGAGTTTGACCCGGTATTACTTCGGGGGCGCGGGCGATCTGCCCCTGACCGGGGACTTCTCCGGAGATGGTACGGTCAATGCCGGCATCTTCCGGGCCGCTTCCGGCCTCTGGGCGGTCCGGGGGGTGACCCGGGTATATTTCGGCGGCGGGGCCGACCTCCCGGTCCCGGCCGATTTCTCCGGGACCGGACAAGACGGGATCGCCGTCTTCCGGCCCGCCGCCGGGCTCTGGGCCGCCCGGGGCGTTACCCGGCTCTACTTCGGATCCTCCTCCGACCTGCCGGTGGTGGAATAACCGTCCCGGCCCGGATCGCCACGATCTCGATCAGGGTAAAGCCTTTTTACGTTTCAATCTCCCCAGTCGCTGTTGCTCAACGCGAGATTGGGCCCCTCAGGTGGCTGACCGGTGATCATAGTAGCACAGGCATTCCTGCCTGTGGGCAGATGGACACAGACAGGAATGTCTGTGCTACTTTCCCCGGGACCGCTTGACTTAACTCACAGGGCGGACTATGCTGGAAAAGTAAACCGTTGTTCATTTTTTGATCAATCGCCGACCGGCATCCCGGCCGGCCGCTTGGGGGAAAGCGAATTCTATGAGTTGAATATGTCCAGGTTATCGGCAATAAGGATTTTTCGGAAGTTTTTTACCCTGGCCCTGATTTTCGGGGCGTTGTTTTCCTTTGCCGTGTTTGCCGCCGGTGAAGCCGGTTGGGAGAACCCGCTCCGGGTGCATTTCATCGACGTGGGGCAGGGGGACTGTTCTCTGGTTCAGTGTCCGAACGGGACCGCCATCCTGGTTGACGGGGGAAGGATCTGGACCTATCCCTTCCTGATCGATTACCTGAAAAACGCCGGGGTGGAGAAGATCGACCTCCTGGTGCTCTCCCATCCCCACGGCGATCACTTCGGGGGGTTGATCAAGGTCCTGAAGGAATTTCCGGTCGCCGTTATTCTCGATTCGGGCAAGGATGACACCGGCGAACACTACCAGCGTTTCCTGGAGACGGTCAAGAGCCGGACCGAAGTCGATTTCAAGCTGGCCCGGGCCGGAGACCGGTTCACTTTTGGCGAGGTGAAGATGCTGGTTATCCATCCTTCCTCCCGCCTGCCCGCGACTGTGAACAACTCTTCGATCATCTTCAAGCTGACATACGGCGACAGCGATTTTCTCTTCACCGGGGATGCCGAAATGGAGGCCGAGGCGGAAGCGATGAGCCGGGGGTTCAACCTCCGGTCGGAGGTCCTGAAGGTCGGGCACCACGGTTCCCGGACCTCGACGGGCCCGGCCTTTCTCTCCCGGGCCTCCCCCCGCTGGGCCGTGATCCCGGCCGGCGAGAACAACAGCTACGGCCATCCCCACCCGGAGGTTACCCGGCGGCTGAAGATGAGGGGGACCAAGATCTACCAGACCGGTACCGAGGGGACCGTACTCTTTCTCAGCAATGGAAAAGATCTGAGGGTGGAATTGCCGGGCCGGGCGGTCTATCCGGAATACGCGATCCCGGAGGAGCAGGCCTCCCGGATTATCGCCAACCGGGAGACCTTGATCTACTACGACCCCCATTCCCCTTATGTCGTCCAGATCCCCCCGGAGGACCGGGTCGTCTTCGATACCGCGGTGGCGGCGGAAACCGCCGGCTACCGCCGCAATTGGTGGTGATCCTTCCCCCCCTGACCGTTCTCGGTCAACCAACCCGGTTCCGATATCGCCCCTCGGGAGGTATCGGCAAAGACTAATCGCTATCGGGATCGCTATCGAATCAAGGCCCGGTGGAGTTCTGTTCCCCCGAACGAGCCGGCTCCCCCGCCGTTATTTATCTTCCCGGTTTTTCCAGCAGCCTCCGGCTGAACCGCGCGGTCCAGAGCAGCCCGAGCAGAGCGGGAAAGAGATACTCGACCAGGGAGAAGATCAGGGCCGGCCCGAGAATCGCCGCCGCCGGCAGGGAGGAGTAGAGGGGAACCAGTTCGACCAGGCTCCCTTCCCGGAGGCCGATGCCGAGGAAGGTGATCGGGATGGTGGAGACGAGGATCGAGAAGGGGAGGATGACCAGGTAAATCACCGGGGAGAAGGTGAGACGGAAGGCGGTCGCGATCAGGAAGAAGCTGAGCAGTTTTCCCGCCTGGATGACCAGTGAATAGAAGAGCGGGGGCAGGATCTCCCGCCGGGGAAAATAACGGTGGAAGGTGAGCAGGGTCTCCAACCCTCCCCGGAACCGGGGGGAGGGGATCCGGTCGAGCCCCCACCGGACCCAGCGGCGGGGCCCGGCCCGTCCGGCGGCCAAAAAGACCGCCCCGCCCGCGGCCAGGACCAGGGCGGTCGCCGTCAGGACCCGGGGAGGAGAACCGGCACAGGCCGCCCCGCCGGCGACGATAAACAGGAGAAAGACGAAGATATTCAGGACCAGTTCGAGGAGGATCGATCCGGTCGCCCGGGCGGCGGAAAAGTGATGCCGGCGCTTGAGATAGATCACCCGGGAGGTCTCTCCGCTCCGGAAGGGGAGGAGGCTTTTCCAGGGGGCGGACCCCATCTTGACCAGGAAAGCTTCCCGGATGGAGATCTTGAGACCGAGGGGGGCGAGGATCCTGCGCCACTTGATTGCCGCCAGAAGACAGTTGGTGAGGAAAGAGACCGCCAGGGCCGACAGCAGGGGGATGATCCGGGCGTCTTCCAGCGAGGCCAGGACCCGGGCGGGGTCGATCTTCCGGAAGATCAAGACCAGCAGCGCCGCGGTCATCGCCAGGCTGATAATCCAGAGCAGGTTTTTCTTCAAGGTACCCTTCCTGGTTCCGGTCCGTGAATACGTTTAATGGGGGAGCCGCGGGGACTTCTGGTAGCGGGAACTGAAGAGGGGGGCGTTCTCGTCGTAGGCTAAAAACCCCTGGTCGGGACGGGAGGTCTCTTCCTGCCGGAAGACCATATCCAAAAAGGCGGAAAATTTCCGCTTGAACTCGTCAAACGACTTCACCTGGCGGACCATCCGGAAGAGAAAACCAGGGCGGGAGTGGTAAGCGACGTAGGCCCAGCGGGTCAGGCGGTCGATCTCCCCGTTGGAGAGTTCGGTCCAGGGCCGGGGGAGGATCTTTTCCCCGGTCTTGCCCAAGATGTAATCTTCCCAGTAATCCTTTCCCGTCTCCCGGACCAGGTCCTTCCACAACCCGGTTAGGGGCTTGGCGGTCAATTTCGAGAACTGGACATAATCGAGATCGAGGCTCTTGGCGAAGCGGACGGTCTGCTTGACCGATTTCCGGGTCTCGCCGGGGACCCCGACCAGGAAGAAGCCGAGCGGGCGGATCCCGGTTTTCTTGGTCAGCGTGATCGTCTCCCTGATCTGGCGGAGGGTGATCCCTTTCTCCAGCAGGTCGAGGGTCTCCTGGGACCCCGATTCGATCCCGTAGTAGATCCGCCGGCAGCCGGCGCCGTACATCTCCGAGAGCAGTTCCGCGTCCACCGTGTCCACCCGGGAGCGGCAGGCCCAGGTCAGGTCGAGATTTCTCTGTTGCAGTTCCCGGCAGATGGCTTCCGTCCGCTCCCTGACCATCGGGAACTCATAGTCGAAGATGTCGATCTCGTGGATTCCAAAGCGGTCGTGGCATTCCTGCATTTCGTTGACCACGGTCAGCGCGGAACGGGGGTTATACTCGGTCCGCCCGGCCTCGCAGAAGGTGCAGCGCATCGGGCAGCCGAGGCTGGTCACCATCACCGTGAAGTTCTTTCGTTCGGTGGGGAACTCGGCGTAGAGATGGTTGGGCAGCAGGTGGCGGGCGGGGTTGGGGTAGCGATCGAAGTCGATCTTCTGGGGGTGGGGGGTGACGATGATCTCCCGATCCTTTTTATAGACCAGTCCCGGGACTTCCTCGAAGCGGCCGGCTCCCTCCAGCTGCTCCAGCAGGCCGGGGAGGGTGTAGTAAGCCTGGTCGACCACCCCGAAGTCGATCTCCTCCGGGACCAGGGACTGGCGGGGATAGACCCGGAGGTTGTAGCCGCCGACTACCACCGGGACCCGGAGGCGTTCCTTGAGGTAGCCGATCCACTCCAGGGTCTCCCGGAACATATAGGTGGTCATCATAAAGCCGAGGATATCCGGCCCAAACTCCCGCAAGCGGGCCAGGGTCTCTTCCGGGCTCAGGCGGAGGGTCCGGGCGTCGACGATCAGGGCCTGGTGTCCGGCCTCTTCGGCGATGGCGGCGGCCCAGGCCAGGCTCAGGGGAGGAAAGAGCCCGAAGTACTTCTGGACGATCCGGAGGTTCTCTTCGTGCAGCTTGTATTTAAAAGGGTTGAAGACAAAGGCGATTTTCATTAAGATATCCCGCTCAAGGTCACTCTATGGACACGAAGTCATAGTAAGATAAACCGCGCCGGCCCGATAGAAATATTTCCCTCGATTTCTCTGCGGCCGGGGATTTCAAGGAGGCGGATCGATGATTGAACTGGTGCTGGTGGTATTTCTCCTGGCGATGGCGGTGATGACGACGGTGGCGGTCAAGGTGGGGATGAAGACGGTGGATTTTATCGAGGAATTCCGCCGGAAATACCAGGAACTGGAAGAGGGGCAGCGGGAGATCATCCGGCTCCTCGGACCGGAAGCCCGGCCGGAAAGCGGGGGCGGGGATTGATGTCCCTGCTGCCGGTCAGGGTCTCGACCGGGTACGGCTACGTCGATCGGGAGGGGCGGTGGGCGATCACCCCCCGGTTCAGCCTGGCATTTCCCTTTTATGATGGCCTGGCCCTGGTCTCCCTCGCCCGGCGCCGGTTCGGGGGGAGGACCAGGGAATCTTACGGCTTCATCGACGGCGGAGGAAACCCGGCGATCAAGCCCCGATTCCGGGAAGCCTTCTCCTTCTCCCAGGGGCTGGCCACGGTTATCCCCCCCGGGCTCCGGCGGGGCCGCTGGGGTTACATTGACCGGGAGGGGAAGGTGATTATCCGACCCCGTTTCACGGTGACCGGGAGTTTCTTCGAGGACCGGGCCCGAGCTGCCGTCTCCGGCCCGGTCGGCTTTCTCGATCGCACCGGACGCTTTGCCATTTCTCCCCGGTTTGCCGAGGCGGGGGATTTTTCCGACGGTCTGGCCCCGGTCCGCAGCGAGGGGGAGAAGTGTTGGGGCTATATCGACCGGGAGGGGAAGGAGGCGATCGGCCCCGGATTCGCCTGGGCGGAATCCTTTTCCGAGGGGTTGGCCCGGGTCAACCGGGAAGGAAAGTGGGGCTTTATCGACCGGACCGGGCGGTTTATCTTCCCCCCGGTCTTCGACTTTGCCTCCGATTTCTCCCAGGGGTTGGCCCCGGTGGCGGTGGATAAGGGTTTCGACCGGGTCCTGCGGGCGAAGACCTCCGGGAAGTGGGGCTATATCGATAGCCGGGGACAGGGGGCGATCGACTCCCTCTTCGACCGGGCCTTTCCCTTCCGGGACGGGTGGGCCCGGGTTATGCTGGCCGGGCGCTGGGGCTACATCGACCGGGAAGGCCGGCCGATGGAAGAAGCCGGTTTCGATGACGCCACCGATTTCCGGCAAGGCCTAGCCTTGGCCTGGAGGGGGAAGCAGATCTTCGTCATCGATACCGACGGCCGGATCCGGGAGGTTGCAGTTGGGAAAAAGTAGAAAGTAGCCCGAGAACGCCGGCGGAATATCAAGGAGAAATCAGTTATGAAAATCAGACCGAGAGTCCTGCCCCCCGGCTGGTACCCGGGGAGCGCCGGGGAGACCCGGCGGACGATTGAAGGGTATCTGGCGGATGAACCGGCTCCCCGGGGCCGGGCGGTAGCGGGGGTGGCGCCCCACGCCGGCTGGACCTTCTCGGGGCGGCTCGCCCTCCGGGTTTTGCTCCAGTTCCGCCGGCCGGTGGAGACGGTGGTGGTGGTAGGCGGGCACCTCCCCCCCTCGGCCGGGGTCCTGGCCGCTTTCGAGGAAGGGTATGAGACCCCGCTCGGGGTGTTGGCGGCCGACCTGGAACTGCTGGAAACGATCTCCGATCATCTCTCCGCTCCTCTCCGGGAAGACCGATCCCCGGACAATACCGTGGAGATCCAGCTGCCTTTCCTGAAATACCTCTTCCCCGATACCCGGGCTCTGGCCCTCCGGGCCGCCCCCTCCCCGGCGGCGGAGGAACTGGGCCGGGCGATCCGCCAGGGGGCCGACTCCCTGGGGAGATCGGTGGCCGTCCTCGGCTCCACCGACCTGACCCATTACGGGTCGAATTACGGTTTCAGCCCGGCCGGGCGGGGGGAGGAGGCGGTGAAATGGGTCAAGGAAGTCAACGACCGGGCCTTTATTGAAAGCTTGCTGGAGATGGACGGCCCGGAAGCGCTCCGCCGGGCCGGGGAAGAGCAGTCCGCCTGTTCGGCGGGCGGCGCGGTGGCGGCCCTGGCCTTTGCCCGAACTTACGGGATCGAAAAGGGGCGGCTGGTCGAGTACCTGACCAGTTACGACATCCACCCCGACGAGTCGTTCGTCGGCTACGCCGGGATCGTTTACGAAAAAGGTGCCAGTCATTGAATATTGACATTTAATAATACCGGCAGGTTAGTCACCCTCCAAAAATGTCAATATTCAATGACTGGCACCTTTTTCTGTCCGGCGCAGGAGTTCTTCCCTCAGCTTACGCACCTTCTCCCGCTGGGCGGCTTCGGCCTGGGGGTTATCCTCGATGGTGAAGTCGAGGATGCTGCCGTCGTGGACGTTTCCCGGCAGGAACTCCACCGGCCAGACGAAGTCCCCCGGCACCCCCTCGATTTCAAGGACCGCCAACCGTCCGTCCTCGATCCGGTCGATAACCACTCGCAGTTTCATCGATATTCTCCTTTTTGGTAAATACCGCAGATCAGCAGCATCTTTCCCGGTTAGGAATGACATCACTCATCATCCGGGGTATCGCTATCCGGCATTTCTCTCAGGTAGGCTGATACCCGAAGGGCCTCGGCCGTCCGGCCCATCTCTTCCAGGATCCGGCGGGCGTCCGACAGGGATTGGCGGGCCTCGCCGGTCTCGCCCAGTTCCCGGTGGGCCAACCCTTTGATGACGTAACTGTAGGCGATTTCGGGGTTGAGCTCAATCGCTCGTTCAGTCCGGGTGATCGCGGCGGGGTAATCGCGGCGGGAGAAGTAATACGACCCCAGCTGGTGGTGGGCGAGGTCGAACTCCGGGTAACCCTCGATCACCCCCGACCAGAAAGCTTCCCCGTCCCGCCAGAAGCCGATGACCTGCCGGGTCAGGCCGCCGAAGAAAACGGCCGCCGCCAGGGCGGCGACGATCGTCGCCGTTCGGAACCTTTCCCGGGGAAACCAGGCGTCGAGTCCGCCGCCGGCGAAGAGCGCGAGGCCGGCCAGGGGGAGATACATAAACCGGAGGGCGACCTCTTCGGTCCCGCCGAAGGGAACGAGCCGGCTGACCGGGAGGAGGCAGAGGAGAAAAAAGAGAGCCCCGAAGAGGCGGGTCCTCCCCCCTTCGCCCCGGAAGATATCGGTGAAGAAAGCCAGGGGAACCAGGGCCAGGAGGATCGCCCCGGCAAGGGGTCCGGACCCGGCCGGAAGTCCGGCCGCCGCCGGATAGAGAGGGGAGAGGCTTAAGGGGAAGAGAGCGGCTTTCAGGTAGAAGAAGATCGTCTTCCCGGCCCGGAGGATATTTCCGAACTCCCAGCCGTAATGGCCCCGGATCCCGGCCTCGGGCGCCAGCTGCCAGAAGAGCGAGAGGGCGGCGATCACACCGGCGGCCAGGAAGAGGGGGAGTTTCTCCAGGAGCAGCCGGGGGCTAAGCTTCCGCCCGGCCCGCCAGTCAGCCAGGAGCAGAACCAGGGGCAGGACCGCCGTCGTGGCCTTGGCGAGGAGGGCCAGGCCGCCGAGAACCAGGGAGAGGATGAGGGGGCCCCGGCTCTTTTCCTCCAGGTGTTTTTGGTAAGCGAGCAGGGAAGAGAGAAAGAAAGCGGCCGAGAGGAGATCCTTTCTCCCCGAGATCCAGACCACCGCCCCGGACTGGAGAGGATGGACGGTGAAGAAGAGCCCGGCCAGGAAGGCGGGGAGGAGCCGGCGTCCGGAGAGGCGGTAGGCGAGGGCGAAGAGCAGGCCGCCGTTGAGCAGGTGGAGGAACAGGTTATGGAGGTGATAGGGGATCGGGTTGTCTCGGAATAATCGGTATTCGAGGGCGAAGCTCAGGGTGACCAGGGGGTGGTACTGGCGGACCACGCGGGAGGTGAAGATCCGGGTCAGGCCGGCCGGGGAGAGGTCCCGGACCAGGGGGTTGTTGAGAATCTGGGAAGGGTCGTCCCAGTTGACGAAATCGAAATCGAGCGCGGGGAAGAAGACCGCCGTCCCGGCGATCAGGATGAGCAGGAGAGCGAAAAGGCGGAAGGCGGCTCCCGCCGTCCGGGCTTCGGGCTGGTGTTCAGGCGGTGTCATCCTGCCGGGGAGATGAGACGGCTCGTTCGACCAGGCGATAGACGGCCCGGCCGCGCTTTTTCTTCCACCAGGAGTCGAGATCGGCGGGGAGCCGGCGGTCGATCTTCTCCCCGCTCCCGGGGCGGCGGCGGAAATAGCGCTCCCCGGCCCGGTACTCCCCGAGGATCCTTTCCCAGCCGTGCCGGAAGAAGACGGCGTTGTCGCCGCTGATCGGGACCCGGGCCAGGAGGGTTCCGAGGCAGGCCCGGTCCACGGTTTTGCGGAAATAGTCGAAGCGTTTCGGCGCGTTATCCTCTTCCTGGAAACGGAGGAAGATCTCCGCCGCCGCCCGGGCGTCGGCGGTGGCCCGGTGCCAGTCCTTGAGCTCGATCCCCAGCGCCTCGGCCACCGCTCCCAGCCGGTGGCTCTGCCCCGGCATCCGGGCCCGGGCGGCGACCAGGGTGCAGAAAGCCTCGTTGGTCAGGCGCCGTTTCAGGATTTTCCGGGCGGCCCGTTTCAGAAAGGCGTAGTCGAACTCGATATTATGGGCGACCAGGGTATCCTCTCCGACAAAATCGAGGAATTTCGGCAGGACCTCTTCCAGGGGCGGGGCGTTCTCCAGGTCCCGGTCGGTGATCCCGGTTATTTCGGTGATCAGGCGGGGCAGCGGCCGGGAGGGTTTGATCAGGGCGCTGAACTCCTCCCCCGCGGCCCCGCCGGAGATCCGGACCGCGCCGATCTCGATGATCTCGTCCCGGCGAGGGTCCTTCCCGGTGGTCTCGAGATCGAAGGCGACATAGCGGCGTCCGAAACCTTTCTCCGCCGTCAACTGTTGTCCCTGGCCCAGCTTGAAGACCAGGCCGGCGGCGGAGTAACGTCCCCCGCCGGGTCCTCCGGGGGCGAGAGCGAGGACTTGGTCGCCGCGCAGGTAACGGAGTCCGTCCCGGATATCGAACTCCAGGGTTGGTCCTTCCCCCCGGCCGGGTTCTCTCATCGGCCGGATATTTTTCCGGTGAGGCTTGAAGATCCGGTTGAGCAGGGAGATCGCGGCCGGTCCATCCGGACTGTCGCCGGGGAGGACGGTGAGGACGCGTCCGTTCCGGAGATCCTCGGTCAGCAGCCGGAGCATCTCCTGGAGACCGGGAAGCGAGAACGGAGGGACCAGGCGGGTGGGGGAGGCCTTAAAGAGGTCGGGCCGGGAGATCGGGATCGTGGAGAGGAGGTCTTTCAGCCCGGCCGGGATCTCCCGGCCGGGGAAGATCTCGTCGAGGATCTGGATCCCCTCCGGCGTCACTTTCCCGGATCCCCCCCGACTTTTTTCATCTCGGTGACGACGTACTCGATCAGGGAGGCCAGTTTCCGGCTGGCGGCCCCCGCCGCCGCGGTGACTTCCTCGTGGGTCAGTTTCGCCGTCCGGTCCGAGCTGACCAGGTTGGAGATGAAGGTGATGGCCAGGAAACGCAGTCCGAGGTAGCTGGAGACGATCGCTTCGGGGACGGTGGACATCCCGACCGCGTCGGCGCCGAGCTGGGCCGACATCGCGATCTCGGCCCGGGTCTCGTAACTGGGGCCGGAGAAAGAGATCAGGATTCCTTCCCGGAGTTCGATCCCCAGTTCTTTTCCTCCCTGCCGGGCGATCTCCCGCAGCCGGGGATGGTAAGCCCGGGCCATATCCGGGAACCGGGGGCCGACGCTGTCGTCATTGGGGCCGGTCAAAGGATTGAGCCACATAAAGTTGATATGGTCCCGGACCAGCATCAGGTCGCCGCCGTTGAACTCGGGGTTGATCCCCCCGGCGGCGTTGGTGTTGATGACGGTCTTCACCCCCAGGGCCTTCATCACGAAGAGGGGATAGAGGATCTTATGGGCCGGCAGTCCCTCGTAGAAATGGACCCGGCCCTCCTGGACTACCACCCCTTTCCCGGCGCAGGTGCCGAAGGCGAGCTGGCCGCCGTGGCCCTTGACCGAGGAGACCGGGAAGTTGGGGATCTCCCCGTAGGGGATATGAACCGCGTCCTCGAGCATATCCACTACCGTTCCCAGTCCGGAGCCGAGGATAATCCCCACCTCCGGCTTGATCCCGGTCCGGGTGGCCAGATAATCTACTGTCTCCTGTAACTTCTGCTTGTCAACAATCATAATCGTGTTTCCTCTTTTACATTTACCAGGGTATTAATTCACCGCGGAGGCGCCGAGGGCGCGGAGGGTATCTATGGTACAACTACTCTTTTTTTCTCCGCGTTCTCCGCGCCTCCGCGGTGATACTCAGTTTTTTCCGATCAGGGAAAGGAAGCTCTCCCCGTAGCCCAGTTCGGCCAGGCCGAGGTATTCGCTGATGGTCTGGGCGATGTCGGCGAAGCTCTTCCGGATACCCAGGTCCACCCCGGGCTTCACCGGCGGACCGCCGACCAGGAGCGGGATGTACTCCCGGGTGTGGTCGGTATGGCCGGCGAAGGTGGGGTCGCAGCCGTGGTCGGCGGTGATGAAGAGGATATCTTCCGGCCGCAGGGCGGCGAGAATCTCCGGGACCCGGCCGTCGAACTCTTCCAGGGCCCGGGCGTAGGCTTCCACTTCGCGCCGGTGGCCGTATTTCATATCGAAATCGACCAGGTTGGTGAAGATCAGGCTGTAGCCGTCCATCCCCATCGCTTCCAGGGTCCGGTTGACCCCGTCCATATTATCCTCGATGCCGATCGTCTCGCTGACCCCCTTGCCGGCGAAGATATCGTGGATCTTCCCCACCCCGTAGGTCTTCAGCCCCCGGCGGACGACCAGGTCGAGGACGGTGTCCGAGGGCGGGGCGAGGGAAAAATCGTGCCGGTGGGCGGTCCGTTCGAAAGACCCCGGTTCCCCGATGAAGGGCCGGGCGATCACCCGGGCCACCCCGTGTTCCCCCTGGAGCAGCTCCCGGGCCTGCCGGCAGAAACCGTAGAGTTCTTCCAGGGGGACGATCTCCTCGTGGGCGGCGATCTGGAAGACGCTGTCGGCGGAAGTGTAGATGATCGGGAAACCGGTCTGACAATGTTCTTCGCCCAAATCCTTGATGATCTCG